>JANNCN010000059.1:0-17071 GCA_031386665.1 Rhodoferax sp. | reverse complement strand
ATGGTCACCATGCAGTTGAACCAGGCTGTCAACGACGTAGGGCAAGTGGACATTGCCACTGGGCAGCGCAGCTTTTTGCAGCGCCAAATTGGCAGTAAAGTGGCCGTGCGCTCTGGCGAAACCCTGGTTTTGGGTGGTTTGATCAGAGACAACGCAACATCGGGCAAGTCTGGCCTGCCACTATTACAAGACATTCCCTTGCTGGGCAGCCTGTTTGGGGCTAACAACACCAACAACAACCGAACCGAGTTGCTGGTCATCATCACGCCGCAAGTAGTTCGTTCCGACAACGACCTTCGTGATCTGACGGCCAGCATGCGTCTTAAAATGAAGGACATTGGCCGTGCCTGGGGCGACACCAAGGTGGAAGGCGAGGTTTTGCCTGTGAACCCTTCACCGCCCAACGCAGCGCCCAATTAGGTTTTCTCGTCCAGCGACCAAGCCAAGTTTTGGGGTTTGTGGCTGTTCTGAGAACTTCAAACCCAGCTATTGAGAAACAAGATATGAAAATTGGCAAAAATTCTCAGCAAAACTCTTGGCAAATTCCGGTCGATCAATCCTCGAGGTTTTTTGGACAAACTGCTATCAAAGGCCTTATCGCTTCGATCGCTATCGCCGCCTTGGCGGGTTGCGCAGCGGTTGGCACCCCCAAAACTCCCGAGGAAACCGTGCGCCAACTGGCAACACAGCGCTGGCAAGCACTCTTGGCAGGTGATTTCGAAAAAGCGTATGAATTTGCTGTTCCGTCGTACCGCCAGCTAAAAACGGCGGCCTATTACCGAAACAAGCGCTTGGGCACCCCGGTCAAATGGATTGCGGTCGAAGTGATCAATGCCGAATGTGAAGCAGTCAAGTGCGAAGTGCGAATCAAACTGGAAAGCAAACCAATCGTGCCGTTTGGTCTACAAGGCAATATGATTGGCGGGATCGATGAAGTCTGGGTATTAGAGGACGGCCGGTGGTGGATGTTTGAGACGCTCTGACCGCAAGTTCCGCTATAGTTTTCTCCAACAGCGTCAAATTTTGGTTAAACCTCAAAACTACTGTTGCAAAATATCAACACAGCACCCGGAACAGGGGGTCTACAGCTTGCCTAAACAGCCCCCTGTGGTATTATTTCGAAAGCGTAAAAGGTCTTGTTGTTGCGCTTATTTATTTTTTTAACTGGAGTCTTCATGAAAAAAAGTACACTCGCATTGAGCGTCATCGCCGCACTGGGCGGTCTTGGGTTTGCTGGCGGTGCGCTGGCGATTACAACGATTGGCGGCGCCACTGCTACCTCTCTCGTTTTGAATGCTGACGGCATTGGTCACCAGCTGATCATTCCGTACTTCACGGTTCAAGGCGATAACGCCACTTTGATGAACATCACCAATACTGACTTGGTCAACGGCAAAGTTGTCAAAGTTCGTTTCCGTGGTGCTGCCAACTCAGACGATTTGTTTGACTTCCAAGTTTTGATGTCACCAGGTGACGTGTGGACCGCGACGATCACTCAAGACCCAGTCAGCAAAATTGCGCTGCTCAAAACCACTGACAAAACCTGCGTTTTGCCATCTGGCGTAGCATTTGCTGCTGGTAATGCTTTTGCTACTTCACGCGTTGACCCAACGCCTACTAAAGGTAACAGTGCTAACGAAACCCGTGAAGGTTATGTTGAGATCATCAACATGGCTGACATTCCACCGTTGCCATTGACGGCTCTGTTCACTGCTACGAAGCACGTGGCTGGCGTTGCTCCTTGTACTGCAGCCGCTTTGGAGGCCGCTCTGGGCACCGACGTGGCTGACGTTGCTGCTGCAAATGCGCGCGGCATGGCTGTTCCAACCGGTGGATTGACCAGCGACTGGATCATTTTGAACCAAGCTAACACGGCTGCTTGGTCTGGTTCGGCTACTGCGCTGGAAGCGCGTATCGGTGCAGCTCGCGCTGCTGGTAACTTGAATTTCTGGCCTCAGAAATTTGGCGTTCCAGCTTCGTTTGCAACCGCTACGGCTGACCCATTGTTGAGCCTGGCTCCTGTTGCTGGTCAGCAAGCTGCCCAGCAGTATGACCTGCCTGACTTGTCGACGCCATATATCACGACAGACGCTACGGCAGCTGCTCGTGCAACGGCGACTGCAACGGCTTTGGCCGTGACTTCGATCACCAACCAGTACGTGACGTCTACTGACATCAATGCTGTGACCGACTTGCTGTTCTCGCAGCCAACACGTCGCTACGCAGTGGCTCAAAACTACGTGACCAACGTGCCAGCTTACAACGCTGGTGTCAATACGCATTACACGGCTGCCAATACGGCTGTCAATGATCGCCAAATCTGCTTGAACCAACTGATTCGTCCAACGAGCCAGAACAAGATTTTTGACCGTGAAGAGACGACCCCAGGCGTTGGTGGTACGATCTTTGTGATCTCGCCAAACGTGCCTTCTGCTGCTGCAACCTTCTTGATTTGCGGCGAAACCGCTGTTTATTCAATCAACGCTGGCGCTGCTAACCCATCGGCTTTGAGCGCAACGGTTAACCGTGGTGATATCTCGATTGCTGACGCAACCTACAAACAAGGTTGGTTGACAATTGCAACTCCAGGTGCAGTTGCTACAGGTTTGCCAATCTTGGGCGGCTCGTTCATTCGTGCTTCGAACACCACTGTGAACTATGGCTTCTTGTGGAACCACAAGGTTACTCGTTAATTTGGTTTCTAACTAAGTAAACGGTCTCCTAAAGAGGGCGGGGTTTTCCCCGCCCTTTTTCATTTTTGTTAGAAAATCGAGCTTTCCAATTTTTGAAGTTTCAAGGCTGTGTCAATGTTCAATCTGTTTCGATTTACAGTTACCGTCGTTTTAAGTGTTGGGGCTTTGGCTGTCCAAGGACAAGTTTTAGTGCGTGGCGGTGGTGTCACCGTCAATACCCAAGACATGGACTATGACCTTTTGCGTGTCACACCAGAAATACGCACCAACACATTTGGTCGTCCTGAAATGGTGCAGACCAATGTGTCCAATATTTATGTTCGGCGCGTTTTGGCTGCAGAGGCAGTCAAAGGGGGTCTAGAGCAAAACCCTATCGTCAAAGCGGCCTTGGATGCTGCGCGCGACAAAATTTTGTCCGACGCGCGTTTGGAACAAATTGACACTGCAGGCACGCCCAGCGCTGCTGCCCTAGCGGCTTACGCGCAAACGACTTACAACATCAACCCCAAAAAATTCGAGTCACCCCAAGAGGTCAAAATTAGCCACATTTTGCTGCTGTTGGCCACGCCGAATGCGCGGGCAGACATTGACAAAATACTTGAAAGATTAAAAGCGGGCGGCAATTTTGAAGAAATAGCCAAAGCGCAGTCGCAAGACCCGGGCAGCGCGGCCAAGGGTGGCAGCTTGGGCTTTGTGTCTCGTGGGCGTATGGTCAAGCCCTTTGAAGACGCAGCCTTCAAGCTGACCCAGCCCGGAGAGTTGAGCGGCGTTGTGGAGTCTAGTTTTGGTTATCACATCATCAAACTCGAAGAAAACCGACCTGCCGGCATTCGCAGTTTTGAATCTGTCAAAGAGACCTTGATCAATGAAGCGCGGACCAACGCCATCAATAGCGCTCGGCAGGTTGTCAAAGAAAAGATTCTGTCTGAAGCCACTTTCGATTTGCCCGCCATTGAAGCATTCGCCAAGGCGCAAAAAAAGTAGTTGGCTATGCTGAGAAACACCGCTGTTGCCGTTGCCTGGCGACACCGTGGCCTGTTGCGTGAACTCATCACGCGAGACATTCAAAACCGTTATGCGGGGTCTGTGGTGGGGGTGCTTTGGGCGCTGCTGCACCCCATTGCCATGCTGGCGGTTTACGCGGTGGTGTTTGAATACATCTTTAGTGTGCGCACGCCCAATGCGATGCCTAACCAGCCCTACGTGCTGTTCGTCGCCACGGCACTGTGGCCTTGGCTGGCGTTTTCTGAAAGCCTGTCGAGAAGCACTGTGGCGGTGCAAAACCATGGTGCGTTGGTCAAAAAAGTGGCCTTTCCGCACGAACTGCTCGTTTACAGCGCGGTTCTGTCGAGTTTTTCCATTCAAGTTTGTGGCTTTGCGGTGGTGTTGGTGGTTCTGGCCTTGGCAGGGTTTGCTGTCAGTTTTTGGGCTTTACCCGTCGTGGTTGCAGGCATGTTGGTGCTGCTGTTGCTCGCGACTGCGGTGGGTTTGGTATTGGCGTCGCTTCAGGTCTTCATTCGCGACGTAGAACAATTGCTAACCCAAGTGACCAGTGTGCTGTTTTACGCGACGCCAATTTTGTACCCCATGGCATCCGTGCCAGGTTGGATGGCCAGCGTGATGCAATGGAACCCTTTGGTTCATGTGCTGGAATCCATCAGGGCGGCCTTGCTGGGCACAAACCAGGTGCACTTGGGAATGCTTGCCATGACGATCGCAATCGCTTTGGCGCTGTTTTACCTGGCGCGGCGTTTCTTTTTGAAGTTGTCCCCTCACTTTGAAGACATGGTTTAGCCCTGATGAGTGAAGTTTTGATCTCGCTTGCCAACGTTAGCAAAAGCTACCCCATTTTTGACCATGGGCGGCACAAGCTTGAGCATGTTTGGTCGCGTTTGCGTGGCACGGCGCCCCAGCACGTGTTTCAAGCTTTGCACGACGTGAGCTTTGAAGTTCGGCGTGGGCAATCGCTCGGACTAGTGGGTGTGAACGGTGCAGGAAAGTCAACCTTGCTCAAGTTGATTGCAGGGGTTGCCACACCCAGTGCAGGTCAACTTGCGCGAAAAGGCCGCATTGGTGCCTTGTTAGAGCTGGGCGCAGGCTTTCACCCCGAGTACACCGGGCGCGACAACGTCTTTTTGTCGTGCTCGCTGATGGGCCTGACGCGTGCCGAAACATTAGAGCGGATGGATGGAATTTTGGCCTTTGCAGACATTGGCCAGCACATTGACCAGCCCATCAAGCATTATTCATCTGGCATGGTGGTGCGGCTTGGCTTTGCCGTGGCGACCAGTGTGGTGCCTGAAGTGCTGATCACCGACGAGGTGCTGGCGGTGGGTGACGAGTCGTTTCAAAAGAAATGCATCACTTGGCTAGAAGAATACCGATCCAGCGGCGGCACCTTGCTTTTGTGCTCGCACAGCATGTTTCATATCCAGAAACTGTGTCAGCAGGCGATTTGGCTGGATGGCGGCAAGGTGCAAATGCAAGGCACGTCGGCCGACGTCACCCGTTCCTATTTGGCGTGGCACGAAGAAAAAACCCGTGCGCAAAAGAAATCGGAGCCAGGCGACGCCCACGCCCAACCCGCAGAGCGCTCAGCCGACATTTACCAGGTGAACGACATGCTGCTCAATGGACAACCCGCCGGGGTGGCGCTGCGCATCAACATGGGTGGCAGCATCACCGTCAGTGGAAGCGTTTATTCGCCAGATGGACGCACCCCCAATGTGGCGGTGGGGTTTGTGCGGGCGGATGGCACGCCGATTTACGGCGTGATCAGTGAGATGGACGGCTACGTGCTCACCCCCAAAGACAAGCATCTCTTTGAATATTCCATAGTGTTCGACGACTTGCCGCTGCTACCAGGCAGGTATGTCGCACGCTCCCATGCTTTAGACCCGGAAGGGCTGCGCCTTTTTGACCAGGTCGAAATGCCGTTTGACATTTCAGGCGACTCTCGCGAATTGGGCTATTGCCGACTTCAACATCAGTGGACAACTTTGCCCAAACCATGACCGACATCCATTCAGACTCTATTTCGCAGCTTTTGCAAAACGCGCAGAACCAGATTGAAGCAAAGGACCATGCCGCCGCATCGCAATCGGTAGAAGCCGCATTGAGTTTGCAACCCAAATCGCTTGCCGCACACAACCTGCGTGAAAAGCACCGACTGCCAGGCAACTTTTCAGAGTGGATGGGCGTGGATGGGCAAATTGCCCAAGATGACGACATTTTTCGATTCTTCGCCAACCACCCAACATCGACCAACCCGGTTAGAGACTACCTGTCTGACGGTTGGCGAACCATGGTTGAGCTGCAGGCGGCGCTAGACGCCAGCTCCATGTCGTTGCACCAGGTGACAAGTTTGTTGGAGTTTGCCAGCGGCCACGGGCGCTTCACGCGGCACCTTGCCCGTGTGATGACAAAAGGGCAACTGACGGTCAGCGATGTGGTGCCGGGCAGTGTTGATTTTTTAGTCAACACTTTCGCAGTCAAAGGATTCACCTCGTCCACCGACCCGCTGAAGCTGGTAATCCCCGGCACATACCAAGTCATTTTTGTGCTGTCACTGTTCACCCACCTGCCTGTTGAAGTTTGGCAAAATTGGTTCAAGGTGTTGCACGCTGCCCTTGAGCCCGGTGGTGTTTTGATTTTTTCGACCCACGGCGAGAAGTCGGCCCGCAAAGATGGGGTGGACTGGGGCCCCGGTGAAAACAAGTTTTTCACGGCCAGCGAATCGTCCGCGCTGGATGGTCAAACCTACGGTTGCACCTACACCAGCCTTAACTTTGTGAAGACCCAACTCGTCGACGCTTTGGGCAGCGGCGTGAAGATTCAAACCCTAGAGGGCCACTTTTGGGGTGCCCAGGATGCCGTTTTGGTGTCACGGTGAAAATAACGTGCTGAAACCAGTGCCGTGAAAAACCAGTCCGCGCACGAGCCCGCGCTGGATGGCGTGCGGGGACTGGCGGTTTTGGCCGTGCTGGTGTTTCACGCTTTGCCCACTACCCTGAGCGGTGGTTTCCTGGGTGTGGACATTTTCTTTGCCTTGAGCGGCTACCTCATCACCGGCTTGCTGTTGGCCGAGTTTGATGCAAACCAGCGCTTGAATATTCGGCAGTTTTTTGTCAGGCGATGGTTTCGTCTGGCACCCGCTTTGCTCGCCATGCTGTTGGTGTATGGCCTGGTGGTCTGGCTTTTTGTGCCTTTGGCCAGCCTGAAAAAGCAGGGTGTAGACATTCTGGTCGCCCTGTTTTACCTGACCAATTGGGCCAGGGTTATCTCATTGAATGCTGAAACCGATTTGGGACACACCTGGTCGCTGGCGGTGGAAGCTCAGTTTTACCTGCTGTGGCCGTTTTTGATGTGGGTTTTGCTGCGGTGCATGGCTAAGCGAACTCACCTGCTGTTGGCCATGGTGGCTTTGGCTGCGCTGTCGTGGGCGGTGCGGCTGGCGTTGACGGCGCAAGGCGTGGATGTGTCCAGAACCTACAACGGGCTCGACACGCGAGCGGAAACGCTGATGTGGGGCGCTGCATTTGCCGTGTTGGGCAGTTTAAAGTCCGCCCCGCAAGTGAGCCTTAACCGACAAAGCTGGAGCCTGACCGCTGCTGTTTGCCTTGGCGTGATTGTGTTGATGATTGCGCAGGCGCAATGGACGTCGGTTTTGTACTACAACTACGGCATCACACTGGTGGCCGTGTCGTCGGCCCTGCTCGTGTTCTATTTGCACCGAATCGACCAGTCTGGGGTGAAGCGGCTGTTTGAGCAAACCTGGTTGGTCTGGGTGGGCTCGATTTCTTATGGCCTGTACCTTTGGCACTTTCCAATCTACCGTTTTCTGACGGGCATGGGGCTGAACCGTTGGGCACTGCTGGTGACGGGCTTGGGTTTGACCCTTGTGGTCGCCTCAGTTTCCTACTACGGGATGGAGCGACCCTTGATGAATTGGCGAAAGAACCGGCAAGTTCGCAGACGAGAAAACGCCGCTTAACCGCCGCGTAAACGCCGATTTAGCACCGCTTTAACACCGCGTTGGGCTGATCAGCCGCGCAGCCACGACTTGACGCGCCGCTGAAGGTGACCCGGAATAAGCCGGGCGAGGGGCGACAGCGCTGGGCTTGAGCGCAATCGCAGCAAGGTGCGAAGCGACGAGGATTTGATGGAGTTGCCCAGCTTGGCGCTGTCACGGTGTGACTTCAAGTGGTCGGCAATGCCCGCTTGAAATTGAATCAACGCGTCTTCAGTCAATGGTTTTGATGGCTTTAAATCCTTAAGATAATTGCCACGGTAGGGCGGTGCTTGCGAGCCAATGCCGTAGCTGGGCAGTTTGACCGGATCAGCACCATTTGGAAAACCTGCTTTTGATTGAACTGGCGCAGGGGGGGTGTTGGTGCAAAAGTTCTGCTCGCGAGTTTGCTCAAAAAAGGCCAGCCATTGACGGGCAGTTTGTTGCCACTCGCACACCCAGGTCCATTCGCGGTTTTGCAGGCGCTCAGCAAACGCACCCAAATTAGGCGCAACAATGGGCAGGCCGCTCTCTAAACTGGCGCTCAGGGTGTAGCTGTACGTCTCGGGCCAAACCGCCGGAAACCAAATCAGGTCGGGCTGGAGCCATTTCAGCAGGTCAGCCAGGTCTTTGTCGTCATAAGCACCGTGCACGGTCAACCGGGCTTTGGGGTGTTTGCGCAAGTTGCGGTAGGCGTAACCCAGCAGGTGAAATTCAATCGGTGAGTTGTGCGTAGCAGCCAGGGTGGCCACTTCTTCCAAAACATCTGCACCCTTGATTTTGCTCAAAGCGCCCAGCACCACAATTTTCAGGGTTTGCCCACTGCCAAATTGATGGGGCTCCGGTTTGGGGTGCGCTAGGGCAATGGGTTCCAGCACCGAGTGGGGAATAACCTGGACATTTGCAAGCGAGGCGAAATGCTTCATGCGTCGGGCCGTGTCTTGACTGGGCGCAAACACGGTGCGCGCTTCGCTAACCAAGCGGCCATGGCGGTCACGCCAGCTTTCAATGCTTTCGCCGCCGGGCGCCGGGTTGCGCTGCACGCATTGGCGGCATTGCTCGATGCCGCGTTCACCACAGTAGGTGTCAGTGTGGTCAGTCAGCGATATTTGCGGGCAATAGGTGTGAAAGTCGTGCGCCGTGAAGTCGTGGGTCACGCCCAATTGGCGCGGCAAATCGCAAATCTCTGGGGCATGACCCAGCAGGTGGTGATAGTGCACGTGGCTCAACTGCAGCTCAGTCAGCGTTTGCAGCAATTTGGCATGCTCTTGTGGCATTGAGAATTGCAGCGCAAACGCTTCGTGCAGCCCTTCGAGTTTTAGCTCAACACCGCCCGCCGACGGAGTTAGGCGCAAGTAGGCGACCTGGGCCGCCAAGTGCTGGTTCATCTCGCGCACGTGGCGCAGGGTGCCGCCTTCGCGGTCATGCAGCACGTTCAAAATCACCCGGCGACCGGTTTGGGTGATGCGAGCGATGTCGATTTGCAGCCGCGCGGAGGCAGCAGGGTCGATCTGCAAAAACGCCTGCACATCGGCTTCGTAACCAGGGTGCAAGCGTCGCAAGGTTTGCATCGCTGCCAGTTCTCGCTCGCTCTTGGAGTCACCAAAACTCACGCCGCCCGCGTGGTGCACAAAGGTGTCCAGCGCGTGCAGGTGCGTCCAACCGGCCTCAGACGCGCGCACGCAAAAGTCGTTTTCTTCGCCATAGCCTTTGCCAAAATTGGCCACGTCAAACAGGCCGACTTCGGCAAGGCACAGGCGCCGGATGTACATGCAAAAGCCGACAGCCGTGGGCACGGCAACCGTTTGGCCTGACAACTGGCTGGCAAAGAGGGCATCGAGCCCCGCTGTGGAGGTGCCATCTGGCATGGCGTTGGCTTCGCAAAAACGCGGGTAGCTGAAGATGGTGGCGTTGTTGGAAAACGGCGTCACGCTGGCCACGCGCGAGTCGCTGTACGCGGCCCGTTGCATTCGGTCCACCCAGTCGTTGGCCACCTCGGTGTCGCTGTTCAGCAGCAGCACGTCGTTGCTTTGGCTTAGCGACATGCCACGGTTGACGGTGGCAACAAAGCCCAGGTTTTCGGAATTTTCAAGCAGTTGGATGCGGGGGTCGCGGGTGGCGAACTCGCGCAGCCAGGCGGTGACCTCGGGCTCGGGGCTGAAATCATTGATGACGATGAGCTGCCAAGCCGCATTGCCGGGTGCGGCCAGGGCTGATTCCAGGCAGCGCCGGGTGTCTTCAAGGCCCCGGTAAACCGGCACGATGATGTCCACCGGGTGCCCGGGCAAGGGCTGCGGCTGGCCTTGTGGGCGTACTTGGAGCGATGCGAGTGCAGAAGGCTGCCGATTCGGGCCACGCCCCAAAAGCCGGTCAACGCGACCTTTCAGGTTAGACAAAGGGCGGGTCGCTCGGAACATGGTGGATTTTTCGATGCTTTCGACGTGTGCGGCAATCTGCGTGACTTGTTGCAGCGCCGTTGTGCGTTCTTTTTGGGTGGATCGCAGTTCGCCAATCAACCGCTGCTTTTCGTCCAACGAATCGATTGCGCCCCGGCGCAGAGCGTCCAGTTCGCTGTTGGTATGGCGTTGCAGGGTTTCGATTTGCCGGTTGTGCGCGGTCAGGCGGTCAATTTCGAGCTTTTGCAGATCGTCAGTCTGCTGGTGTTGAACCTGCATGGCGTCCATCGTGCTGCTGGCCTGCACGTAGTCTGCCGACATGGGCCAGCCCGCGCAAACCTCTAACGTGGCACCGGTTTGCGCGATTTTTTGCAGTGCATCGGACCCGATGGGCAGTTCGAGCCAGGGGTCGTCGCCATGCAGCATCAACAAAGCGCTGGCAGAAAACTCCCAAGGGGGCGCGAAGGCCATTTGATGGTGCGGGGCGCAGCTCAATGCCTCCAACGGGTCGCTGGCGGCGCGCCATTGCCAAACCAGCTCACCATCTGGCAGGTGGATCGTCAGGTGGTGCAGTTTGAAGAAACCGGGGCGATCAGCCGGGTCCAGGCGAATGCGGGTGTAGGGCTGGGAATGGGCAGCAATGGCAAAACTGACGGTTTGGTGCGGATCGCCAATGCGCCCACTGGCGACTAGTTTCAAGCCTTCGTCGTAGCCGTTTTGGGTGGCCAGGTAAAGCTGGATTGAAAAAACTGCGTCGGCACGTTGGCTTGCCAGCGTCGCCTGATTTGCGGGGTTTTGCGTTGAACCTGCTGCCTGCCCGCTGGCAACGCCCTGCGGTTGCAACACCGATATGAACTGGTAAGTCAAGGCATCCGGCAAGGCCAGTAAATGCCTTGCAACCGATGGCGCAAGGCTGTCAAACGCCACTTGAAACTCGGATTCGTTCAGTTCCCGGCGAATCGTTTGGGTGGACTGGGTCGCCCACTGGTTGTCACTAAAAAACCGCTGCAAGGAGCGCCGCGTGAAAAAGCGCAAATGGGTGTTGTCCAGCAGGCCTTCGGGCCGGTAGCGAAAGTCGCCCTGAATCAGCTCGGCCACCAGCCCGCAATAGCCCGCGTTGGGCACCGAGGTGATGAGCCTGCCGCCCGGCGCCAACAGGGTTGCAGCTTGCGCCAAAATTCTCTCGGGCTGTTTCAGGTGCTCCAGCACATCGGCGCAGACGATGCAGTCGTAGCGCTGATCGCCAAACAGGACGATCAGGTCCACCTTGTCCAAATCGGCCACCAAAGCGCGCCGGTAGTAGGCGCAGGCAATTTCAGCCTCTGCCGGGTTGAGCGACACACCATCGGCGACCACCGCGTGGGTTTGTTGCAAGAACTTGCCCAAGCCGCCCGTGCCCATGCCCAGGTCAAGCAGCGTTTGGCCAGGCGAGATGAGCGACGCGATGACGGACAGCGAGTCGTGAAACTCAGCGCTGACTTGGCGCTGGTAGATGTGAAGAGAGGTGTCTGGATGGGACATGGGGGCAATTATCCCTTGCTGGCTTGGCTTCAATTTGGTGTGAGCCTGGGACAAACTTGGGTGGAATTTGGGTCGAATATTGCCGAAAACGCGGTGAAAACTGAAAGTGGGTATTTTTTTGATTTTCATACCCAATTTGGGTATTTGATGATCAAAAAACGTCGAAAAACACAAAATATCGATAAAATAGGCCTCTAGCTCTCGAATTATATAAATAGTTTGCTATTTATATAATAGCAAATATGAGGAGAATGCTAGGTTCACCGTGAAAGTAAAAGCCCGTTTCACCCGTCGCATCACTTCAAATTGCACTCCCGCCGCAGCAAAGCCATGGCGTCTTTGAGTTCGTAGTCGTAGTCGCTGGCGAGGGTGGGCAGGCTTTCGGCGATGAAGTTGCGCCACAGCGCCATGTAGTCAAGCTGGTGCTGTTCGGGCGCGTGGTCGCGGATGTAGGCGATGACGGCGTCGCTGTTGAGGCTGGGGCTGGAGCCAGATGGCGAAGGCGCTTTGGAATCTGCGGACTTGGCTGAAGTTGGCTTGGATTTCCTGATTTTTTGAATCAGTGCGGCGGCGGCTTTTTCGGTGAGCAAAGTTTTGGCAGGGCTGGCGGTGGCGATGCTTAAAAACAGGGTCAAAAGCGAGCCTTCATCGTCATGGCCGCCTGTGGCCTTGGTCCAAGCATCGGATACGCTGCGGTCAAAATTGTCAATTTCGGCCAGCGCGTCTTCAATCCAGAAATAGCGGCCAATGAACGCGGGCGTTTGGCAAAACAGCTTTTTGATGGGCAACGCTGGGTCTTGAATTTTCGGCAAATCGGCCAGAATCGATTGGCGGGCGCGCTCCACAACGTCGGCAAATTCAGCGGGCAGTTGCTTGGGAATGGCCAGTTTTAGGGGCAACCCGCTCGCCTTTTTGCGCAGCGCGGCGATCAGCTTTTCAAACTCAAGCCAGTCGGGCATGTGGCTGCGCTTGGCGTTCAAAGCCAAAAGTGCCGTGCGAATGACGGCGTCGCCGTCGCAACCGGCTTCTTGCAGCGCGGCTTCGTCCATGCCCAACTCATCGGCCAGCCAGATCGCCGTGTCGATGACCAGGGCGGCCTGGCTGCGCTCTGCCAGTTCGGCTTGGTAGTCGGCCAGGGGTTTCAACGTCCACTTGGCCAGTAGCGGAATTTGGTCATCGGTAAAACCGCTGGCCTCGTTCATGCCAAAGTGGCTGTTGGAGGGCATGCCCAGCAGGTGTTTCAGCATGTCGGAGCCGCCTTTGGAGCGGGACAAAAACGAGTGGTCGCGCAGCGATTCAGCGGCCAGTTTCAGGTTGCCGTGGCAGGTGCTTTCAAGGTAGAGGCTGACCAGGTTGACCATGCGGTCGCGGGCGCGTTCCAGTTCGGGGCGCAAATATTCGCTGCCAAAGTAGCGGGCGATTTGCACCATGCCTTTGGGTGCGTCGGTGGCGATTTGCTCCAGCCGGGCGGCGTCCAGAATTCGGTTTTGAATGCCAAAGGCCAAGGCTTTTTCGAAAAACGGGCGGGCGTCGTAGGGCGCCAAGCCAGCCGGGGCACTGCTGGCAGCGACTGGAGGCGCGGCGTCAATTTGTGGGGACATTGGATGGGCGGGACGGGCGGGGTAGGCGGAGCCTGGTCAGCGCATCAAATCGCGGATTCTTCGTCAGATTCCAGTTTGACCGGGGTCGCCTTGCCACGGTCGGTGTCGCTGGTTTCGAACTTGCCGTCGTCTTCCTCATCGGCCGCGGCGACGGCATCGTTCTCTTCGCCCAGGCCTAAGTCGTGCGCGCGGGCTTTGGCGCGCATGACGATGACGGTTTCAATGAACAAATCGGGGCATTCGTAGCGCATGATCCAGGCCAGCTGCATCCAGTCCTGGTCGGCGCACTCGTCTTGCTCGATGCGCGGCTTCACGTAAGCGCTGGAAAGCAGGGCGGTTTCGGTCAGCATTTCGCCGTCGTCCTCGGCGGTGTCAAAGGTGCCGGTGCGGGCAAAGGCCTCAATACGGCTCCATTTTTCAGAAAAGTAGTCGGCCATGGCTTCACTGCCGCCTTCCAGGTCGCCAATGGCTTCCAAAAACTCGGCGGGGTTGGCGTCGTCTCTGAAAATGATCGAATTCATCATGCCGCGCAGGTGGGTGCGGCTTAGGTCTTTGTACTGCTTTTCAATCACCACAGCGCGGGCAAACTGCTGGGGCGACACCAAGAGGTTGATGACCGATTCTTTGGAGTTGTCGTACTCGCGCATCACCGCCAAAATGTCTTTGGGTGGCAACTGCTCCAGCACCACCATCAGGGCGCGATCACCCTCTTTGTCGGCCAGGTCCACCAGCGCGGCTTCAGCGCCGACGATGTCGCCTGCGGCAATCAGGGCTTGGGTTTTGGCAATCAGGGCGAGTTGGGTGGTCATGGCGTGGGCCTTGTTGAAAACGGTTGTCTAGGTGGCCAGGGTTTCAGTCTTTGCGGTCAAAGCCTTGTTCAGCCAGCCAGTCGGCGCCGGCTTCTTCGCGGGATTTGTAGTCGTTGGCGTCATCGCTGTCGATGGGGCGCTCGGATTCGGCATTTTTGGCATCGGCTTTTTCGCCATCCCTGTCAGCATCTTGATGATCTTCGTCCTGAGCGTCGTCTGACTCGTTATTTTGGGCGGCATGGCGATCCACGCTGTGGTACATGAACTCCAGCCCGGCAGCCACGGCCAAAAACCAGTCGCCTTTGGGTTCTTGCAGAATCACACGACACAAGTCTTGCGCCCACTTGGGCTGTGCAATGGCGTGCTGCAGGCTGTCCCAACTGGGCAGTTCATCGGACTCGCGCGAGAGTAAGTTGTCCATGGCGGCAGGCAGCTTGAACTCAAACCCCTGGTGCAGGACGACGGCCACCATCTCGGGGCTGAGCTCCATCATTTGCAGCAAAAAGCCAAGCTCTTTGCGGCGATCTTCCAGGCGGCGCTGCAGCACGTCCTGCCCTTCGGAGTCAAAGGCCAGGTCGTTGATTTCAGCCTGGTAGGCAGAACGAAGGTGTTGAAAAAACGGTGAAATGCTCATGCTGTGGGACGTCTCGGGTCGGGGTCAAATGGAGGCTGGTTGGGGAGTCTGGGGTCGCGGGACATTGGCAGATGGGGGCGTTGGTGATATTGGCAATGCCCTGCAGCCGCGCTCAGGTTAGATCAGCGGCCTGAAGTAGTTTTGCCAAATTTCGCGGGCAGATTCCAAGGGATTGTCCAACAAATTGCGCCGCCGGTTGTCGTCATAAGCCAGGCGCTTTTCATCGTCTGACAAGATTTCATAGGCGGTTTGGACCGCCCGGAACCGCGCGGGGGCGTCTGGCGAGGTGTTTTTGTCAGGGTGGTGAAGCGAGGCCTGCTGGCGAAACGCTTTTTTAATGTCTGCCAGCGTGGCGCTGCTGCTCACACCCAAGGCGGCATAGTGGTCGGTCATGCAAAGGCTGTGGTGAAGGGGTTGGCTGGGCCGGGGCGCGGCAGGTTCAACCCGTGTTGATGGACCCAGTTCGCCTCAAAGTGATATCACGGGTGATATGAGATTTTTGAAATCAGTCACCCAAGGCGCTATTTTAGCAGATTTTGAGAAAAATAGGGCTCTAGCTCTCGAATAATAACAATAGTTTGCTATATTAAATGTAGCAGACTATCGTTGCTGTCAGGATTCGAAGGGTGGAACAAACCCCTGAATTCAACTTTCAAGCCGCCTTGGATACAGATGTCGAATCCTGATTCGCCCCGCGTTCAATCACCACCTCGGCGTCCAGCAGGTCACGTGAGTGGTTCAGGTCTGACTGGCTGATCAGCACCGACAGGCCGCTGCCGCGCATCTTGCCCACCACTTCTGACAGCCTTTGCGACAGTGCAGGGGCCACGCCTTCAAATGGCTCGTCCAGTAGCAGCAGCTTGGTGCCAACCGATAAGGCCCTGGCCAGCGCCACCATTTTTTGCTGCCCGCCAGACAGCAACATGGCGCGGCGCTCGCGCATGGGCAGCAATTCGGGCAAAATCTCGTACACCAGCTTCAGACGGTCCGCGACCACCAGATGGGGCGATACCCACAGCGGCAGGCAAATGTTTTCTTCGACCGTCAGTTCGGGCACCAAACCGCGGTCTTCCGGCATGTAGCCAATGCCCAAGGCCGCGCGGTCATGCGCTGGCCTGGCTTGCAGGTCAATGTCGCCCAACTTCAGGCTGCCGCCCAGCAGCGGCAAATGGCCCATGATGGTCCGCATCACCGTGGTTTTGCCAGCGCCGTTGCGGCCCACCAAGCCGACCATGGCACCGGTTTCTATTCGAATCGAAAAGCGCCGCAGCACTTCGACGTTTTGTATCGACACCTGGGCAAATTCGAGCGCGATCATGCGGGCACCTTGCTTGCGTGTGCGGCGCTGGGCGCAAAACCCGTCACGTGGCGTTGCACGTCAGCGTCGTTTAAAACGTCTTGGGCCAGGCCATCGGCAATCACCCGGCCACTGTAAAACGCAGCAACCCGGCTGGCGTAGCGCCGCACGATGTCCATGTCGTGCTCAACAAACAGCACGGTCACGGGCGCACTGCCCGCACTGCGCTCAATGGCTTGCATCACGGTGTCCATGGTGCTGAACTTTTCGTCAGCGCTGACGCCGCTGGTCGGTTCGTCCAGCAGCAAAACGCGGGGCTGGCCGGTCAGCGCCATGGCAATGTCCAACAGCTTGCGCACGCCGCCGGGCAGCTCCCGCACGGGCCGCCCGGCTTGGGCCGCCAGGCCAAAACGGGTGAGCAAGTCCATCGCCTGGGCAATTGAATCAGCGTCGCGCGCGTTTTTGAAAAACTGGCTGATTCCTGAACCAGCCGCAGCACCTTGGCCCGCGCCGCAGTGCAACGCCGTCAGCACATTGTCAAGAACCGTCAGAGGCAAACACAGCTGAGGAATCTGAAACGACCGCGCGACGCCCCTGCGGGTAATTTCGCGTGGCGAGCGTTGGGTAATGTCTTCGCCCGCCAAAAAAATATGCCCGGCGCTGGGCTTGAGGTAGCCGGTGATCATGTTGACAAAGGTCGTCTTGCCTGCGCCATTGCTGCCAATCAGGCAAAGCCGCTCGCCTGAGCCCACGTCGATGTTGACGTCGGCTGCGGCCACCACAGCCCCGAACGAGCGTTGCAAGCCCTTGGCTGACAGCACCGGACCATTGGCTGATGCGCTGGCGGGCGCCTTGCCTGCGCCCGCGCCCGTGCTTGAGGGGTTTGGGTTCATTTCAAACCTTCCTTGGTGCTTGGGGCCAGCAGCTTTTGGGTAGCCTTAGGTTTGAAAAACCCCGCCAACGAGCCCAGCCCATCGGGCAAAAACCGGATCACCAGCAGCAAAAACAGCCCCAAAGCCAATTGCCAAGTGTTGGGAAAGTAGGCGCTGGAGAAAGACCGCACCAGTTCCAGCAAAAACGATCCCGCCAAAATGGCCACCACGCTGTGATGG
>JANNCN010000039.1:0-10934 GCA_031386665.1 Rhodoferax sp. | reverse complement strand
AGCAATTTCAAGAGGCCTTCAAAACGGGTTTCGTAGACCGCGTCGCCCTGCGCATTGTCAAACGCCAAGCCACCGAACAGCAAGGTCACGGCAGTGGGAATCACGTCGTTCGCGCCGCCCCACACATCAACGACCACTGGGGGTTCTGTACTTTTCAGGGCTGCGGACAGCGCCTGGGTTGAGAAAGTTTTGATGCCGTCGATGTCTTTGGGTGTGATGTCGTGGACTTTTTGGGTGCGCAAGCCGGTGGCTGTGGTCAACCCACCGCCGTATTCTTCATTGGAATAAAACTTGTTGGCGGCGATTGTCAATTTGGCCAGGGCCTGAACGTGGCTCGTGGCGGCATCGGCATAGAGTTGACGCACGTCAAACCCATTGGTCACTTGCGCCTCGCACAGGCGCGCAGGGCGACCGCGCACGTGGTTGCAGTTGTAGATGGCGCGAATGAAGGCGTTGATGGGCGTGTCTTGGTTCAAGGAGGTGCCTATGCCTGCTTCACCGACGGGTGCGGCGATGGCCTTGTTGTCCAAGCCCAATGCAAAGTCGCTCACCAGCTTGCGGCACGGGTCAGATTTGCAAAATTGGGTGGCCAGGCTATTCAAGTGGTCAGCCGGGTCTGCAATGGCAAATTGCAGTTCACGTCCCAAGACTTTGGCAACCTGTTTGAAGCTGGCGGGCAGGTCCAGCGCAGTGACGGCGTTGGTGGTGACGATGCCAATGCTCAGCGCGTCGGCGTCTTTCAATTCGGTGCAGTCTTTGCGCAAGGTTTGGACTGACTTGCAATGAAAGGCGACTCGTTTGGGCAGCCTTTGCGCGTCATAAACTCGCAACAGCGAGCCCGCGTCTTCCATGTCATACAGCGCCTGGTTCATGATGTCGGCGTTAAAGCGGTCACCCATGTTGAGCTTGTAAAACGCGAATATTTGAGGCTGCAAAACCGGGTCAACCGCCTTGGTGTCGATGCGGTGCGCACCGTGAATGCCAATGTAGGTTTGCGCCGGGCGGTACACGTCTGAAAACGAACGCGTTTTGCCACCCATGAACATGATGGAACAGGCTGACACGCAAGCCCCGCCAATCACCGTGTTGAAGCCGCGCTCGGCAATCAAACGGCCCACGCGCAGGCCCGTCCACAAGTCGCCACCGGGGGAGTTGACAAAGGCCACGGTATCGACGCCGGGTTTGTCAAACGCCTCTTGGAAATTGGCCAAGTCGTTTTCTACCGCGCCGGTGGCAAAAACCACGCGGCCTTGCACTTCGACGATCATGGCCTGTGCAGCAAAAGCGCAAATCAACACCAAAGCAGCAAAAAGTCGTTTCATAGCGGTACTTTCATAAAAAAGAACCTGCAGGTTCTTTTTTATGAAATAGGGTGAAAATAGCCAAAATATGAATAAAATAGGCCTCTAGCTCTCGAATATATTCAATAGTTTGCTATATATATTATAGCAATTTGAAGTCGCCACAATCAAGGCAATCGTCCCCAAGCCTATCTAATCTGTCAAGGCCTAACTCATGAAGCTTTTAATTCTAGGCGGCACCCGGTTTGTGGGCCATCACTTGGTCGAAGCGGCGCTGGCCAGGGGCCACCAGGTCACGCTGTTCAACCGGGGGCAGCACAACGCGGCATCTGGCGTGGCAGCTGACGTGCGGGTTGAGTTCATTCAGGGCGACCGCCATGCAGATTTGGCGCGGCTTAGCGGGCGAACGTGGGACGCGGCGATCGACACCTGCGGGCAGTTGCCAAAATCGGTCAGCGAATCTGCCACGGCTCTTGCAGGCTCGGTTCACCGCTATGTTTTTATATCGACCATCTCGGTTTACGCGGACACCAGCGCGCCCGGCATGACCGAAAGCGCGGCACTGCAAGAACTGACCTCGGCTCAGCTGCAACTGATTGACGGCATCGACCCGGCCAACCCGCATGCGTCGCCGCATTTTGGCGAGTTGTATGGCGGGCTCAAGGTACTGTGCGAGCAGGCGGCTATGCGCGCCATTCCCGGACGGGTGTTGTGCCTGCGACCCGGTTTGATTGTGGGCAGCCGCGACTACACCGACCGTTTTGGCTACTGGGTGCAGCGGGTGGCGCGCGGGGGCGAGGTGTTGGCCCCCGGTGCGCCCCAGCGCCACTTGCAAGTGATCGACATGGCCGACCTGGCAGCCTGGACGATAGACATGCTGGAGCGTGACGCAGCGGGCACCTTCGCCGCGGTGGGCACCATCAACGCCGTGGGGCCACCAGGGCAATTGACCATGGCGGGCTTGCTTGCCGCCTGCCAGCAGGTCAGCGCCAGCGATGCCAAATTCACCTGGGTCAGCGATCAATTCTTGGAGCAAAACGACATCGCCCCCTGGTCCGAGCTGCCCCTTTGGATTCCGCACAGCATGACCGACATGGCCGGGTTCATGCAGTTGAGCGACGCCAAAGCCGCCGCTGCGGGGCTGGTCACCCGGCCCGTGCAGCGCACGATTGAAGACATTCGCCAGTGGCTGGCTTCCCCCGGCCTCGCCAAACCGCCCAAAAACAGTTTGGACGCCGCCAAAGAAGCCAAACTATTGGCCCTGTGGCATGCGCAGGCCCCAGCGCACGCTTGATTGGGTTATTGGCCACATAGCGCAAAGTCATCAGCCATCAGGGACAATCCAAACAACACAATCAGCAGCATGGGCATTGGCAAATACATCAAAGAAATAGGTCGTGGCCGCGATGGCGCACGCGCCCTCACGCGAGAGCAGGCGACCGACCTGTTTGGGCAAGTGCTGGACGGCGAGGTCACTGACCTAGAAATTGGCGCTTTTTGCCTGGCCATGCGCATCAAAGGCGAAACCGCGCAGGAAATGGCGGGTTTTCTAGACGCCACCCATGCCCGCCTGCACCGCGTGCCCGCCAACGCGTCTGGCGCGCCCACCGTCGTCATCCCCAGCTACAACGGGGCTCGCAAGTTGCCCGTGCTCACGCCGCTGTTGGCACTGTTATTGGCACGAGAGAACCTGAGCGTGCTGGTGCATGGCATGGCCAGCGAATCCACCCGCGTGTACACGTCCAAGGTGCTTGACGAACTGGGCATTGCGCCGCTGGATGCGATTGAACCCATCGCTCCCGGCCGCGTAGCGTTTGCACCCACGGCCGTGCTGTGCCCTGGTCTGCAGCGGCTTTTGGACGTGCGACGTGTCGTCAATTTGCGCAATTCTGCCCACAGCGTGGTCAAGCTCATGAATCCCTGCGTTGGCAAGAGCCTGCTGGTGTCCAGCTACACGCACCCTGAATACGCAAGCTCCATGGCCGAAACTTTTGCGCTGATGCAATCCAACGCCATGCTGCTGCGCGGCACCGAAGGCGAGTCTGTGGCCGACGCCAGGCGCATGCCGCAGATGGATGGCTTCCTCAATGGCCAGCAATCGGTGCTGCAAGACGCGCAAGCGGGCACGCTAGCCACCCTGCCCGACCTGCCCAAAGAGTTTGACGCGCCAGCCACCGCCCACTACATCCGCCGAGTGATGGATGGCACCAATGCAGTGCCCGCGTCCATCGCCAAGCAGGTGGAACACATCTTGCGTCTGTCTCAGCACCTATGACAAAAACCATTTTTAGCCCGGGTCATTGCACCCTTGTCGGTGCCGGCCCTGGCGACCCCGAACTGCTGACGCTCAAAGCCATCAAAGCGATTCAAGCCGCCACCGTGCTGCTGGTCGATGACTTGGTGAATGACGAGATCGTTAAAACCTACGCCGCTGCCAACGCGCGAATTGTCTATGTCGGCAAGCGTGGCGGCTGCAAGTCAACGCCGCAGGCTTTCATTCAAAAGCTGATGGTGATGGCCGCTTTGGAGGGCGAAAACGTGGTGCGCCTCAAAGGCGGCGACCCATTTATTTTTGGTCGGGGCGGCGAAGAAGTGGAGCACCTGCGGGCGGCCGGTGTGTCGGTCAGCGTGGTCAACGGCATCACCGCCGGGTTGGCGGCAGTCACCTCGCTGAACGTGCCGCTGACGCACCGCGAGCATGCGCACGGCGTGGTGTTTGTCACAGGGCATGCCAAATCCAGCCTGACAGAAGGCGAAGGCACCGACTGGAAAGCGCTGGCCGTTGCGGCTGCCAAAGCCAAGCTGACTCTGGTCATCTACATGGGGGTGAGCGGCGTGCAGCGCATTCAAACCGAGCTGTTGACAGGCTTGCCCGCCCACACACCCGTGGCGGTCATTCAAAACGCGTCATTGCCGCACCAGCGCCACATGGTCACCAGCTTAGGCGAGCTGGCGGCCACGGTTGAGCGCGAAAAACTGGGCAGCCCTGCCGTTTTGGTGGTCGGAGATGTCATCCGTGGCGTGCAGTTGGCGTTGCAAGCCGACGCCCAAGACTTGCCCCAAGTTCACTTGACGCGTTGAGTTTTTGAGGCTGGGCGTTGGCTGAAAGGCGAAAGCCTTGAGCTCCCTTACTCCTTACGCTCCTTTCTCGCGTTCTCAACTTTTCTCGACCGTTTCCGCCGCTTTCGCCTTCCTTAGTTCTGCAAAATCCAAATCAGGCACACTGCGGGCCATGAATTCTTTCGATGCGGTGATCATTGGGGCAGGCGCTGCGGGCCTGTTTTGCGCGGGCGTGGCGGGGCAACTGGGCTTGAAGGTTTTGGTGATCGACCACAGCGACAAAGTGGCCGAGAAAATTCGCATTTCAGGCGGCGGGCGGGCCAATTTCACCAACCGCGACGTCACCGCAGCGAATTTTTTGGGCGACAACCCCAAGTTTTGCCGCTCGGCCTTGGCCAATTACACGCCCCAGCATTTCATTGAACTGATCACCCGCCACGGCATTGCGTTTCATGAAAAGCACAAAGGTCAGCTGTTTTGTGATCGTTCGGCAGAAGACCTCATCACGATGTTGCTGGCCGAATGCGGTGCAGGCGGGGTAGAGCGCTGGCAGCCCGCATTGGTGAAGTCCGTTCTGCCAACGCCGTCGCTTGCCGCCGACCCCAGCCAGACGGGCTATGAGATTCAGACGGATCGCGGCGCTGTGCAAACCCCTGCTGTGGTCATTGCCACGGGTGGCTTGTCGATCCCCAAAATTGGCGCGACTGATTTGGGCTACCGCATTGCACGGCAATTTGCCTTGAACGTGATCGCGCCTCGCCCTGCCCTGGTGCCGCTCACGTTTGACGGCGACGCCTGGGCACCCTACGCCTCGCTGTCTGGGCTGTCCTTGCCAGTGAGCATTGAGACGGGCCCCAAAAAGTCGAAAACCGTGTTTTTGGAAGATTTGCTCTTCACACACCGGGGCTTGAGCGGCCCCGCGGTGCTGCAAATCTCAAGTTTTTGGCAACCCAACTCGCCCATTCGCTTAAATTTGGCGCCCACAATTGACCTGCAAGATCACTTGACCCAGGCCAAAACCCTGTCACGCAAGCGGGTGGTCAACGAATTGGCAGGTTTGGTGCCCGCGCGCCTGGCAGACGCCTGGGTGGCGCAAGACCCCGCCTTGCAACGTCCGGTCAATGAAGCGTCTGACAAGGCTTTGAGCGCTTTGGCCGACAAATTCAGCCGCTGGAACCTCACCCCCACCGGCACAGAAGGCTACAAAAAAGCCGAGGTGACCGCAGGCGGCGTCGACACCCGAGAGCTCTCAAGCCAAAACATGGAATCGCGCCAAACTGGCCTGTATTTCATTGGTGAAGTGGTCGATGTGACTGGCTGGCTTGGCGGCTACAACTTTCAATGGGCTTGGGCCAGCGGCTTTGCTTGCGCGCAGGGGCTTGCGGCAAAAATTAAAGTCAGCGATTAGTTTAATTGGGGTCAGATTCCAATTAATTTTGTATTTGCCAGTTGACGCCAAATTAATTGGAATCTGACCCCAATTTAACTTGCCATTGAGATTGAAAAGCGCCGCAATTCGCCAGACTTATCGATTTCTGGAAGTGTCCTATAATGGAAGGCTTTTCTGGCAAACCCTCACTGCCTGATCAACTTTGAGTGGGGGAACACCGCAGGATATTTCCCTTGAGCCTGATCTTCTCACTGGCGATTCTCTGCAAACATTCGGAAATTTTTTAATTAATGACAACCGTCCGTATCAAAGAAAACGAGCCCTTTGACGTTGCTCTTCGCCGCTTCAAGCGCACCATCGAAAAATTGGGTCTTTTGACTGACTTGCGCGCTCGCGAGTTCTACGAAAAACCCACCGCCGAGCGCAAGCGCAAGAAGGCAGCCGCCGTCAAGCGCAACTACAAGCGTATTCGCTCGATGCAATTGCCGAAGAAGCTGTTTTAAGCTTCGGCTCGAAAGCTGCCCTGACCTCATGAGTCAGCCCAGCGACCAAGGCCAAAACAAAGCCCGCTTGAATCTTCAGGCGGGTTTTTTTTCGCTCAAACCGTCGAATAAATTAGTTAGGGTCAGATCACGCAAATTGGGGTCAAATTTCAATTATTTGGCGATTTCATCGCTCTCCTGGCCTTCGGCCTCAAATAATTAGAATCTGACCCCAATTTGCGTAATCTGACCCTAATTAAATGCCTTCAAGACCCCGTTCCAACCCAAGAGGAATTTCGCCATGACACTCAAAGAGCAAATCACAGAAGACATGAAAACCGCCATGCGGGCCAAAGACGCCGAGCGGCTGGGCACCATTCGGCTGCTGCTGGCCGCTATCAAGCAGCGTGAAGTCGATGAGCGCGTGGTGGTAGACGACGCGGGCGTGATTGCGATTGTCGACAAGCTCATCAAACAGCGCAAAGACTCGATCACCGCGTTTACCACCGCCAATCGGATGGACTTGGCTGACAAAGAATCGGCCGAATTGCCCGTGCTGGAAGCCTATTTGCCCAAGCGCTTAAGCAGCGACGAGGTGGTGGCAGCCGTCAAAGCCATTGTCGCCACCTTGGCCACCGAACTGGGGCGCGCGGCGGGTCCCGGCGACATGGGCAAAGTGATGGGCTTGGTTAAGTCCCAATTGGCTGGCAAAGCTGAAATGGGGCAAGTGTCGGCGGCGGTAAAGGCGGCGTTGGCAGGTTAAACGGCACTTCAAATTGCATGCGTTGAATGCACCGACTACAATGCAGTCATTGTTGAAGGAGTTCAATATGAGCATGCTTACAGTTCGCAATCTTGACGAATCAGTCAAAACACGGCTGCGTGTACAAGCCGCCCAAAACGGCTGGGCGATGGAAGAAGAAGTCCGCCGCATTCTGACTCGCGCGACGCTGGGCGACGCGACAACCGAGCCCTTGGGCAACCGAATTCACGCGCGGTTCAAGGCATTGGGTGGCATTGACCTACCAGCCCGTACCCTGCCCCGGGCCGCGCCAAAGTTCTGAACAGCAACATGTACTTGCTGGACACCAATGTGCTGTCGGAGTTGATGCGCCAAACTCCCGCGCGAGCCGTGCTGGACTGGGTCAACCGTCAAGCAGTCAGAGATTTAGCCACCAGCGCCATCACACGCGCTGAGATTGAATTGGGTATTGCGCAACTGCCTGCAGGCAAACGCCGCACTGGTCTGACAACGCAGGCCACAGCCATGTTCACAGAAGACTTTGCAGGCCGATGTTTTGCTTTCGACGGAAACTGCGCGCCAATTTACGCAAATTTGGTGGCGGCACGCTTCAAGGAGGGCCTGCCCATCTCGGTTGAAGATGCCCAAATTGCAGCCATCTGCCTGGCAAACAACAAAGTCCTGGTGACCCGAAATACCAAAGATTTCAACCAGATTGAGGGCTTGGTCGTGGTCAACCCCTGGAACCCCTTGTAGCAGCCCATTTTTGAGCGCCCTACACCTCTCACCTTAGCTTGACCGTCCTCGCCTCGGAAGACGCTAGCACTTTGGCGGGGCTGGTGTTGTCCATCAGGTCCAGGCGCAGTTCGTAGTCGCCAGCCGGTGGTTCCAGCCACACTTCGGTTTGGCCGTTGACAAAATTCATCTCTGCGGACTTGGCAGCGTTGGCAGAACCCAAAGGCACAACTGTCAGCCTGAAATGCCCTGTGTCTTTTTCGCGCTGCGCCAAATGCGCCACGTTCCAGCCTGAGGCGTGAAATTGCACTCTGAACGGTCGGCTCAAACCCGTTTCTGCCACTGCCAGGCTGATGCCTTTTTTGACCAGCGATTTAGGGTCTATCGTGTTTTTCTTGATCACCGTGATGGCAATAGGCTTGCTGTAGACAAAGTGCGGCAAATGACCGCTGTCCGCCAACAGCATGCGCAGTTTGTAGGTGCCCGGTGCCAGGTTCAGCACGGTTTCCATTTGGCCCTTGCCAAAGTGAATGTACTGCTCAGTGAAGGGCAGCGCTTGCTTGAAATCCAACGGCAGGTCGCGGTTCACCAGCAGATGGTGATGGCCGCTTTTGCCGCCCATGGGGGTCGCGATGGGCGCCAAACCCCAGCCGCCAGACAGGCCAAATTTAACCAGAAATGGCATTTCGATGCGCTCGCCGTCTGCCAGGTTGGCAAAGTAGGCTTGGGCCTCCAGGCGCGGCATGATCGCGATCCAGGGGTGGGGTACAACTGGTGTTTGCGCCAAAGGTCCTTTGGCGAGTGCTGCAGTCGGGGCAGGGGCCGATGCCGCTGTTGCAGGAGCCTTGGCGGGTGCGGTTTGCGCCGCCACTTGCCCCATACCGCCTGCCAGCGCCAAGGCGATGAGCCAATGCACCGGCAAGCCGTGACACATCGCTGAAAACCGATTATTCAAGCCCTCAACCACCTTCGGACGTTCAAATCGCCCAAACCCCAAGCTTTTGAAATTTTGCATATTTGCAATGCCTTTGCAACTTGCTCCGCCCGATGAGAAAAATATCTCCTATTTTGACCCCAAACCAATTCAACTCCCCGCCACCTTCATTTTGCCCAGCAAAATCGAACCCACCGTTTTAGCGCCATAGTTGTAGGTGTCAGCACCCACAGCCTGTATGCCTTTGAGCATGTTTTTCATGTTGCCAGCAATGGTGATTTCGTGCACCGGGTAGGCAATACGCCCGCCTTCCACCCAAAAACCGCTGGCACCGCGTGAATAGTCACCCGTCACGTAATTCACGCCGCTGCCCATCAGCTCAGTCACCAGCAAACCGGTACCCAGTTTTTGCAACATGGCGTCCAGGTCGTCAGTGGCCCGGGTTTTGCTGGACGACAGTACCAAATTGTGCGATCCACCCGAGTTGCCAGTGGTCTTCATGCCCAACTTTCGGGCCGAGTAGCTGCCCAAAAAGTAGCCCTGCACCACGCCCGCTTGCACCACTTGGCGGGCTTTCACGCGCACGCCTTCGTCGTCAAACGGCGAGCTGCCTTTGCCTCGCACAATAAACGGGTCTTCGGCAATATCAATGTGCTTGGGGAACACCTGCTGCCCCAGCGAATCGAGCAAAAACGAGCTTTTGCGGTACAGCGAACCGCCACTGATGGCCTGCACAAAAGCGCCCAGCAGGCCTGCGGCCAGAGGCGATTCGAACAACACCGGGCATTCGGTGGTGGCGATTTTGCGGGAATTCAGGCGGCTTAAAGCGCGTTGCGCTGCATAAATGCCAATTGATTCTGGCGACGCCAAATCGCAAGCGTTGCGTTGCGAGCTGTACCAGGCGTCGCGCTGCATGTCGCCATTTTTGCCAGGTGCAGAGGCAATGGGCGACACCGACATCGAATGGCGCGAGCTGGCATAACCGCCGCGAAACCCATTGGTGTAGCCCGTGAAAAAGTGCGACTGCTGGGCCGACACGCCCGCGCCTTCGCTGTTGGTAATGCGCTTGCTGGTTTTCAGGGCCGCTGCCTCGCAGGTCAGCGCGAGTTCTGCGGCTTGCTCGCTGGTCACATCCCACGGGTGAAACAAATCCAAGTCAGTGCGTTGCTCGGACTCAGGCACGATGTCGGCCGCGTCGGGCAAAGCCGCAAACGGGTCTTCGGCGGTGAAACGGGCAATGTCAAACGCGGCGCGCACCGTTTGCTGAATGGCGGCTTTGGAGAAATCAGAGGTGCTGGCGTTACCCCGGCGCTGGCCCACGTACACCGTGATGCCCAGCGATTTGTCGCGGTTGCGTTCGACGTTTTCCAGCTCGCCTTTGCGCACTGAGACGCTCAGGCCGCAACCTTCAGAGGCTTCAGCCCCCGCGTCAGTCGCACCGAGTTTTTTGGCATGTGCCAAGGCGGTGTCAACCAGGTCTTCAAAAAATGGGCGGCTGTAGCTGAAACCACTTTCTGGGGTTGAATGAGATTGGGGCTTGGATTTGGCGCGAGGGGAGTTGGTTTGGGTCATATCAGGCGTTATTATCCCCGCCTGCCTTGCAACAACAGTTGGGCGCCTCAAGAAATTCAATTCTTGGGATGCAGTGCAAGGCGCAATACCGCAGCAACACACAAGTATTGCGAGGATTTGCAACACCGCAATGCGCCCAAAAATTGGATTTACTGAGCCGCCCAATGTCACGCAAACCCACCAAAGGCTACTTCGTCAAAGGCAAATTCGTCGCTGAAGGCAGCGAGCTCGACATTGAGTTGAAAAAAGAGCTCAAAGGCACCGACAGCATGAGCCGCACAGACGAAAAGCGCGAAAGTCTGGCCCTGCAAAAGCTGGGCGAGGATTTGTTGACTTTGCGCCCCGACTTCATGGCGCGGCTGGATTTGACGGAAAAGCTGAAAGACGCCGTGGTGGAAGCCAAGCGCATCACCAATTTTGAAGGCAAGCGCCGCCAGATGCAGTTCATCGGCAAGCAAATGCGCCTGTTGGAAGACGTGCAGATTGAAGCCATTAAAAACGTTTTGCATGAGCAGCACAGCGGCTCGGCGTCTGAAACTCTGGCTTTGCATTTGGCGCAAACCTGGCGCGACCGGCTGATTGCCGACGACGACGCCTTCAGCCAGTGGATTGCCGAGCACCCGCAAACCGACTCGCAACAACTGCGCGCCCTGGTTCGCCAGGCCCGCAAAGACGCCAAACCCGAGCTGCCCGGCCAAGCCGTGCGCCATGGCCGCGC
>JANNCN010000008.1:0-9716 GCA_031386665.1 Rhodoferax sp. | reverse complement strand
GCACCTCTATTTGAAAACATTGAAGGGACTTGAGCCGGTTCACGTGCTGCTCAAACGGGTTGACGACCAGTTTCTTGACCCTCTGGAATTGAAGGCCGATTCGACCTTGGGAGTGGCTGGGTTGATGCAAGTCATTCGCGCAGGCAATGTGATGATGGCCAATGCGCCAGGTTCTGCGTTTTTGGAGTCGCCCGCCTTGCTGGGTTTCTTGCCTAAGCTTTCTCAACACCTGCTGGGAGAAGATTTGGCGCTACCGTCGCTTGCGACATGGTGGTGCGGGGAACGGTTGGCCATGGAGACTGCGCTGTCGGGTTTACAAAACAGTGCGATCAAACCCACTTATCCCGGGTCCATTCACCATGGCGACTTTGACGCCGTCATTGGCCACAGCATGAGCGAGCGCGAAACCCAGGAATGGGCGGGTCGCATTGCCATGAACAGCGATGAACACACCGTGCAGGCCTACGCAGCGCTTTCACAAATGCCAACCTGGCGCGCCCAAGAAGGCGGCGGTGCACTGGCTATGCGGTCGGTCATTCTGCGGGTTTTTGCGGTGACCGACGGGGCTCAGTCGTGGCGCATCTTGCCAGGTGGTCTGGCCAGAGTTGCGGGCGAAAGCAGCGACATCGCGTCCATGCAGCGCGGGGGCAGCAGTGCCGACGTGTGGGTCATGGCTTCTGGTGCCGTTGATCAGACCTCGCTCCTTGCGCCCGCGCTCACGCCTGGCATTGTGTTGCAGCGCAAGCGCATCGTCACTAGCCGCGCCGGTGAGAACCTGTATTGGCTCGGCCGCTACACCGAACGCAGCGAGAACCTGGTTCGCCTGGCAAAGCTAATTTTGGAATGCCTGCAAGGCGAAGCCCAGTCCTCGCCGACCTTGCAAGCCTGGGTGTCGCAAATGGCTGTGACAAACACTTTGGTTTTGCCCAGTGTGCCAACCGCAGCCCAAGCGCGGCGCTTGTTTGAACGGTCTTTGGTAGCAGGACTTGGCAGTTCTGACCTGGCCACCAGTGTCGGCTACAACCTGCGGGCAGTGCGCCTGACAGCGTCCAATGTGCGCGAGCGTCTGTCGCTGGAGCACTGGAACCTGATCGTTTGCTCCGAAGAAGAGTTGACCCAAGCCTGCCAGCATATGGCGAAAAGTGGCGACTTGTCGCCCCTTGAGGCTCAAAGAATTTTGAAAATTGCAAGCGATCACTTGGCCGCCATCACAGGGGCTCAAAATGACCGAATGGCGCGTGATGACGGCTGGAGGCTGCTAAGTATCGGACGCCAGATCGAACGTCTTGGATTTTTGTCGCAATCGCTTTTAACCGGGTTCAACACGGGGTCGGTGTTTTCAGACGGTGGCTTTGACGCGATGATTGCATTGTTTGACAGCACGACGGCCTTCCATACGCAATACCAGCAGAGCAACGACATTGCAGCCTTGGCCGACATGCTGGTGCTTGACCGGGACAATCCACGGTCACTCGGGTGGGTTGCGCAGACCTTGCGCGGGCGCTTGGCCAAGTTGGCTGGCAGCGCACCCCACGAGCTGGGCGAGCTGTCTTACCGCGTGCCAGACCCAGCCATTTGGTCCCTCGATTTACTTTGCGCAACAGACGCCAATGGCCGCTACACCGCGCTTTGCAATTTGCTGACGGAGTGCAGCCAAGCCGCATTCAATTTATCAGACGATGTGAGCCAGCTCTATTTCACGCATTCTGATGATGCACGGCGCACTTTGGGGGCCTGAATGTTGCTGCAAATTACCCACGAAACTCGCTATGACTATGTGCCGCCGGTCGAACTGGCGCAGCACATTTGTCACCTGACGCCAATCTGCAACGCCAACCAAACCCTGCACAGTCACTCGGCAACCATCAGCCCTGAGCCCGACGAGCAGACGCCATCCATCGACAGTTTTGGCAATACCCGTCAATTTTTTAGCTTGCAGGCCACGCACAGACGCTTGCAAGTCACCGCCAGCAGTCTCATTGCGACGCGGGCACGCGCCATGCCAACCAGCACTATCGCGTGGGAGCAGGTGCGCGAACGATTTCGCTATGTTGCGGGGGCCTCCTACGACCCGGCCTGTGAATTCGTCTATGCATCGCCATTTGTGCCGCGTCACAGCGATTTCACTCAGTACGCTCGCCCCAGTTTTGCGCCAGGACAGTCCTTGCTGCAAGGTGCCCGTGACCTGATGCGTCGCATTCACACCGAATTCAGCTACGAAAGCCAAAGCACCGAAGTGAGTACACCCGCCTTGACGGCCTTGGCACAGCGCAAAGGGGTTTGCCAGGATTTTGCGCACATCATGATCGCGTGCCTGCGTGCGCTGGGGCTTTCGGCACGCTATGTAAGCGGCTATGTTTTAACCCAGCCGCCACCAGGGGTTGCCCGTTTGCGCGGCTGCGATGCCTCGCACGCTTGGGCCTCGGTTTACTTGCCAGACTATCCTGAAGGCGACCACTGGTGCGACTTTGACCCGACGAACAACCGAGATGGCTGGGGCTCACCCGGCGAAGACTATGTCACCCTTGCAACAGGCCGTGACTATGGCGATGTGGCTCCCTTGCGTGGCGTCATTCACGGCGGCACCGACCACACTCTGCTGGTCGCCGTGACGGTTGAACCTGCTGATGACATAGCATTGCCAATGGGACAATTTCAATCCCAAAACCAATCTCAGAGCCTGGGAAGCTCGCAGAGTCAATTTCAGTCGCAGTCTCAAAACTAAAGTCAAATCGAGACCCCAAGCCCCACGCCCGACACCATACCCTGACCTCGGATTCCATTTTTTTCAGAGAGGATATCAATATGAGCATTTATGAAAACCTAAGCGCACAGGGCATTTTGTTGCCGCCAGTGTCAACCCCGGCTGCGGCCTATGTGCCGTTCGTCCAAACTGGCAACCTGGTCTTTTTAAGCGGCCACATTGCCAGAAAAGATGGCAAACCATGGGTCGGGCAGTTCGGTAAAACCATGTTCACCGAAGAAGGCAAGCGGGCCGCCAGGGCCGTGGCCATCGACCTGATGGGCACCTTGAATGCCGCAACTGGTGGCAACCTGAACCGCGTCAAACGCATTGTCAAATTGATGTCCCTGGTCAACTCGACCCCAGACTTCACCGAGCAGCATTTGGTGACCAATGGGGCCAGCGAGCTGATTGGTCAGATTTTTGGCCCCGTTGGCAGCCATGCCCGCAGCGCTTTTGGCGTGGCTCAAATCCCTATGGGTGCTTGCGTTGAGATCGAAATGATTGCCGAGATCGAGTAGCCCAAAAAAAAGATCAATATCGAATTCGCTCAATGATTTGATCGCTGACAGCGGCCAGTTGCCCAGCCGACACCCGATCAGGCGCAACTTCAGCCAGCGGCACCAGCACGAAGGCACGCTGGTTCATGCGCGGGTGGGGCACTTGCAAACTTGGCGTTTGAATCGAGTGATCGCCGTACAACAAGATGTCCAAATCCAGGGTTCGCGGCGCGTTGGCGTAGGGTCTTTGACGATGTTCCGAGTTCTCCAGCCCCTGCAGATGGCCAAGCAAGGCCTGAGCTGAGAGGCCTGTCGAAATTTCGACCACTGCGTTGATGAAATCTGGCCCCAAAGCCTGAAAAGGTGCCGTGCGGTACAGCGATGACTGGCCCAAGAGCTGTGTGTCTGGCAAGTGGGCAATCGCCACAATCGCCCTTTGAATCGTCGCCGTGGCGTCGCCTAAATTGGCACCAAGGGCAACAAAGCAAGGCGTTGCCAAGGTGCTCAAGGTATTCAGGGCGCGACGCCCGATCCTGAACCTGAACCTGAACCCGATCCTGATCCTGAATCTGATCCCGCTCCCGGCTCTGATCCCGTTCCAGCGCTTTTGTCTGTGCCAGGCCTGCGCCTGCGCCGCCGCCTCTTGGGGGCATCACCTTCCATCCGGCCCGACCCGCTGGATTCATCTGAAGCGCCATCACCCGCAACATCCTGACCCGCGGCCTTGCCATCGGTCGGCTCTGCCGTTAAGTTTTGGTTTTGAGTCGCTTCGCGCGGGGGCCGCGGCGCGCGCGCCATGCGAGGGCGCTGCTGCTGCTCGTCTCGAACTTGGTCCACCATGTCCTGGCGAACGGAGTCGCTGGCCATGCTGAACTCTTGCCACCAGTCGGCCAGGCTTTCGTCGACCTCGCCCACGTCAGCGCGCAAACGCATGAAGTCGAAGGCGGCGCGAAAACGCGGCTGATCCAGCAAGCCAAAAGGTGCACTGCCCACGCGTTTTTCAAAACGCGGTTGCATGATCCAGATTTCACGCATGTCGCCTGCCAACCTGCCTCGACCCGACACATCGCCGATGCGGGCGTTAAAAACCTCGTCAATCGCATCTTGCAAAGCAGGGTGCGGTGGCTGGCGCTGCTCGGTGCGGGCCACCCAGCCAGTGCGCACATCGGCCCACAAAACGCAGGCCAGTAGAAAACTCGGGGCCACGGGCTTGCCTTCGCCGACGCGGCGGTCGGTGTCTTTCAAGGCAGCACTGACGAACGGCTGCTCGGCCCGCTCCACCACCACGTCAAGCAAGGGGTAAATACCGCGCGACATGCCCAGCAATTTGAGTTGGGCGATGGACGCCAGCGAATGCCCGGTTTGCAAGAGTTTGAGCATTTCGTCAAACAAGCGACTTTGCGGCACATCGGCCAACAATTCTTGCGATTTGACCAGGGGTGCCGCAGTTTTGGCCTCTAAAGTGAAGCCCAGTGGGCTCAGTTTGGCCGCAAAACGCACCGCCCGGATGATGCGCACCGGGTCTTCACGGTAGCGGGCGGCGGGCTCGCCAATCATGCGAATGATACGTTTCTGGGTGTCGGCAATGCCACCGTGGTAGTCCACCACCACCTGCGTTTGCGGGTCGTAGTACATGGCGTTGATGGTGAAGTCGCGGCGCACTGCGTCTTCTTCTTGTGGGCCCCAAACGTTGTCGCGCAGCACTCGCCCTGAGGAATCTACGGCGTGCTTCATGCCTGCCAGTTCGCCTTTGCTGGTGCGTTCATTGCCTGCCACAGCCTCGGCGGCGGCATTGTCTAGATAAGCCCGAAAGGTCGACACCTCAATCACTTCATGCTCGCGGCCCCGGCCATACACAACGTGAACAATGCGAAAGCGTCGCCCAATGATGAAGGCCCGCCGAAACAGACCTTTGACCTGTTCAGGCGTTGCATTGGTCGCCACGTCGAAGTCTTTGGGAGCCAAACCGACCATCAAGTCGCGCACTGCGCCACCGACGATGTAAGCCTCGTAGCCAGCGTCTTTCAGGGTGCGCACCACGCCCACAGCACGTTCATCCACCAGATTGGGGTCGATGCCGTGGACAGCAACGCCCAGTTCTTCGCGTTTGCCGAATTTCGGTTTTTTGCTGCGGCCTGTGGCGATAGACGCCTTGCCCAGCAACTTGTCTATGAACTTCTTGATCAAACTAAAGCCTTCATGTCGGTTAATTTTGGCTTGCCTCTGGCGTGCCAAACAGGTCAAGTATGCGCCATCCGCGTGTCGTGGCAATTTGGCGCAGCCGGTCGTCCGGGTTGGTTGCAACGGGGTGATTCACCCGCTCCAGCAGGGGCAGGTCATTCATGGAATCGCTGTAAAAAGTGCTTTCAACGTCGTCCCAGCCGATTCCGCGCGCTGCCAGCCAATGTTGCATCCGGGTAACTTTGCCTTCACGCACCGACGGCACGCCCTTGATTTCACCGTTGTACCAGCCCTGCCCTGGTGGCGTACTGTGCCGCGCAAGCTGCACGGCAATCAGCTCATCCACACCGAACGCCGTGGCAATGGGCCGGGTGACAAATTCATTGGTGGCCGTCACCATCAGCACGGTATCGCCTTGGGCCTGGTGCCTTTGAACCAAAGCCAAAGCCTGCGGCGTGATGGAGGGTTGAATCACAAGCTGCATGAACTTTTGGTGCGCTGCCGCCGAATTGACTTCGCCCTGGTGGCACAGAGCGGCGGTGGCAAACCGCACGTAATCGTGAATGTCCAGCGTGCCGGCCTTGTATTGGGCAAAAAACTCGTCGTTGCGTCGGGCAAACTCCAGCGGGTCAGTCCAGCCGATGGTAGTGGTGAACTCCCCCCAAGCATAGTCAGAATCAAGAGGCAAGAGCGTGTGATCCAGGTCAAACAGGGTCAAATTCAGCTTCAAAGGCAGCGTCAATTAAAGGTTCTCCAGCATCGTCTTGATCATCGGAATAGTCACCGCGCGTTTGGATTGCAGTGCAAACCCGTCGATCAGCTCCAGCAAATCCATCAGGCTGCCCAAATCGCGGCTGAAACGGGTGAGCATGAAATCCATCACCTCGTCGCTCAGAAAAACCCCGCGTGCGTCTGCCGCTTGGCGCAAAACTGCCCGCCGCTCAGATTCGCTCAATACCTGCAAGCCAAACACATGGCCCCAGCCTAGGCGGGTTCGCAGGTCATCGCGCAAGCTCAGGTCTGCTGGCGGCAGGGCTCCTGCGGCCATGACCCAGCGCGAGAGCGATTGGGCGTTGACAAACCAGTTGAAAGCCGCGTGCTGCTGCACCGCCGTGTAAAGGTGCACATCGTCCAGCAAGATGGCGGACCAGGCTTCGTTGAAATCGGGCGGCTCTAGCAAGCTGGCGTCCATCCAGCCGACGGTGGCCCCTTGTTCACGCAGGGCTTCGCGGGCGCTTTTAAGCAAATGGGTTTTGCCACTGCCACTGATGCCCCACAGGTAGGTGGGCACGGGCGACCGTGTGTCTGCGCGCGATTGCTCCCCGACCCACAAGGCCAAATGGCTCACCACAGCGGCGTTAGGGCCTGCGACAAAATTTTTGAGGGTTGGGCCCGTCAGCAGTCCGATGTCAAGGGCGAGTTGCTTCATTTGCTTAAAACGCTTAAACCGCTCAGGTTCGCCTAGCCCGTGTACAACTTGCTGGACAGGTAACTGGCCTGCACGCGCCGAATGGCCACCAGCAACACGGCACTGGCGGGCAAGGCGATCAGCACACCCACCAGTCCAAAAATTTGACCAAACGCCAGCAGCGCAAAAATCACCGCCAAGGGGTGCAAACCAATGCGTTCGCCCACCAAGCGCGGGGTGAGCACGAAGCCTTCGATCACCTGGCCAATGCCAAAAACCGCCGCCACCATGACCACCGCCTTGATCGACGCAAACTGCAGCAGCGCCGCCAAAAACGCCATGAGCAGGCCAATGCCAAAGCCCAAATACGGCACAAACATGGCCAAACCGGTGAAGATGCCAATGGGCAACGCCAAATCGAGCCCGAACAGCGCCATGCCCACGCTGTAAAAAACCGCCATGCTCAGCATGACGAGCAACTGACCGCGCAGGTACTGGCCCAGCACCAAATCAGCCTCTTGCGTGAAGCTGTCAAACCCTGTGCGCAAGCGCAGCGGCACCAAGGCCACAACGCGGGCGACAAAGCGCTCCCAATCCATCAGCAGGTAAAACAGCGCCACCGGGATCAGCACCGCGTTACCCAGCAAGGTCAGCGCCACGCTTCCGCCAAGCTTGAGCGACGACAGCAGCGAGCCAAACGCGTCCTCAAAATTGGCGCTCAGGTACTTCAGCACAAAGGCTTTGATACTGGCGACATCCAGCGCGACTTTGAATCCATACTGCGAGGCCAAGGGTGTGAGCCAGGCGTTGAACTTGTCTGCCAAGTTGGGCAGCTGTTCGCGCATGAGGGGAATTTCTTTGGCCATGATGGGCACGATCAGCAGCAGGAGGCTGAGCACTGTCAATACAAACAGCACCTCGACCAAGATCACCGCCAACACGCGCGGCATGCGGCCCCGACCCATACTGTCCAGCCGGTTGACCAGCGGCGTCAAGGCATACGCCAGCACAGCGGCGACCACAAAAGGCGTTAAAACCGGGCCCATCAGCCACAAGACCAGCAGCACCGCGGCTGCGATGGCCAGCCAACTGAAGGCACGTTTTTGGGTGGAGGTGAATTGCATGGCGAGGTACGGGGTGCCGCGGGCGGCGGGCTGACGCTTAAAATCAGCCCAAATTCTATTCGCGACTGACCCGCAATCCGACGCGCCACCCTTAAAACCACCCTTTCTCATGTCAATCCCAGCCAATACTCCTGCAATTTCGACCCCCCTTACCTACAAAGACGCTGGTGTCGACATGGAGGCTGGCGACGCGCTGGTCGAGCGCATCAAGCCATTGGCAAAAAAAACCATGCGCGAAGGCGTTTTGGCGGGCATTGGCGGGTTTGGCGCCCTGTTTGAGGTGCCCAAACGCTACAAAGAGCCGGTTTTGGTGAGCGGCACCGACGGCGTGGGCACCAAGCTGAAACTGGCGTTTGAATGGAACATGCACGACACCGTTGGCATAGACCTGGTGGCCATGAGCGTGAACGACGTGCTGGTGCAAGGGGCCGAACCTTTGTTCTTTTTGGACTACTTTGCCTGTGGAAAGCTCGACGTAGACACCGCCGCTGCCGTGATTGGCGGCATTGCCAAAGGATGCGAGCTGAGCGGATGCGCACTGATTGGCGGCGAAACCGCTGAAATGCCCGGCATGTACCCGCCTGGCGAATACGACCTGGCAGGGTTTTGCGTGGGCGCGGTCGAAAAATCGAAAATTTTGACTGGCGCAAGCGTGGCAGCGGGCGACGTGGTGCTGGGTTTGGCGTCCAGCGGCGTGCACTCCAATGGCTTCTCGCTGGTGCGCAAATGCATTGAACGCACTTTCGGCACGGGAGCAAAGGCCGATGAAAGCCGCCTGCCCGCCACATTGGATGGCAAACCTTTCAAGCAAGCGTTGATGCAGCCCACCCGCCTGTACGTCAAAAACGTGCTGGCCGCGCTGGCCGCGCACCCCTTGGCGGCCGATGGGCAATCTGGCATCAAGGCGCTGGCCCACATCACCGGTGGTGGCCTGCTGGAGAACATTCCCCGCGTCTTGCCCGACGCCCTGGCCGCGCACCTGACCCAAGGCAGCTGGCCGCAAACCGAGCTGTTTGCCTGGCTGCAAGCCGCCTCGGGCGTGGATGATTTCGAGATGAACCGCACTTTCAACAACGGCATTGGCATGGTGATCGTGGTGGACGCCGCCAGCGCCCAAGCCTGCGCCGCAACGTTGAGCTCCCTAGGTGAAACCGTCAGCACGATTGGCGCGATTGCGCCACGCGGGGCGGGCGCTGCGGTGACGGTGACGGCGAAAATTGGCTGAACCGGCTTTGCAGCTAAAACTAGCCAAAATTTGGTCGAAAATAGAAAAAAGAACCTGTAGGTTCTTTTTTTCTGGAAAAAGCCGATTTTGCCCAAAATATGAATAAAATAGGTCTCTAGATCTCGAATTATATAGATAGTTTGCTATATATTTAGTAGCAATTTTGAGCCATTTTGCGCTTGCAAAGTCCAACAGACTGCAGGCCCGTGTACTTCAAACGCAAACCCAGCTGGGTTCAACCTCGAAGATTCTTGGCTCATCGTTTGCAAATTTTTCGGATAATTTGACTACTTAGGGTCGCTTGGTAATGTCCTAAATTGATCGTCATACGTCTTGATAGTCATGGAATAGCTCGAAAGATCTGTTGAAAATAGGCAACTTCAACCTTCGGAGTTTTCATGAACACTTGTCTTATCGTGATCGACGCCCAAGATTCATTTCGGTTGCGACCGTACTTCACCGCGACCGATCTGCCCGCTTACTTGGCCGCGCAAAACGCGTTGATTGCGGGTTGCAAAGCCCAAGGCGTGCCGAT
>JANNCN010000223.1:0-10452 GCA_031386665.1 Rhodoferax sp. | reverse complement strand
CGGTGTGGAACCAATCCAGGTACTGGCCCCAATTCACTGGGTAATCGACGCCTCCTTTGGGCTGCTTCTTTGGCTTGCTCATCAGCCGATTCTGACACCAGTGGAGCTAAGGGGATAGCCCACCCTGCAGGTTCTTTTTTGGCAAAAACGACTCAAAACGGTCAAAATATCAATAAAAATCGCCTCTAGCTCTCGAATATATTCAATAGTTTGCTATTTAAATAATAGCATTTGTCTTGTCGTTGGCGTCGAAGAAACGGCCAGAAAAACCAAGGCAAACGCCATGCAAATGCCAAGACTTGGTTTGCAAGTCAGAATACACTTTGTGCTGCAGGGTTGGTCGGGCCCACTCAAAAAGTGAAGTTCGCCCACTTTGCGCAAACGCCTGCTCACAAGGCAGTTACCGTCACTTGGAGAAACCGACACCATGAACGCACCCCTTCCCGAACACATTCGCCGCGCGCTTGAAACTGTCACGCTGGACGATAAATACAGCCTGGACTATGGCCGCGCTTTCATGAGCGGCGTGCAAGCCTTGGTTAAGCTGCCGATGTTGCAGCGACTGCGCGATCAATTGGCTGGCAAAAACACCGCGGGCTTCATCAGCGGCTACCGCGGCTCGCCTTTGGGAGGCTATGACCAGGCGCTGGTCAAGGCCGAAAAGTACCTCAAAGCGCAAAACATCATCTTTCAGCCCGGTGTGAACGAAGAACTGGCGGCTACGGCTTTGTGGGGCACGCAGCAACTGGGGTATGCGCCGCCCGGCACCAACAAGTTCGATGGCGTTTTCGGCATTTGGTACGGCAAAGGCCCGGGCGTTGATCGCTGTTCAGATGTGTTCAAACACGCCAACATGGCTGGCACCACAGAATTTGGCGGTGTGATCGCCGTCGCGGGGGACGACCACATCTCCAAAAGCTCGACCGCTGCGCACCAAAGTGACCATATTTTCAAGGCCTGCGGCACGCCAGTTTTCTTTCCAGCCAATGTGCAGGAAATTTTGGATTTGGGCATTCACGCCTTTGCCATGAGCCGGTTTTCAGGCGTTTGGGCAGGTATGAAAACGATTCAAGAGATCGTCGAATCCAGCGCCACCGCCATGATCGACCCCGAGCGGGTGGACATCAAAATTCCGACCGACTTTGCCATGCCGCCCGGTGGCCTGCACATTCGCTGGCCCGATGGCGCGTTAGACCAAGAGGCGAGGCTGTTTGACTACAAGTGGTACGCGGCGCTGGCCTACGTTCGCGCCAATCGGCTCAATTACAACGTGATCGAGGGCAAAAACGACCGCTTTGGCTTGATTGCCAGCGGCAAAGCCTTCAACGACACGCGCCAAGCGCTCATTGACTTAGGGCTGGACGACGCCACTTGCCAGCGCTTGGGCATTCGCCTGCACAAGGTCGGCGTGGTTTGGCCGCTTGAGGCGCAGTTAACCCGGGAATTCGCCACGGGTTTGCAAGAGATCCTGGTGGTCGAAGAAAAGCGCCAAGTGATTGAATACCAGCTGAAGGAAGAGCTGTACAACTGGCGTGCTGACGTGCGCCCCAAAGTGCTGGGCAAGTTCAACGAGGTCGAATCCTCATCGACCGATGCCAGTGGCCAGGCCTACGGCAGCGGCGGCGAGTGGTCCATGCCCAACCCGAACGCCAACACCCTGTTGCGGGCCAACGCCGACCTGTCGCCCGCCATCATCGCCAGAGCCATTGCGCAGCGCCTGAAAAAACTGGGGGTCGATGCCGACATTCACGCCCGCATGGACGCCCAGTTGGCCATTTTGGACGCCAAAGAGCGTTCCATGCACGTGCTCGAAGTCAATGGCGTGCAAGGGGCGGATCGCCAACCCTGGTTTTGCTCGGGCTGCCCGCACAACACGTCCACCAAGGTGCCCGAGGGTTCGCGTGCCATGGCGGGCATTGGTTGCCATTTCATGAGCATCTGGATGGACCGCGCCACCGTCGGTTTCACCCAAATGGGTGGCGAAGGTGTGCCCTGGGTCGGGCAGCAACCGTTCAGCCATGACCAGCATATGTTTGCCAATCTGGGCGACGGCACCTACTTTCACAGCGGCTTGCTGGCGGTGCGCCAAGCCATTGCATCGGGTGTCAACATCACCTACAAAATCTTGTACAACGACGCCGTGGCCATGACGGGCGGCCAGCAGGTGGGTGAACGCGCTGAAGGGCATTCGGTCGTGCAAATCGCCCAGTCCATGCGGGCCGAAGGCGCGGCCAGAATCGTGATTGTCACTGACGAGCCCGAAAAGTACGACAACATCACCTTGGTGGCTGACGTGGGTGTGCACCACCGTGACGAGCTGGACGCCATTCAGCGCCAGTTCAGAGAAATTAAAGGCACTACCGTCATCATTTACGACCAAACCTGCGCCACGGAAAAGCGCCGCCGTCGCAAGCGCGGCACGATGGTAGATCCAGCCAAGCGCGTGGTGATCAATGAGTTGGTTTGCGAGGGTTGCGGCGACTGTGGCGTGCAAAGCAATTGCCTGAGCGTCGAGCCGCTTGAGACTGAATTTGACCGCAAACGCCAGATCAACCAAAGCACCTGCAACAAAGACATCTCTTGCGTCAAAGGGTTCTGCCCAAGCTTCATCACGGTCGAAGGTGGGCAGTTGAAGAAAAAAGCCAAGGCTGGCGAATCGGGCGCGTTCCCGTCACCCTTTGAACTGGGTGCCTTGCCTGAGCCTGTGTTTGCCAACGCTTCGCAGCCAAGCGCCGTTTGGGGCATGGTCGTGGCAGGCGTGGGCGGCACGGGGGTTATCACCATTGGGCAGCTGCTGGGTGTCGCCGCTCACATCGAAGGCAAAGGCATCGTCACCCAAGACGCAGGCGGATTGGCTCAAAAAGGCGGGGCGACCTGGAGCTATGTGCTGATCGGTGACCGTCAGGACGACATTCGAACCACGCGCGTGGGCATGGCTGCGGCAGACCTCATCATCGGGTGTGACCCGATTGTTGCTGTTGCTAAAGAAACTTTGCTGCGTATGCGGGCTGGGCGCACGCACGTGGCGCTCAATTCCAACAGCACGCCCACTGCGGCGTTTGTCAAAAACGCCAACTGGCAAAACCCTGCTGACCAGTGCGTGGCAGAAGTCATCGCTGAAGTGGGCGAGGCCAATGTCGGGGTTTTTGACGCAGATGCGGCATCGACCCGGCTTTTGGGCGACAGCATTTACACCAACCCGATGATGTTGGGTTACGCCTGGCAAAAGGGCTGGATTCCGCTGGAAAAAGCTTCGTTAATGCGAGCCATTGAGCTCAACGCCGTGGCGGTTCAGCAAAATAAAATTGCTTTTAAATGGGGTTGTCGCGCTGCGCACGATGCCGCTGGGTTCAAAGCTTTGGTAAGCCCAGCAGGCCAAGCGGTGGTGATTGAGTTCAAAAAGCGCGATTCCCTGGCGCAAATGCTCACCTCCAGAGTCGAGTTTTTGACGGGTTACCAAAATGCCGCCTACGCCGAGAAATACCAGGCTGCCGTGCAGAAGGTCAAGGTCGCCGAGGAAAAACTGGGCGACAAACCTGGCATGAAGCACCTGCCTTTGACCGAGGCCGTTGCCCGTTACCTGTTCAAGCTCATGGCCTACAAAGACGAGTACGAAGTGGCGCGGCTGCACTCCGACCCGGCGTTTCATGCCCGTGTCAATGCCATGTTTGAAGGTGATTTCAAACTGAATTACCACTTGGCACCACCGTTAATCTCCAAGCGAAATGAGAAGGGCGAGCTGCAAAAGACCAAGTTTGGCCCCAGTACTTTGACGGTTTTCAAGGTTTTGGCCCGATTGAAAGGCCTGCGAGGCGGCGCGTTTGACGTGTTTGGCAAAACCGAAGAGCGTAGAGGCGAGCGCGCCTTGATCGGCGAGTACCAAGCCAGCATCGACGCGGTTCTGGCTCAATTGAATGACGCCAATCACGCCATTGCAGTCGAAATTGCTCGAATTCCTGAACAAGTCAAAGGGTATGGACACGTTAAGGAGCGCAATCTCAATGCCGCTCGGGTCAAATGGAGCGCGTTGATGGACGAATTCCAAAACCCCAAGGCCGATCAACGCGTCGCTTGACCAATTTGCTTTGCTTTGGGTGTTTTCAGGTTGCTGCAAGCTGAGAAAATTTGCAGCGACCAGTTGATGGAATTTCACGCTTTTTATAGGGCGGAAATAGGGTTAGCACCCCGTTTACAATGTTTGGTTGTTCGCGGCTTGCCCCTTTTCGGGGCATTCAGCGTCCCAACCACTTTTTTCTGTCTTTGACCTTGGGAGCTACTTGTGTTCATTTCTTCTGCCTTTGCCCAAACCGCCCCCGCCGCTGCCGCCGGAAGTGACATGCAGTCATCGCTGATGAGCATGTTGCCTTTGGTGCTGATGTTTGTGGTGCTTTACTTTGTCATGATCCGCCCTCAGATGAAGAAACAAAAGGAGCATCGCACGATGATTGAAGCCCTGGCTAAAGGGGACGAGGTGGTGACGGCAGGTGGCATGCTGGGCAAGGTGAGCAAACTGGGCGACAGCTACATCGGTCTTGAAATTGCCAACAGCGTTGATGTGCAAGTTCAACGCAGTGCCATTGTTCAGGTCTTGCCCAAGGGTTCGATCAAATAACTTGCCGCTGGCAACAGCTGCGAGGCTGTTGACCCAAGTCGCGTGCCACTCATTGCTAGCCAAAGCCGTTCGTTTTAAACACCGCACCTCAAGTCAACCAGAGACACGCCTGCCATCATGAATCGCTACCCGGTCTGGAAATACGCCATCATTTTGGTCGCGCTGGTGATAGGGGCGCTGTTTACTCTGCCCAATTTTTTTGGCGAATCGCCAGCGGTGCAGATATCAGCCGCTAAAACCAGTACCAAAATCGACAGCAGCACTCAAGCCAGAGTGGTTGATGCACTGAAAGTCGCTGGCATCACCGCTGAGGTTGTCGCGCTGGAAGGAACATCCGTCAAGGCCCGCTTTGAATCGACCGATGTTCAGCTCAAGGCCAAAGACGCGATTCAAAAGGCACTCATCCCCGATGCAAACAACCCTGGATACGTGGTCGCGTTGAACCTGTTGTCGCGCTCACCTGCATGGCTGTCCGCGTTGGGTGCAGCGCCTATGTACTTGGGCCTTGACTTGCGGGGTGGCGTTCACTTCATGTTGCAAGTTGACATGCAGGCGGCCCTCACCAAAAAAGCCGAATCGCTGTCAGGCGACATGCGCACTGTGTTGCGCGAGAAGAGCATTCGGCACAGTGGCATTGCACGCAACGGTCAGGTCATAGAAATCCGGTTTCGCGATGCGCCCACTCTCGATGCTGCCAAACGGGTCATTCAAGACCAATTTGCTGACCTGGACTTGCTGAGCGCGCCCGACGGTTCAGACTTCAAACTGACTGCGTCGATCAAACCCGTTACTGCGCGCACCGTGCAAGATCAAGCGCTCAAGCAAAACATCACGACCTTGCACAATCGCATCAACGAGTTGGGTGTGGCTGAGCCCGTGATTCAGCAACAAGGCCAAGATCGCATCGTCGTACAGTTGCCGGGCGTGCAAGACACCGCCAAAGCCAAAGACATTTTGGGGCGTACCGCAACCCTTGAGGTTCGCATGGTGGATGAGTCTGGTGAAGCCCGCGCGGCTGAAAGCGGCACGGGTACCGTACCGTTTGGCAGCGAGCGCTTCCTGGAGCGCAGCGGGCAGGCTGTCATTGTCAAAAAGCAAGTCATGTTGACGGGTGACAACCTGACCGACGCACAGCCTGGCTTTGACTCGCAAACTCAAGAGGCGGCGGTTCACCTGACGCTGGATGCCAAGGGTGCACGAATCTTCCGAGACGTGACGCGCGAGAGTATCGGCAAGCGTATGGCCATCCTTTTGTTTGAAAAAGGCAAGGGCGAAGTGGTGACTGCCCCGGTTATTCGTTCAGAAATTTCGGGTGGCCGCGTTCAAATTTCAGGTCGTATGACCACAGTCGAGGCTGCCGACACGGCGTTGCTATTGCGCGCGGGTTCGCTGGCGGCTCCCATGGAAATCATTGAAGAATTGGCAATTGGCCCAAGCCTTGGCGCAGAAAATATCGCCAAGGGCTTCAACAGCGTGACCTGGGGCTTTTTGGCCGTTACAGTGTTCATGTGTGCTTACTACTTGCTTTTTGGTGTGTTTTCCAGCATCGCGCTTGCTTTCAATTTGGTGCTGCTCGTCGCGGTGTTGTCGATGCTTCAGGCGACGTTGACCTTGCCAGGCATGGCGGCCATGGCCTTGGTGTTGGGCATGGCTATTGATGCCAATGTGCTGATCAACGAGCGCGTGCGTGAGGAACTGCGCAATGGTGCGTCGCCTCAAGCGGCTATCCACGCAGGTTACGACCGGGCCTGGGCAACCATTCTGGACTCCAACGTCACCACACTCATTGCCGGGCTGGCGTTGCTGGCCTTTGGCTCTGGTCCCGTCAGGGGGTTTGCGACCGTGCACTGCTTGGGTATTTTGACCAGCATGTTTTCGGGCGTTTTCTTCTCGAGGGGGCTGGTCAACCTGTGGTACGGTAGGCAAAATAAGCTCAAAAGCGTGTCGATTGGCACCGTCTGGCGACCTGAGGCAGATTCGAATGTTGTCCCGACTTCAGTTGTTTCTAACGACAGCCTCTTGGACAGTAAGCCCAACTTGAAGTCTGGCACGGGCCAAGGAAAGTTTTCTGAGCAGGTCAAGGGAAGGATTGGTTAAAGATGGAGTTTTTCAGAATTCGACGTGACATTCCGTTCATGCGGAATGCGCTGATTTTCAATCTCATTTCGCTGGCTACTTTTTTGGCGGCTGTGTTTTTTCTGTTTTCTCGCGGACTTCATCTGTCGGTTGAGTTCACTGGCGGCACCTTGATGCAAGTTGGCTACTCGCAAGCCGCCGATCTCAACTCAGTTCGATCGACTGTCGCTTCTTTGGGGTTCAATGATGTTCAAGTGCAAAATTTCGGAACTGCACGGGATGTCCTGATTCGAATGCCAGCCACCAAGGGGGTTACTTCAGCGCAGCAAAGCGACAAGGTCATGGCTTCGCTCAAGGCGGCAGATCCATCGGCCAATTTGCGCCGAACTGAATTTGTTGGCCCCCAAGTGGGCGATGAACTGGCGACCGATGGCCTCAAAGCCTTGGCGTTCGTGGTAGCAGGCATCATGATCTATTTGGCCATGAGGTTTGAGTGGAAGTTCGCTGTGGCAGCGATCATTGCCAATCTTCATGACGTCATCATCATTTTGGGATTCTTCGCTTTCTTCCAGTGGGAATTTTCATTGCCAGTCCTGGCAGCGGTCTTGGCTGTTTTAGGCTACTCGGTGAATGAGTCTGTCGTGATATTTGACCGAATTCGGGAGAATTTCCGTCGGTTTAGAAAGATGAACACGGTTGAAATCATTGACAATGCCATCACGTCTACCATCAGTCGGACGATCATTACTCATGGGTGTACTCAGTTGATGGTTTTGTCCATGCTGCTGTTTGGAGGTCCAACCCTGCATTATTTTGCTTTGGCCTTGACCATTGGTATTTTGTTCGGCATTTACTCGTCAGTGTTTGTGGCGGCCGCGATTGCAATGTGGTTGGGCATCAAGCGTGAAGACCTGATTTCCGGCCCAGTTAAGAAGGGCGAAGGTTCAACCGACCCCAACGACCCCAACGCTGGGGCAACGGTGTAAATTAGACGAAGACCATGGCTACGGACCGCCCCCCAACTCGAACCCAGCTGGCTGCTGAAACGCGCAAGCGCTTTGTGGTCGAAGCTGGGCGTGCGCTTGTGGATATCAGCGCATCGGTTCAGGAGCGACTAACGACCCTGATGAATGAAGCTGCGCCATCGCGGGAAATGCAGAGTCGCAGGGACGCATGGACAGCCTACCAGCGAGTTCGTGGCGCATGGCTTGACGGCACCGTCAAGGCGTGGCAAAAGGCACTTTTGCCACCTACCATCACGGCCAAAGTTAACCTCACTGACGACAGCTTTCAGCTGGTTGGAACTGACGTCACTGAAAACAAAATCGTATCTTCGCGTTTGAGTCGTGGTCTTGCAGAAAAGGTCAGTGTGCCTTTAGATGATCTGCGCGTCCGAATTAAATACCTTGAGGGCAATGAAGATTTTGAACCCTCAGACGTTCTGCGACCTGAAACCTTGGTGTTGCCGTTGATAGAGCAATGGGCTACTGTGGGCATGCCGAGGGACGCTTGGCCCTTTGTGCACGAAGTGGTTTTGCGTTTGCTATCTGAGCGCTTCTTAGCAGCCTACAACCAGAGCAATGAGTTTTTGGTCGCCCATGGCGTGCTGCCAACGATCACTCTGAAGGATCGGGTGAAACGGTCAACGACGGGTAAGCCGTTTTCGTCAGTCCGGGGTGGGCTTCGTCCGCCGGGCCAGACGAGCTCACCGAACTCAACATTTGGCATTGATGTAACTGGCTTTAGCCCCTCCATGAGCGGTGCTGTTGGCTCCAGTGGTCCGGACGCGTACCCTAACGAGGCTAGCCATTCGAGGCAAGGTGTCGGTAACGCTCAAAACCGCCCTAGTGAGGCTTACGGAGGCCGTTTGGGTTCGGGCAGTGACCGGTCTGGAAGCGGGTCGGGCGGGCTTCAAGGAAATTCTGGGCCAAGGCAATTCGATGGCCCTTCGTCATCGCAAACACCAGTTGCCCAGCACGCGCAGTCTGGCTACGGACAAGCGCATGAAGAAACGAGGATGCTTACAGCGACTACGCCACTCGCACGTGCGCGTAGCCGTGCTCAGGGAGTGATGGGTCAGCTTAAGCGGCTTTTGATCGGGCGAGTCGGTCCCGAAGTTGAAAATACCACTTACCAAAGTGCATCACCAGCATTGGCTGCAGCCATAGCGGCTCGACCCAAGCCTGGGCAACCAAGTTACGAAGAGGCCGAGACCGAATACCAGGAATACACCCCCGCTGGCGTTGCTCGTGTGGCGGGACGGCTGCGGGAACAAACCAACGAGCTCAAGAAAAAGGCCGAAACCAAAGGCGAAAAAGCTACGATTGAAATCGTAGCCCTGATGTTCCAGGCAATTTTGCAAGAGGATCGCATACCTCCCGGAATTCGAGTTTGGTTTGCCCGTCTGCAAATGCCTGTATTGCGTGTTGCCCTGGAGGAGCCTGACTTCTTTGGCACCCTGAATCACCCAGCCCGGCTGCTGATTGATCGCATGGGTTCCTGTGTCATGGGTTTTGAGAGCAATGAAATTCAAGGCGGTGCTCTGGAGGGCGAAATAAAGCGTGTAGTGCAGGTGATTGAGCAATACCCCGAGACTGGAAAGCGCGTTTACCAACTGGTTTTTGAGGAATTTCAAAAATTCATTGCCAAATTTTTGACAGAAAACGACGTCACAAAAAGAATTGTCGGGGTAGCGCAGCAAGTTGAACAAAAAGAAACGCTCACCATTCAGTACACGATCGAGATGCGCAACATGCTAAAAGACATGCCAGTGCGTGAAGAGATTAGGGAGTTTTTGTTTAAAGTTTGGGCTGAAGTGCTGGCTGTGGCGGCCGTCCGAAAAGGGCCGAAGCACATTGAGACTCTGGACCTGAAAAAGTCGTCGACCGACTTGGTCTGGGCCGCCAGTGCCAAGCCAAACCGGGCTGATCGAGCCCGCGTGATTGCTGATTTGCCCAAACTTTTGCAACGATTGCGCACAGGAATGACACTGTTGGGTTTGGCTCCGTCACAACAAGACATACATATCAAAACGGTTAGCGACACACTGGCAGACGCCTTCATGTCCAAGACGCAAGCGATACCGCAGCCCCAAATCGAAGCCATGGCTTTGAGGCTTGCCAATCTTGAAGACTTTGTGTCGGAAGATGGCATGGGTGATTTGCCTTTGGATGCTGACAGCATAGAAATCATGCTGGGTATCGACGCGTCCACTATTGACGTCATCGCTGATGGTGGCTCCAAGCCCACCAATGCGATGTTGGCTTGGGCGCAGGAGCTGCAAGTAGGTGCTTGGTTTACCTTGGATCACAACCGCCGTGTAACCAGGGTTCAGTTTGCTTGGCGAAGTGAGCGAAAGCATTTAAACCTGTTTGCGTCCAGTGATGGACATAGCTATCTGATTCAGGCGGGCCGTTTGGCGGCTTATTTGCAGGCAGGGTTGCTTCTTCCGCACGAGGAGGAGACCCTAACCGTTCGTGCTACTCGCGATGCATTGGCCAAACTTGAAGCCAATCCGGAGCGTCTGCTAGGCTAGCTTTCTGGGTTCCCAGTTCACTTGGGTTGGCGGCCAAACAGCAAGCCTTAATAAATAAAGCAAAGAAATTTGACGGCGCCTAAAAACCCATGCTATAATTCAAGGCTTCGCTGATCACAGCCAAGCAGAGTAAAAAGTAAGATCGAGGTTGCGTAATGTGACTAAATTTTTGCAAGAGATCTTTAAAAATTTACAGCCGATAAGCGTGGGCGTTTGAAGGCGATTGCCA
>JANNCN010000208.1:0-3943 GCA_031386665.1 Rhodoferax sp. | reverse complement strand
ATTTTGCAAATGTAGTTTTAACGTTTACCTGTTAGCAATGATTCATTTAAACCCCTAGGAGAACACCATGGCCACCCCGCAGTACAACTTTACCGTCACCCAGCTCGACCTCGACTTCATCTTGAAGCAAATCAAAATTGCTGAAGCCAGTACCAACCCGGTAACGGGTGCCGCTGAAAACTTGGCGGTGCTGGTCGGCAGCACGGTGCTACCTTTCGGCTTGCGCACGGTAGACGGTACCTGGAACAGTCTGTTGCCAGGCCAGGAGCGACTCGGTGCAGCCGACAGCCTGATGCCCCGACTGGTCGCGGCTGACTTGCAAATCGCGCAGGTTCGACCTGCAGGTTTATTTGCCCCTGCGCCGGGCGCGGCACCGACCTCCTACACCCAAACCGGTGGCAATGTGTATGACAACCAGCCCCGTATCGCCAGTAACCTTATTTCTGACCAAACCGCTAACAACCCAGCCGCTGTGGCTGCCGCACTACAGCTCGCGGGCCATGCCAGTCCATTGGTTGAAGCGCAAGCGATTGCGGTGTTGAACACAGCGCTGCAGGCACAAAATCAGCTGGTCAAAGATGCTGCTGCCGCCATCCTCGCAGCGGGAACAGACCCCGTGCTGCTGGCAGCAGCGCAGGCCCAGTACATCGCACTGACATCACCCACGGGCACGCATACGCTGGCCTTCAATGCACTGACTGCCGAGATGACGTCCGCCGGCTTGACGGTCAGCGAAAACGGCACCATAGGCATTCTGAACTTGTCGCCAGACATCGGCTTGTCGCCGTCTTTCAACGGCTGGATGACCATATTCGGTCAGTTTTTTGACCACGGCCTGGATCTGGTGACGAAGGGCGGAAACGGCACGGTGTATGTCCCCCTGCTGCCTGATGACCCGCTGTACGTGGTGGGTAGCCAAACCAACTTTATGGTGCTGACCCGCGCTACCCAGGTCAATGGGCCAGGCGCCGACGGCATCTTGGGCACTGCCGACGACACGACCCACGAAAGCATCAACACCACCACGCCGTTTATTGACCAAAACCAAACTTACACGTCACACCCGTCGCACCAGGTTTTTCTGCGTGAGTACCACATCGTTGATGGCAAACCACTAGCGACGGGGCACTTACTGAGCGGGGCGCACGGGGAAGGAAATTGGGGCGAGGTAAAAGCCCAGGCGCGCGACTTGCTGGGCATTCAACTGGTTGATATGGACGTGCATAACGTACCGCTGCTGGCCACTGACCGATACGGCGAATTTTTACGCGGCCCCAACGGTTTTGCGCAAATGGTGGTGCGCCATGCTGGGCTAGATGGTATTTTGGGCAATGCTGATGATGGCCAAGCGTTGATTGAAGGATCACCCACCACGCCTATTGGCACCAGCGGCACTCTGTCCATACCCAATGGGGTTGGCGGTTCCATCACGGTATCGTACGGTGCGGCATTGACCGATCACGCATTTTTGAACGATATTGCACACGGTGCTGCCCCCGGCTTTGCCGATCTTGATCACAACCCGGCCACCCCGCCAACGCTGCTGGTTGCTGACTCAGACAACTTGGTCGGCTCTTTGCCCAATCCCAACTTCAACCCCGCCTTACCTGTCGGTCCAAACAACTCGCCTGTTATGCCGCAACAGGCCGGCACCTATGACAATGAACTGCTAGACCGTCATTTCATTACCGGCGATGGTCGAGGCAACGAAAACATTGGTTTGACAACCGTGCACACTGTTTTTCATTCTGAACACAACCGCTTGGTTGAAGATTACAAACTCACGGTGCTGGCCAGCAACGACTTGGCCACGATCAACGAATGGCTAGCCACCGATGTGACAGTGATACCAACAGATCCTGCGGTAATAGCTGCGCTCAACTGGGACGGAGAGCGCTTGTTTCAAGCCGCTCGCTTCGTGACTGAAATGCAGTACCAGCACTTGGTGTTTGAAGAGTTTGCGCGCGCCGTACAACCCAGCATCGATCCCTTCATCTTTTCCAACTCGCCTGATATTGACCCCGCCATCGTGGCCGAGTTTGCCCACGTGGTGTACCGCTTCGGCCACTCCATGTTGACCGAATCCATCGATCGCGTCGGCTTTGACATGACGGAAGATCCACAAGGTCTGATTGCCGCTTTCTTGAATCCGCTGTCATTTGACACACTCAACGGCGTGCATGTGGACGCTGCCGTGGCTTCAGGCGCGGTCATTCGCGGGCTGACTCGCCAAACCGGCAACGAGATTGACGAGTTCGTCACCGAAGCTCTGCGCAACAACCTGGTGGGTCTGCCTCTTGATTTGCCCACCCTCAACATGGCCCGCGCCAGGGACACGGGCATGCCGAGTTTTAACGAAGCGCGTGTCGCATTTTTTGCAGCGACGGGTGATAGCCAACTTAAACCATTCACCAGTTGGGCTGACATGGCTCCCGAGCTTAAAAATCCGGCTTCTATCATCAACTTTATCGCGGCCTACGGTACGCACAGCAGCATCACGTCTGAGTCCACGCTGGCAGGCAAGCGCGCCGCAGCCATGACGCTGATTTTTGGCGGCGCGGGCCAGCCTGCAGATGCAACAGCTTTTCTCAACAGCACGGGCGCCTGGACTGCTGCCAATTCTGGTCTGAACGATGTCGATTTGTGGATTGGCGGCTTGGCTGAGCGTAAAAACGAGTTTGGCGGCATGCTGGGTGCCACGTTTAACTACGTTTTTGAAAACCAGCTGGAAAAACTGCAAAACGGCGACCGTTTTTATTACCTTAGCCGCACACAGGGCACCAACATGCTCAATGAATTGGAGAACAACACGTTCTCTAAACTCATCATGCGCAACACCGACTTGGGCACGCCCGGCTCGTCACACGTGTCAAGCCTGATCTTTCAAACTGCCAACCATATTCTGGAGCTGAACCAAAGCGTGCAAATTGGCGCGGACCCCACAACAGATGATCCACTGCTACAAATTTTGCATCCAAAAGTGATCCGCGTCGCACCTGGTGCAGATGTTGACGGAGATGGCCAAGCGGATGGTGGGTATCTGCAATTTACAGGTGGTGAACACGTCGTGTTGGGCGGCACAGCCGGCAATGACACGCTCAAAGGCGGCAATGGCATTGACACGCTATGGGGCGACGCTGGCAATGACCGGCTGGACGGCGGCAACGAGGCCGACCAAGTCCATGGCGGCGACGGTGACGACATCATTACAGATGCGGGGACGCCTGCTGGCGGCGCCGACTTTTTGCATGGCGATGAAGGCAACGACGTCATTTCATCCGGCATGGGCAACGACATTGTCTTTGGCGGCGGCGGCAGCGACTTCATCATCACCGGCAACGACTTTACCGAGGTCTTTGCAGGGCGTGGCAACGACTTTATTTTGGGTGGCAATGGCTCAGACGGATTGATGGGCAATGAGGGCGACGACTGGATTGAGGGCGGCGAAGGCTTTGACGGCCTGTCGGGCGAAAACTCAGAGCTTTTCTTTAACAGCCCGATCATTGGTCACGATGTGCTCAATGGCCAAGGCAACGATACGGATTACGACGGCGAGTCGGGCGATGACATCATGTTTCAAACTGTGGGCATAACGCGTAGCAACGGCATGTTTGGCTTTGACTGGGGCATCCATAAAGATGATCCGTTTGGGGCTGATTCAGACTTGGGTATTCCGTTCTTCCCGGGCCAGCCGCAATTCACGTTGCGCGACCGGTTTGATTCAGTCGAAGGTTTGTCGGGTTGGAAGCACAACGACAAATTGACCGGCGCGGCGGTTCTGCGGGGAGCTGCAGGCGGTGCGGGCGCTGGCCCGGGTAACCCGCCCGATGAGAGTGATTTGAAATCGCAATACGTCAGCTTGATTGATGGCTTTGCCGAACTATTGGGCCTCACGCCAGCGCAAGTCGCTGCCATGCCTTTCAACACCTCGGTCATCGACATT
>JANNCN010000206.1:0-8261 GCA_031386665.1 Rhodoferax sp. | reverse complement strand
CCTTGTGCAGCGCCACATCGGCGGCAGGAAAGGCGTCCGGCCAGCGCAATGCGCGCATGGCGATGTACTGTGCGGTCCAGTCGCCAATGCCGGGCAGCGCCTTGAGCGCGACGAGCGTGGCAGGCACGTCTGCACCGCTGTTCAACTGCAGGCGCTTGTCGGCAACCGCCTGCGCCAGCGCCACAATCGCCGCTTGGCGTTGTTTGACAATGCCCAGTTGGCCCAAAGCGTCGCCGCTGGCCTGCGCCAACACGGTGGGCTTGGGGAACAGCCGCGTCAAGCGCGGGTAGGGCGTTTCAATCACCTCGCCAAAGGTATTAACCAGCCGCTGCGACAGCGTGCGCGCGGCCGCTACTGTAATTTGCTGGCCCAAAATGGCCCGCACCGCCAGTTCAAACCCATCCAGACAGCCCGGCACGCGCAGGCCATTGCCCTTGGGAAAGCTGGCGTCCAGCACGTTGTTGATGACCTGGGGGTCGGCGTCCAGGTCCAGCCAATGGCGCACGCGGCGAATCACCAGCGGCAACACGTCGCGCAGGGAATCGCTCACGCGCAGGCGCACTTGCAGTTTGTCCACGTCAATGTCAGCCAGCAGCCAGCCGCTGAAGTTTTTCTCGGCTTGCTCAATGCGCAGCGTGCGCCCCACATGCGGGCAATTTTTAGCAAGGCCGGTGAATTCAATGCCTTCGATTGAGCGGGTTTGGGCGAAGCTCAGCATGGCCTGCGCGTCATACGGCGGCCTGAAGCCCAGTTTCACCACCGTGCCATCGCCGTAGGGGGTGCCGCCCGCGCGGCGCAGTTGGGTGGGGTTCAGCTTGTAATGCGTGACAAACGCCGCGTTAAAGCGCCGCACGCTGGCAAAGCCGCTGGACAGGGCGACCTGGCTCATGGGCAGGTTGGTGTCGGCAATCAGTTGCTTGGCCGACAGCAAGCGCCGGGTTTGCAAATATTGCAAGGGCGACACGCCAAATTGGGCCTCGAAAATACGCCGAACATGGCGGTCTGACACACCCATTTTGGTGGCCAGGCCGTCTACCGAGGGTGGGCTGTGGCCCCAGGCGTCAGGCTCGTCCAGCAGGCGGGCCGCCTGGTGCGCCAGGGTCGCGCTGGCATCTTGAATCGACCAGCGGTTGGCCAAGGGGGCCAGTTCGGGACGGCAGCGCAGGCAAGGGCGAAAGCCGGCACTTTCTGCCTGGGCGGCCAGGTCAAAAAAGCGGCAGTTTTCGCGTTTGGGCACTTTGACTTTGCAAACCGGGCGGCAGTAAATGCCCGTGGACGTGACCCCAGTGAAAAAGCGGCCGTCAAATCGGGCGTCGTGCGCTCTCATGGCGCTGTAGCAAGCGTCGCCATGGGCCATGGCGGTTGGCACGGGGAGGGCAGGCGTTGTCATGCTGGCAATGATACGTCGCTGTCTGGTTTTGACTAGCCGTTTTCGGACACGTTCATTCAGCGACTTTTGTCCCAAGGTGCGCACTATCCCGAACCCTACAATCTGCCCAGTCTTTACGCGCTGATGACATTCGCCAGGAACCCTAACATGCAAGTTGCCGCCTCCATTTTCAAAGCCTACGACATTCGCGGCATTGTGCCCACCACGGTCACAGAAGCCATGGCGGAAGCCCTTGGCAAAGCCTTTGGCAGCATTGCCCACGCCGAAGGTCAAACCAAGGTGGCGGTGGGACGCGATGGACGTTTGAGCGGCCCTGTTTTAAGTGCTGCCCTGATTCGCGGCTTGGCGTGGGCTGGGGTGGACGTGATTGACGTGGGCATGGTGACCACGCCCATGCTCTACTTTGCCGCCAACACGCTGTGCCAAAGCGGCATTCAGGTCACGGGCAGCCACAACCCGAAAGACTACAACGGCTTCAAAATGGTCATGGGCGGGCGCTCCATTTATGGCGATGAAATTCAGGCGATTCGGCAGATGATGCAGGCTGAAACCTGGTCTGAAAAATCGCCCGGCAAAATCACCAACGTTAACGTGCTCAAGCCCTACCGCGACCGCATTCAAAGTGACATTTACTTGGCACGGCCTATGAAAATCGTGATCGATTCGGGCAACGGCATTGCGGGCGCATCGGCACCCGAGATTTTCAGGGCGCTGGGCTGCGAAGTGACCGAACTGTTCAGCGCCGTGGACGGCAACTTTCCCAACCACCACCCCGACCCAAGCAAGCCCGAGAATCTGCGCGATTTGATGGCTGCGCTGCAAAGTGGCGACGCAGAAATTGGCCTGGCGTTTGATGGCGACGGCGACCGCCTGGGCATCGTTACCAGGGGCGGCAACAACATCTTCCCGGATCGGCAAATGGTGCTGTTTGCACAAGACGTGCTGGCTCGCGTGCCCGGTGGCACTATTTTGTTTGACGTGAAGTGTTCGCAGCAATTGGCCCCAGCCATCAAGGCAGCGGGCGGAGTGCCCCTGATGTTCAAAACCGGGCATTCGCTGATCAAAGCGAAGATGAAAGAAATTGAAGCTGCAGGCGGTGCCGCGCCCTTGGGTGGCGAGATGAGTGGACACATCTTTTTTAAAGAGCGCTGGTTTGGTTTTGACGACGGCACCTACGCGGGGGCGCGTTTGCTTGAAATTTTGAGCCGCTCCAAAGATGCCAACGCCGTGCTGGATGCCTTGCCTAGCAGCTTTTCAACCCCTGAGCTGAACGTGAAATGCGCTGAAGGCGAACCCCCGATCGTGGTTGAAAGACTCATCAAGCTGGCGGCGTTTTCTGGCGGTGCGCAAATCAGCACTATCGACGGTCTGCGTGTCGATTGGCCTGATGGCTTTGGCCTGATTCGCGCCAGCAACACCACGCCGGTGTTGGTGTTGCGGTTTGAAGGCCAGTCAGAACCCGCCTTGCAGCGCATCGAGGGCGACATGCTGGCGCTCCTGAAAAGCGTCAAACCCGATGCCGCGATAGAAACCGCTGCGCACTAAGCTGATTCGGCGCAGTCGCTGAAGGTGTCATGAATATTTTGCTGGTCAAACTGTCGTCTTTGGGCGACGTGATTCAGACCATGCCGGTGGTGCACGACCTGTTGCAAGCCCAACCCGATGCGCAAATTGATTGGGTGGTGGAAGAGGCGTTTGCGCCCCTGGTGCAGCGCGTGGCGGGCTTGCACCGGGTGCTGCCCATTGCCGAGCGGCGTTGGCGCAAGTCTCGTTTGGCAAGCGCAACGCGGCAAGAACGCCTGGCCTTTGCCGAGCAATTGCAAAGGGTCGACTACGACGCGGTGATTGATTTTCAGGGCTTGGTCAAGTCGGCGCTGGTGGCGCGGCAGGCGCGTTTGAGCCCCACCGGGTTCAGCGTGACCTACGCCAATGGCAGCGACGCTTGCAGTTATGAATGGCCCGTGCGCTTCATGCTGGACCGCACCGTGCCCATGCCACAGCGCATTCACGCCGTGGCGCGATACCGGGCGCTGGCGGCGGGGGCCTTGGGCTACACGGTGATTGGTGCGCCCAGTTACCAGTGGCTTTCATTGCCACCATCGCGCCAGCCGCACTCGGCGCGTGGCACCGTGCTGTTGGCCCACGGCACCACCCGGGCCGACAACGAATGGCCTGAAGCCGATTGGGCAGCACTGGGTCAGCGCTTGATTGCGGCGGGCTTCAACATCGCGCTACCACACAACGGCGGCCCAGAGCTATTGCTTGCAGAGCGCTTGGCGCAAGCTTTGGGCGAGCACGCTGACATTTGGCCCGCAATGGGGTTGGCGCAGGTGCTGGACCACATGGCCACGGCCGTGGGCGTGGTGGGGGTCGATTCTGGCTTGAGCCACTTGGCCGTGGCGCTGAACTTGCCGCACGTTCAGCTGTTCAGCCAACCTCGCTCGTGGCGGGCGGGCCCCGTTGGGCAGGCGCACCAGCGAGCCATTGGCGGCGACGTTGCCCCCACGGTCGACGAAGCCTGGCAGGCCTGGACTGACGTGTGGGCCGCCAGGCCAGGACTCGAAACAGGACCCGACACGGAGCTCAACGCGGTGCTCGAAACATGACCCGAATCGTCTATTCGCTGTTGATGTGGTTGGCCCAGCCGTTCATGCTGGCCCGCCTGAAGCGCCGGGGCGTGGCCGAGCCGGGTTATTTGCTGGCCTTGGACGAGCGGCTTGGGTTTTACGGCGCTTCGGCATTGCCAGTTTCAAAGCCAGGTTTTGAAATGAGTGCCGCTTTGAATGGTGCGTCAGGTGGTGCGTCAAATGCCGACACCGCAGGCTGTGTCTGGATTCACGCGGTGTCTTTGGGTGAAACCCGTGCGGCGGATCCGCTCATCGTCGCCCTGCGCGCCCAGGTGCCCGGGCTGCGTTTGCTGCTGACCCACGGCACCGCCACGGGCCGCGCTGAAGGGGCCAAGCTGGTGCGAACTGGCGATGCGCAAGCCTGGATGCCGTGGGACACGCCCAGTGCTGCCAAGCGATTTTTGAAGCACTTCAAGCCGCAATTGGGCATCTTGATGGAAACCGAGGTGTGGCCGAATGTGGCCGCGACCTGCCAAGCCCTGAACATTCCACTGGTGCTGGCCAATGCGCGAATGAGCGACAAATCATTGCGCACGTCATTGCAACTGGGCTGGCTGTCCAAGCCCGCCTACCGATCATTGGCAGCCGTTTGGGCACAGACCGAACCTGACGCCGAGCGTCTGCGCCAAATCGGCGCCCCAGTCCAAGGCGTTTTTGGCAACATCAAGTTTGACGCCACGCCCAACCCGACGTTGCTGGCCCAAGGGCGTGCCTTGCGCCAAACCTTGACGCGCCCCGTGGTCATGCTGGCCGTGTCGCGCGAGGGTGAAGAGGCCGCCTTGCTCGCCTGTTTGCAACAGCAATTGCAGGGGTGCAAGCCCACGTCGGCTCAGTTGCCGTGTATTGATGCGAACAGCGTGCAATGGCTCATCGTGCCACGCCACCCGCAGCGCTTCGAAGAAGTTGCAGGCTTGATTTCAAGCCACGGCTTCGGTTTGTCGCGGCGCAGTCAGTGGCCCAAGGGGCAATGCCCCGTGCAGGACGCGGCCACCGACACAGCGACGGTCTGGTTGGGTGATTCGCTGGGAGAAATGGCGCTGTATTACGGTTTGGCCGATGTGGCACTGCTGGGCGGCAGTTTTGAAGAATTAGGGGGGCAAAACCTGATCGAAGCCGCCGCCTGCGCCACGCCCGTGGTAATGGGCCCGCACACTTTCAATTTTGCTGAAGCTGCCGAACTGGCCCAGGCCGCTGGGGCCGCGCTGCGCGTCAACACCCTGGACGAAGCCGTGACCGTGGCCGTGGATCTGGCGCACAACACGCGCCTGATTTCCCGTATCCGCAGCAGCGCTTTGGCCTTTGCCGAGGCACACCGGGGGGCGACCGCGCGGTTGGCGCACGCGATTGCTGCTTTGCTGCCGAAATCGGGTTGAAATCAAGCGCCCAGCAGTTGCTATATTAATTATAGCAAACTATCTATATTATTTGAGAGCTAGAGGGCTATTTGGTTCATTTTTTGGACTGAAATCATAAAAAAGAACCTGCAGGTTCTTTTTTTGTTTATTTCACCAACAGTGCGTTGATTTCCACCAAGTCATTGGGTTGCAGCGAACCGCTGGCTTGGCGCAGCCTCAAACTGGCCACTAGCACGTCGTAGCGGGCTTTGGCCAAGTCGCGTTTGGTTTGAAACAACTGGCTTTGCGCGTTGAGCACGTCAATGTTGATGCGCACACCCACTTGGTAACCCAGTTTGTTGGCGTCCAGGGCGCTTTGGCTTGATGCTTCGGCGGCTTCCAGGGCCTTCCCTTGGCCTTGGCCAGAAATCAGCCCGTAGTATGTTGCGCGAGTGGCCTGGGCGACCACCCGTTTGGCGGCGTCCAGGTCATTGCGTGCCTTGTCTTCCAGGGCCAGGGTTTCCTTGATGCGGTTTTGCAGCGCATTGCCCGAGTACAAGGGCATGTTGAAGTTCACGCCAATGGTCGCTGAATTGACCCACGCACCCACTGTCGATGAGCTGCTGCCGCCTTCGTTGCGCGTCACGCCGTAATTGCCCACCAAATCAAGGGTGGGTTTTTCAGCGGCGCGAGCGCGGGCGGTTTCGAGCACCGCCACGTCCAGCGCAACTTGCGCCAGCAGCACGCTGGGGTGGCCGTCGTGGGCGCGTTGCACCCAGGTGTTCACGTCAGCGGGTTTCACGGTGGGCAGCACCAGCGGCAGGGCCACGGCTTTGGGTTGGGTGGCGAGTTTGCCGACCACTTGGTCCAGCGTGAGGCCCTTAACCAGCAAGTCGTTTTCAGCGGCAATTTGCTGCGCAATCACCAAATCGAACCGGGCCTGGGCTTCGCGGGTGTCAGTGATGGTGGAGGTGCCGACTTCAAAATTGCGTTTGGCAGAGGCCAGTTGTTCAGCCACCGCCGCCTTTTGCGCCAATACGAACGTCAGGCTGTCTTGCGAGGCCAGCACATCAAAATAAGCCTGGGCCACGCGAACCACCAGGTCTTGTTCGACCAGTTCCATCTGGGCTTGGGCTTGGTCGATTGACTTTTTGCCCAGCTCGTAAACCACCTGGTTCACTGGGCCATACAGCGATTGGGAGGCGCTGACGCCAGCGCTCAAGGCACCAAAGCCCCGGTCAGACTTGGGGCCGACGTCTGGCCCCACCAGCAGGTAGGACGTGTTGACCGAGCCCGTCAAATTGACTTTGGGCAGCAGGCCAGCCTGCGCACCGTCGGCGCGGTACTGGTTGGCGTCCAACTGGGCTTTGGCGCTTTGCAAGGCGGCGTCAAAGCCACGGGCCGATTCAAACAAGTCCAGCAGGCTTTGGGCTTGCGCCGTGCCGCCCAAGGCAGCACCCATGCAAAGGCCGAGCGCCACCAAGGTGGACAGCCGGGTGGGCGCAAAAGAGAAAGATCTGCTCGATTTGGTCATGGGATGAAGGTGTCGCAGGTTGAATGTCGAAGTGCGCGGCGTTGGGCGTCGCGTTGGGCGGGGTGAACTGGTTGAACCGGGTTTTCAATGGCGTCAAACGCGTCAATACCGGGGCAGGCTGGTGTCAACTTCGTCGGACCAAGCCTCGATACCACCCGCAATATTGACCACATGGCCGAAGTTTTGGGCCGCCAAAAAGCGCGCCACCTGGTTGCTGCGAATGCCATGGTGGCAAAGGCAGGCGATGGGGGTGCTAGGGTTCAGCTCGGCCAGCCGCGAAGGGATTTCATTCATGGGAATGGCGATCAGTACAAAGCCATCGGGCTTGACGCTGGCCACGCGCAGTTCAGCGGGCTCGCGCACGTCCAGCACCACGGGCAGGCTGGCGGCAGAGTCTGACGCGGCATCTTGGCAAGATTGCAGCCAGGCGGGCAATTGGCCGGGGCGAATTTGGTCGATCATCGAGATTTTGAGTTGGCTTGGAGCGCTTCGCAGCCCCTGGCCTTAAAACTTGAAACTGCTGGGCTGCGGAAAGTTGAGCAGGCGGGTGGCCACGGTGTCCCACGGTTGCTCGGTGCGGTATTCCACGTCGCTGATGCGGGTGACAAAGGTCGCGCGCATCATGGGCTCGTCGCCCACAATGGCGGCCAGCCGCCCACCAATTTTGAGCGCGGCAAGCAAGGCGCGGGGCACTTCAGCCACCGAACCGCTGAGCAAAATCACGTCAAACGGCGCTTCGCTGGGCACGGCTTTGGCCGCATCGGCGTGACGCACTTCGGCATTGTGAATGCCTGCTTTTTTCAGGTTGGCACGCGCCATGTCGGCAAGCTTGGCGTCAATCTCTAACGTGATGACTTGCTGCGCCCGGTGCGCCAGCAGTGCCGCCATGTAGCCCGAGCCAGCGCCAACTTCCAGCACTTTTTCGTGTTTTTGCACTGCCAGGTCTTGCAGCAAGCGGGCCTCAACCCTGGGGGCCAGCATGACCTGGCCCGCCTGGACTGCCGCCTGGGCAGGAGTGGTCAACGGCACTTCCATATCGACAAAGGCCATGGCTTTGTAGGCGGTGGGCACAAAATCTTCGCGTTTGATGACGGCCAGCAAATGCAGCACCGCCGCGTCCAGCACGTCCCAGGGGCGAATTTGCTGCTCTATCATATTGAATCGGGCTTGCTCTAAATCCATCTAGCTCTCCTGGGTTTTCCTTATAAACCTTGCGATTATTCCATATTTCCCTTACCTTCACACACTTCGCTAGGGGTCCGCGTCCGCATTACCCGGACGGGGTGAGAAAGTCCCTTTGAACCTGTACGGGTCATGCCGTCGTAGGGAAGCGCTGTCCCAGCCGCTCCCTACGCATTTTTGATTGTAAGGAGCGC
>JANNCN010000190.1:0-57885 GCA_031386665.1 Rhodoferax sp. | reverse complement strand
TTGCTGTTTTATAGACTGCTTGAACAAGCCGTCGTCACAAAGCCAGTGACGTACCGCAACATTGTCGATTTGCCCAAAAAATCAGCAGAAATTACGCCTGTGGAGCTAAGGGGATAGCCCACCCTGCAGGTTCTTTTTTGTCAAAAACGACTCAAAATCGAAGGGTCAAGTTAATTTTCAGCACATCCAGCCCAAAACCTCACGCCAGCAAAAAGTCCAACGCCACCTGCACCTGGTCAGGCGCCACAAAGGTAGGCGCATGGCCCACACCCGCAAACTCGACCAGCCGCGCCTTGGGTCCACGTTCTGTCATGGCGCGGGCAGTACCTATGTTCAGCAAATCAGACTCTGCACCGCGCACCAGCAGCGTTTGCGCGGTAATTTGATCGTACAGCTGCCAAATCAGGGCCTCACCGGCGGCCGCGGTTTCTGGCGTGATGGTGCGAAACGGCACAGCAATGGCCGGGTCGTAGTGCAAAGCCACCCCGCCCTGGGCATCATTAATGGGTTTGACCATCGGGGCCGACAAAGCCTGCCACTCTTCGGCCGTGTGCGGACCAAAGCTGCTTGAAATCGCCCACATCGCCTGGGCGGCTTGCTCAACGGACGCAAAACGTGGCGCGTTGCCCAGGTACTTGCCAATGCGCTGCAACGCTTCCCATTGCAAGGCGGGGCCCACGTCATTCAGCAGCAAACGGCGAATTGGCGCGCTCAATGGCAAATTGGCTTGCCCCGCCAACACCATGCCAATCAAACCGCCCATGCTGGTGCCCATCCAGTCCAAAACCGTGGGTTTCACTTCGGCCAGCAGGGCCAGCATGTCGCCCGCGTAGTTGGGAATTTGGTAACCCGACGGGTCTTTCAGCCAGTCGCTTTGGCCACGGCCCACCACATCGGGGCAAATGACCCGCAGGTCGCTTTGGCCGCCTGCAGTGCTGGCCGCCTGCGCGCGCGCGATCAAAGCCCGCGCCAACACATCAAAATCTCGCCCCTGTCGCGACAACCCATGTGCGCAAACAATGACGTGCCCGCCAGCCGGGTTGCCCCATTGCCAATAGGCCATGCGGTGCCCGCCCGATGCGTCAGGGCAATGGACAAACTGAAGGGTGGGTTCAAGTGGGGTCATTGTCAAAATAGGTCGCTGTCAAAGCTGGATAATCGAGCCGCTATCGTAGTTCACTCAGCCTCCAGTTCAATTTGACAATTGATTCCAGCCGTTCAATTTTTAAGGGAAAAACCAATGCTCAAAGGCAAAACCGCACTCATCACAGGCTCTACCAGCGGCATTGGCCTTGGCATTGCCAAAGCTTTGGCTCGCCAAGGCGCGAACATTGTGCTCAATGGCTTTGGCGACGTTGAAGGCCCCAAGGCCGAAATTACCGCATTGGGCGCAAAGGTCGCCTACCACGGAGCCGACATGAGCAAACCCTCCGAGATTGCCGACATGATGGCCTTTGCCGCCGCCACGTTTGGCCGGGTTGACGTGCTTGTCAACAACGCCGGCATTCAACATGTGGCCAAAATTGAAGACTTCCCCATCGACAAGTGGGACGCGGTGATCGCCATCAACCTGTCCAGCGCGTTCCACGCCACCCGGCTGGCCCTGCCCGCCATGAAAGCGGCTGACAACGGCAAAGGCTGGGGGCGCATCATCAACATTGCGTCGGCGCATGGCTTGGTTGGTTCGCCAGAAAAGTCTGCCTACGTGGCGGCCAAGCACGGCGTGGTGGGCCTGACCAAGGTCACCGCCCTTGAAAACGCCACCACGGGCGTGACCTGCAACGCCATTTGCCCAGGCTGGGTGCTGACGCCTTTGGTGCAAAAACAAATTGATGCCAAAGCGGCCACCCAAGGCATCAGCGTGGACGCTGCCAGCAAACAATTGTTGGCTGAAAAAGAACCCTCGCTGCAGTTCACCACACCCGAAGAACTGGGCGAATTGGCCGTTTTCTTTTGCTCGCCTGCAGGCAACAACGTGCGCGGTGTGGCCTGGAATATGGATGGCGGCTGGGTCGCGCAATAAGGGCTGGGTCGCGCAATAAGGTGTGACAAGCAGCGTTTTTTCAACGCCTGATTAACGCATCTGCACTGAACCCGCCACCGTGACGATCACCGTGCTTTTGCCCGCTTCAACTGGCACGGCTGAATCGCTGGCCATCGATTTAGCCTCCATCGCCATCACGCGGGGGCGTGGCACATAACCCTGGTCGTTCGCGTTGACTGAGATTTCACGCAAAGAGTAACCCGCAAAGCCGAAGCTTTTGGAGATCTCTGACGCCTTCAATTTGAAGCGCTCAATGGCTTGCGACTGGGCATCGCCTTCGACCTTGGCGCGCTGTTCCCGGCTCAAGCCAAAACTCACGCCGCCCAAGGTCAAGGTCTGAATTTTTCCCGCCATGGTGCTGATGCGGGCAAAGTCCCGTCCCTCCAAAATCAGTTCAGCCGTGCCTTGCCAAGCGGTGATTTTGCCGTCACGGCCATAACGCGGGTACAGGCTGAAGTTGCCCGTGCGCACGTCCAACTGGCCAGGTTGCGAAGCAGCTTTTGCCAGGGTCAGCGCGGCGTCCAGCGCGGTTTTAAGCTGGGTTTGCACGGTCGCGGCGTCGGCACCTTCGCGCGTAGTGTTCAGGCTGACGGTCAGCAAGTCTTGCTGCACTTCGACCGTTCCGCTGGCCGACAGTTGCACCACGTTTTGGCTGACAGGGGCCACCATCTGCTGTGCCAACGCACCTGTGGCAGCCAAGGTCAAGGTGCAGGCAAGCGAGTACCGAAGGGCTCGAAGTGAGGTCATGGTCAATTTCCAAAAAAGGGGCAAAAAAATCAGCCGGCAGCAGCGACTGCCAGGGTCCAACTAACGTTTGGCGCGCTGCTGGCGCAATTGCTCGCGCATTTCCTCGCGCTCGCGTGCGCTCAGGTGGCGTTCTAATTTGGGTTCAAATTGGGGTGCGACTTTGGGCTGTGGGGCGGCACTGGGTTGGTTGCCGGATTGATTGAGGCTGTTGTCGCCCGCATTCATCAAACCCGATTTGGCGTCAGGCTCGACCTCTTGCCGAAACTTGCCGTTGTGCGCGCCCAGAGCCGCCCCAGCGGTAGCCCCGTTGCCAGATGGATTGGCCGCTGGCCCTTTGGGCGGCGTCAACGCCAAGCGCAAATCTGCGCCGCGTTTGTTGCGCGCATCCTGCTGCGCGTTGTCTTTGTCGGCAACCACTTGAGCGACCGGAACAGTCCCCACACGCCCAGGCTGCGCATGGCTTGGCCCACAGGCCATCCCTAGCACTGCCAGCATCGACAAACTCGCAAAAAGCCACCAAGGTTTCATCATTCCCTGCTAACGCGGCACAGAATTGCCGCGACCACATTGTTCGGCCTGAAACGCTCGCAAACCCAGCAACATATGTAACATTGTGTCAAACCTGCGCTCAAACCGCTCATTTTCAACATTTCACCCTGCAAAATCGAGTCTGTTACAAATTCAAAAGCAGGTCAACACATGAATCAAGTTTCAAGCCGCATCGACAAAATCCTGGTGGTGGACGACGACGCCCGAATTCGGGATTTGCTGCGGCGCTACCTGGCTCAAGAGGGGTTTGAGGTATTTCAGGCTGAAGACGGCAAGGCGCTGAACCGTATTTTGCTGCGTGAAAGCGTCGATCTGATTGTGCTGGACTTGATGATGCCAGGCGAAGATGGTTTGTCGATCTGCCGCCGCCTGCGCGCCGCCAATGACAAGACTCCCATCATCATGCTGACCGCCAAAGGCGAAGACGTGGACCGCATTGTTGGGCTGGAAGTGGGCGCCGACGATTACCTGAGTAAGCCCTTCAACCCGCGCGAGCTGCTGGCCCGTATTCACGCCGTGCTGCGCCGCCGCCCCACGCTGGAAGCGCCCGGTGCCCCGTCGGGCGATAGCGAACTGGTGCAATTTGGCCCGTTTGCCTTCGATTTAAGCGCCAGAACCTTGCGCAAAGACAAAACAGAGCTGCCCTTGACCACCGGCGAATTTGCCATGCTCAAGGCCTTGGTGCGCCACCCTCGCCTGCCTTTGTCGCGCGAAAAACTCGCCTTGCTGGCGCGCGGGCGTGAATTTGAACCCTTTGACCGCAGCCTGGACGTGCAGGTGTCGCGCCTGCGCAAACTGATCGAACTTGACGCAGCAGCACCTCGCTACATCCAAACCGTGTGGGGTGTGGGCTACGTTTTTGTGCCAGATGGCGCCGGTGAGACGCGCTAAACCTTCACCCGTCGAAGACAGCGGCTTGATGCCGCTGGAAACCATGCCAGCCGGGTTGGAGTCGCGCAAAAGGCGCGGCTTTCGTCTGGGGTTGAGTCTTTTCTGGCGTACTTTCTTCTTGTTGGCCGTGCTGCTTTTGGGCAGCATTGCCGCATGGCTGCAAACCCTGCGCGCGCTTGAGCTGGAACCCCGCGCGATGCAAACCGCCCAGCAAATCGCGTCGCTGGTCAACCTGAGCCGCGCGGCACTGATTCATTCCGACGCCATCGCCCGCGTGTCGCTGATCAAAACCATGACGGATCAGGAAGGCGTGAGGATTTTCCCGCGCGAACCGAACGATCAGTTTGAAGCCTTTGAAACCGACGACTTGAGCCGCCGCATCGCCGTTGACTTGAAAGCCCGGCTGGGCGCAGGAACGGTGTTGGCCAACAGTGTCAACAACGAAAGTGGCCTTTGGGTGGGCTTCAAAATTGAAGACGACAGCTACTGGATGCTGACCGACCGCGCCCGCTTCAGCCCGGCTGGCGGCAGAACCTGGGTGATCTGGCTCATCATTGCCGCTGTGTTGTCGCTGGCTGGTGCGGCCCTGATTGCGCGGTTGATCAACAGCCCGCTGAAGCAGCTGTCATTTGCCGCCAGTCGCGTGCGCGAGGGCGATTTGACGGTCGGCCATTTGGACGAATTCGTCGCCACCAGCGAGATTCGGGAAGTGAATATTGGCTTCAACCGCATGGCCGAGCGCTTGTCCAAAATCGAGCAAGACCGCGCCATCATGCTGGCGGGCATTTCGCACGACCTGCGCACCCCACTGGCCCGCCTTCGGCTTGAAACGGAAATGAGCGTTGCCGATCTGGAAGCCCGCGCCCACATGGCCGCCGACATTGAGCAGCTGGACGCCATCATTGACAAGTTTTTGGACTACGCCAGGCCCGACACCGCCACTTTGAGCACTGTGCGCCTGAATGACGTGATTGAGGCCTGTATTTACTCCGTCAAAGACCACACCGACATGCGCATTCGGCTGGACGTCAGCCCCGACTTGCTGGTACTGGCTGATGAAGTCGAATTAGGCCGCGTGATTGCCAATTTGATTGAAAACGCCAGGCGTTACGGCAAGTCGGTGAACACTGGCATTGCCGTGGTGGACATTGCCGCCCGGTCGCGCGATCAGTGGGTGCTGATCAAGCTGCGTGACCACGGGCTAGGGGTTTCGCCAAACGCCTTGGCTAACTTGACCAAGCCATTTTTTCGGGGTGATGCGGCTCGCACGGCTGCCAACGGTGCCGGGCTGGGCTTGTCGATTGTGGACAAAACCGTTCAGCGCATGGGCGGAAAATTTGCCTTGGTCAACACCCAGTCAGGCGGCTTGGCGGCGCACATTAAGCTGCAAAGAGCCATCAAGATGTAGGCCATAACAAAACGACCGCCCTCGCCTCAATTGCCTGGCCCATGCCCACTGGGCCCATTTTTTCCGCTGTTTTGGCTTTGACGTTGACTTGGTCAACCGCCACCCCCAACGTCAGGGCAATCGCCGCCCGCATACTGGCAATGTGCGGGGCCAGTTTGGGTGCCTGCGCAATCACAGTGCAGTCAATATTGCCGATCTCAAAACCTTTGGCACGCACCACTCGCGCGGCCTCGGCCAATAAAACGGACGAGTCGGCGCCTTTGAATTGCGCATCGGTGTCGGGAAAGTGCGAGCCGATGTCGCCCAGGGCCGCTGCACCCAGCAGAGCATCGGTGATGGCATGCAGCAAAGCGTCAGCATCCGAATGGCCCAGCAAACCCAGGGCATTGGGAATTTGAACGCCACCCAAAATCAGCTTGCGGCCCTCCACCAGGGCATGAATGTCCCAGCCTTCGCCAACGCGGGGCATGCGCAACCCTGTTTGGGGGATTGGATCAAGGGTAGTCATAAGAAGTCAAATTGAGGAGTTGTGCTGAGGGCGATGCGGCAATGGGCGTGGTGTCGGTCAAGGTAGCCGACAAATTGGCCCTGCGGCTGTGCAAAACCGCTTCGGCCAACGCAAAGTCTTCTGGGTAAGTCACTTTGAAATTTTGGGCGCTGCCCATCACCAGCATCGGGTGCAAGCCTATGGCCTCCAGGGCACTGGACTCATCGGTCACGCCACTTCCCCCTACCCGCAGCGCTTGGCGAAGTGCTCCAATGCGAAACATTTGCGGCGTTTGGGCCAACCACTTGTCTGAGCGGTCCAATGTGTCTGCAACCCGCCCCTGCGCGGCGGCCTTCAAGGTGTCAGCCAGCGGCAAGGCCAACAAGCCCCCCACGTCGTCATTCTCGCAAGCGTCAATCAACGCATTCACCTGCGCTGGCGTCACCAGGCAGCGGGCGGCATCGTGCACCAACACCCAGTCTTGCGGGTCTGCGCCCTGCGCGAGAAGCGAATCCAGGCCATTGCCGACACTGACAGCGCGTGTGCTGCCCCCGCACTTGGCCACGCTGAAACTGGCACCGCCAACGGGTTTGGCACCGTCATCGTCAAAATAATCGTCCTGCGGGGCGACCACGACCAAGACCTGTGCCAGCCGCGACACCCCAGCCAAAGCCTGCAAAGTGTGCCTGACCAGTGCCTGGCCTGCGATGTTTTGGTACTGTTTAGGCTGGGCAGTGGCTGCTCGGCTGCCCGATCCGGCGCATGGCACCAGCGCCCATAAACGCGTTGGCAAGGTTTGCGGCGCAGGATTGGCTGGGTCAATGGGTGGGGTTTGCGTCATGAAGGCGGTGTTGCTGAAGGCTCTATTCTAAAATCCAATGGTTTGCTGAAAACGCCCCATTTTTGCCACACCCCCGCCTTGACCGGCGCGGGGTGTTTTTCAATTGTGTCTCCAGACTCCAAATCGGCCCCAGAAGCCCGCCTCTCTTTCATGAATTTACCCAAGCTCGCCAAAGGCAAACGCTACACATTGCCGCGCCCGCCCGGTTCGGCAGACGCCTTGCTCTTGGCCCAGCTAGGCCAACGCGAAAAGCTGCTGCACCGCCAAGTCGCCATCGTCGCCGCCAACGCGCTGGACGCGCAGCGCCTGATCGATGAAATGGCATTTTTTGCCCCCGAATTGCGCTGCGCACTGTTTCCGGACTGGGAAACCCTGCCTTACGACAGCTTTTCGCCGCACCAAGACCTGATCAGCGAACGATTAGCCACCCTATGGCGCATTCAGCAGCGCGACAAAGAAACCGGGGCCGATGTGGTGGTCATACCGGCGACGACTGCGCTGTACCGCGTGGCACCCCCCAGCTTTTTGGCGGGCTACACCTTTCAGTTCAAGGTCAAGCAAAAGCTCGACGAGGCCAAACTCAAGGCCCAATTGACTTTGGCAGGCTACAGCCATGTCAACCAAGTCGTCAGCCCTGGCGAATATGCTGTGCGGGGCGGTTTGATAGACCTGTTTCCCATGGGCAGTGCCGTGCCATACCGGGTTGATTTGTTTGACGACGAGATCGACAGCATTCGCACGTTTGACCCCGACAGCCAGCGCAGCCTGTACCCGGTGCCTGAGGTTCGATTGCTGCCCGGGCGCGAATTCCCCATGGACGACGCCGCACGAGCCAAGTTTCGCAGCCGATGGCGTGAACTGCTAGAGGGCGACCCCACCCGCAGCCGCATTTACAAAGACATTGGCAACGGCGTGGCAACCGCTGGCATTGAGTACTATTTGCCGCTGTTTTTTGAAGAAACCGCGACCGTGTTTGATTACTTGGGGCCAGACACCACCGTGGTGCTGCACGGTGACCTGGAAGGCGCTTTTCAGCGCTTTTGGCAAGACACCAAAGATCGCTACCGAATTGTTCAAACCGACCCTGAACGCCCAGTGTTGCCGCCGGAAGCGCTGTTTTTAGGGGTTGAGCAGTTTTACGGGCTGGCCAATCAGTACGCGCAGTTGGCCATCAAACCCATGGTGGCACGCAACGAGGCCGAACCGCTAACCTCCGAGTTTGCCGAATTTGACTACCTGCCAGACCTGACCGTGGTGCGCGGCGCGGAAGATCCGTTGGCTCGCTTGAAGGCACATGCCCGCACCGCAAGCGACCGTCATCCGCAACAACGGCTTTTGATTTTGGCTGAAAGCGATGGCCGACGCGCCAGCCTGCTGGACTTTTTGCATGCGTCCCAAGTCAACCCACCGTCTTTTGATTCGCTGGAAGATTTTTTAACCAGCGTTGAGCCCATTGGCATAGCCACGTCGTCGTTGAACACAGGGTTTGTCTGGCTTGAGACCGCTGACGCCGAAGGTGGCGGTGTGGATTTGGTCACCGAAACCGAGCTGTTTGCGGCAGGCCCAACCACCCGGCGACGCAAAAAGCAAGAACAAGTCAGCGACGTTGAAGCCCTGATCAAAGATTTGAGCGAACTGAACCTGGGTGACCCCGTGGTTCACTCGGCCCACGGCATAGGCCGCTACAAGGGCCTGGTTAATCTGGATTTGGGCAACAAACTGGCCAATGGCGAGCCCGAAGTTCAGGAGTTTTTGCACCTGGAATACGCTGACAAAGCCACTTTGTACGTGCCCGTTAGCCAGTTGCAACTCATCAGCCGCTATACCGGCGTGAGCGCCGATGAAGCGCCCCTGCACCGCCTGGGCAGCGGCCAGTGGGACAAAGCCAAACGCCGCGCAGCCGAACAAATCCGCGACAGCGCCGCAGAGCTTTTGAACATCTACGCGCGCCGCGCCGTGCGCGAGGGTCACGCCTTCCGCTACTCGCCCAATGATTACGAAACCTTTGCCAACGCTTTTGGCTTCGAAGAAACCGCCGACCAAAAGGCCGCCATTCACGCGGTGATTCAAGACATGATCAGTCCACGCCCAATGGACCGGCTAATTTGTGGTGATGTGGGTTTTGGCAAAACCGAAGTGGCCTTGCGGGCCGCGTTTGTCGCCATCACGGGTGGCAAGCAGGTTGCGTTTTTGGCACCCACCACGCTGCTGGCGGAGCAACATTTTCAAACCCTGACCGACCGTTTTAGCAAATGGCCCGTCAAGGTGGCTGAAGTCTCGCGGTTTCGCTCTGCCAAAGAAGTCACCGCCTCGCTCAAAGGCATTGCCGACGGCACGGTGGACATTGTGGTGGGCACCCACAAGCTGCTGAGCGAATCGACCAAATTCAAAGACCTGGGGCTCTTGATCATTGACGAAGAGCACCGCTTTGGCGTGCGCCACAAAGAGGCCATGAAAGCACTGCGCGCCGAGGTCGATGTGCTGACGCTCACCGCCACACCCATCCCGCGCACACTGGGCATGGCGCTGGAAGGCCTGCGCGATTTGAGCGTGATTGCCACCGCGCCGCAGCGCCGCCTGGCCATCAAAACCTTTGTACGAACAGAAGGCAATGGCGTGATCCGCGAAGCCGTGCTGCGTGAATTGAAACGCGGCGGCCAAGTCTACTTTTTGCACAACGAGGTCGAAACCATTGAAAACCGCCGCGCCAAGCTCGAAGAGTTGCTGCCCGAAGCGCGCATTGCCGTCGCGCACGGCCAAATGCCCGAGCGCCAGCTGGAAAGCGTGATGCGCGACTTTGTGGCCCAGCGCTACAACATGCTCTTGTGCTCCACCATCATTGAAACTGGCATTGACGTGCCCACCGCCAACACGATCGTGATGAGCCGCGCCGACAAATTTGGTTTGGCCCAGTTGCACCAGCTGCGTGGGCGCGTGGGCCGCAGCCACCACCAAGCCTATGCCTATTTGATGGTGCCCGACCTGGAAGGCCTGACCAAACAGGCCAGTCAGCGGCTTGACGCGATTCAGCAAATGGAAGAGCTGGGCAGCGGCTTTTATTTGGCCATGCACGATTTGGAGATTCGCGGCGCGGGCGAAGTGCTGGGCGAAAACCAAAGCGGAAACATGCTGGAAGTGGGTTTTCAGCTGTACAACGAGATGCTGGGCGAAGCCGTGCGCTGCCTGAAAGCAGGTATTGAGCCCGATTTGATGGCCCCCATGAACGCCACCACCGACATCAACCTGCACGCCCCGGCCTTGCTGCCCGACGACTACTGCGGCGACGTTCACTTGCGGCTGTCGTTCTACAAAAAGCTGGCCACGGCCAAAAACGCCGACCAAATTGACGCGCTGCTGGAAGAAATAATTGACCGATTTGGCAAACTACCGCCCCAAGCGCAAACCCTCATCGACGTGCACCGCTTGCGCGTCATCGCCAAGCCCTACGGCGTGGTCAAAGTCGATGCCTCGCCCGCGCTCATCAGCATCACCTTCAAAAAAGACCCACCCATCGAACCCATGCGCATCATCGAGCTGATTCAGAAAAACCGCTACATCAAGCTGGCCGGCAACGAGAAACTGCGCATCGAACTGTCGCTGCCCGATGCCAAAGACCGGGCGCAGACGGTGCGGGATGTGCTGAAGCGACTGGGGCAGCCGAGTACGGCAGTGGCGGCATAGGCCATGGCCTATGCTAAAATTTCGACTGTTCAACCCACTTTTGGAGGACTGGTATGTCAAATTTTCCATCTCCCATGAAACCACAGGTTTCAGATGTCGCTGCGCCTTTTTTGATTGCCTCGCCGACGCGGCAAGTGCGCCTTTTTCGCAATGGCGCCAACCAAGCCGTGCGAATTCCCAAAGAGTTTGAATTGCCGGGCAAAGATGCAGTCATGCATCGTGAAGGAAACCGACTGATTATCGAAACCATTCAGACGAAGCCTGAAAAAGGCACGGCTGCTGCAATGTTGTGGGCCTTGGGAGAGATTCGAAAGCTTGGCCCTAGTGAAGATGAGTTTCCAGACGTGGACGAAGGCTTACTGCCTCTGGACGACATCGTGTTATGAGTATTTTGGCCGCAACCGCGCCTGATAACGCCCAGCCGCATTATTTGTTGGACACCTGCATCATCAGCCACATGATGGCTGATGCCGACGGTGTCGTGGGCCTGCGTGCCCAAAAAATTCTGCTGAACCAGCCGCAGCGGCAACTTTGCACCAGCATCGTCGTGCAATGTGAACTTGTGTATGGCCTGGCCAAGCGCCCGTCAAAAAGACTACAGCAAGCCTATGAATTTCAAATTGCCGGGTTGGTTGTTTTGCCTCTAGGTACTCATGTCACGGCTTACTATGCCCAGCTAAGGGCCGAACTTGAAAGGCTCGGCCAGTCCATCGGGCCGAATGACACTTTCATTGCCGCCCACGCCTTGGCCATTGGTGCAGTGCTGGTAACCGCCGATTCAGATTTCAGCAAGGTGCCAGGTTTACACATTGAAAATTGGTTGGTGAATACATGAGCACCCCAAACGACCTGCTGCAAAGCCTGGAACACCTGAGCACCCCGCAACTACGCCGTCTGCTCACTGAGCATTTGACCAAGCAAAAACTCGGGCTGTACTGGGAAAGCAGCGCAATTGAGCGAGACGCGGCGCTGAACGCCAACATCGTGCTGCCGCGTCTGGTGGAAGAGAACTCGCATGGCCTGAAAGACTTGGCTGGCCACGTCGCAACAACGGGCACGCCCAACCTGATCATCGAAGGCGATAACTTCGATTCCTTGCGCCTGCTCAAAAGCACCCACGCGGGCAAAATCCGCGTCATTTACATTGACCCGCCTTACAACACCGGCAACAAAGACTGGGTTTACAACGACCGCTACGTCGGCCAAAACGACCGCTGGCGGCACAGTCAGTGGCTGGAGTTTTTGTACCAGCGTCTCACACTGGCCAAAGACCTGCTAACCCAAGACGGCGTCATCATGGTCAGCATCAACGACGAAAACCGGGCGCGGCTGGAGATGTTGATGGATGAGGTGTTTCCGGGGCGGCGCGTGGGCAGCTTGGTGTGGCGAACCAAAGACACAGGCAACGACCTGAGCCAGCGCTTCAGCCACGTGCACGAACACGTGCTGGTGTATGCCAACGCCGGTTTCCAGTTCAATGGCCGTGCCACCAACCGCCGCAAATTCCGCAACCCTGACAACGACACACGGGGAGACTGGTCGCCGCAGCCGTTGACTGCAAACAAAACGCTCGTTGAGCGCAAAAACACCTACTACCCAATTCAAAACCCCGAGACTGGCTATTGGTACCCATGCGATCCGGACAGTACGTGGCGGTTCGCCTCCGAAAAGGAAATCCGCCAACGTTTAAACGGCGATGAAATTGCAATTTCAAATGCCTTGGATGGCCTGCGCAGTGACACCATGGAAGGTCTGATTGCACAAAAACTGATTTACTTCCCGCCCTGCAAGCCAGAGGACGTGATGAACTTCGAAACCCGCGACGCATTAAGCGCAGCCATCGCCGCTGGCACCGGGCCGATGTTGCCTAAAAAGAAAACGCCTTTGTTGCGCCAAGACCTGCCCGATATTGATTTTTGGGTTGGCAAACCGATTGCGCCGGGCCGCCCTTCCCGCAAAGAATTATGGACAGCCAAGCCCGAAGCCGAGCGTTTGGCACCGTTGAGCAGTTGGATCGCTGGGCAAAACGAAGACGTTGCAACGCTTGAAGATGACAACGGTGACGAACCCGAAGTGCTGCGCAGCGCTCGCGGTGGGGTGGCCACGGAAGAAATCAAGAACCTGCTCGGCTCCAAAGCCTTCCCCTACCCCAAACCCCTTTCCCTCATCCAAGGCCTGATCGCCCAAGCCAGCCGCCCCGGCGACACCGTGCTTGATTTTTTTGCCGGCAGCGGCACCACCGGCCACGCTGTGCTGGCCCTGAATGCGCAGGAGCCGAACCAGCCGCCGCGCAAGTTTATTCTGTGCAGCAGCACCGAAGCCACCGACAAGGAGCCCGCCAAAAACCTGTGCCGCGACGTGTGCGCGGCCCGAATGCGCAAGGTCATCGAATCTGACACGGCGCTGGCCCACAACAGTTTTGCCTACCTGCAACTCGACAAAATAGCCCCCGGCGACGCGCCATTTGAATCTGACTGCGCCCAGGCTTTTCAATTGCTTACGCTGCGCCTGGGCAGGGTGGCGCGGCCTGTGCCTGCCACTGAAAGCGGCACGGGCGGCATCAAAGTGCTGGTGCAAAACGCCGCAGACGGTGTGCTGACGGTGCTGTGTCACAAACTCAACCGCGCCACGCTGGATGCGCTGGCCGCCCTGCCCGCGCGCCAGTTACGCGTGTATTCCGCGCGGCCCGCCACGGTGCGCGAGCATTTGCAAGCGCTGGGGCGCGAGGTAGAAAGCCTGTCGCTGCAAAAGGTCCTGGTGCATGGGCAAATTGCGGCAAGTCGCAAAAAGCAACAGTCGGTGCCCGCAGAGCCACAAACACTATGATTTCGCCATGCTAACCGTTGCAACCACCCCCGGAGGTTTTTATGCCCAGCCAACTTGAATATGTAGCAGCCCAAGTGATGCAACTCACCCCAGTGGAGCGTAACCATTTGCTGGAGCGTATTTTTCTCAGTCTTGATGCAGATGGCGAGGTGGAAGCCGCCTGGGAAAAGGTGGCCGACGAGCGTGAGGCAGACATTGCTGCAGGGCGGGCGCATTGGGTTCCCGGTGACGAAGCCATGCAGCAGCTGCGTGCCCGACTGGTGCGATGAAATATTCGTTCCACGACCAGGCCATAGGCGACATCGCCGCAGCGCAGGACTACTACTTTCAACACGCTGGGGCACCAGTTGCGACCCGCTTCATCACTGAACTAGAACGAGTTTTGCACCTTTTGTCTGAAAACCCAAAGTTTGGCACGCCCATTGCGCGGCAGCGGCGCAGCTTTCCGCTCAAGGGTTTTCCGTATTCGCTGGTGTACCTGATTGAGGGCGATGAACTGCGCCTGTTGATCGTGCGCCACCAGCGGCAAAGGCCAGGCTTTGCCAGCGATCGGCATTGATATGCAAGGCGACGTGCGCTCTGCTTTGGCTATCACCGCCCCCCAGTCTGAGGGTTTTGTAGCTAAGCATTTTCAGGCCCGCATCATTCAGGGTGTGTGTGATGCGCTGGCTACCCAGCCGCGCCCGCCCTGCCTGCTGCGCAGTCCCACGGGGTCGGGCAAAACCTTTGTGTTGACTCAAATCTTGGCAAACGTCAGCAAAACCAGCCCGGTTTTGTGGCTCTGGTTTGTGCCTTATGTCAACTTGGTGGCGCAAACCGTGGACACCCTGGACAGCCAGGCAGCTGAAACCGGGCTCATGGCCAAACACCTTGGCAGCGCCCAAAACGAGGCACCCGAAGCGGGCCAGGTGCTGATCTCGACCGTGCAGGGCGTGGCCAGCGCCAAATCGCGCAAAGCCGGTTACGCCGACCGCGCCGATGACGACCGGCGCAGCCTGGCCAGCTTTTTTGAGCTAGCTCGCAGCCGAGGCCTAGAAATCGGCTTGGTGGTAGGCGAAGCCCATATTGCCCTGGACAGCGCCACCGAATTTGGCCATTTTGTAAAGTGGCTCAACCCCGACTATTTGCTGATGGCCAGCGCCACACCCAAAGACGCGCGCCTGAACGAATTCATTGCCAGTGCGGGCAATATTGCCTTCAAAGCCTTCAGCGTGAGCCGCGCCGACGTGGTGACTGAGCGTTTGAACAAACCCTGGCTGGAAACGGTGGTGTACGACCTGCGTGAGTCCATGCAAGGCATCACAGATTTAAAGCTGACCGTGCTGCGCCGCGCCTGGCGGCGCAATCAGCACATTGGCCAGATGCTGAAGGCACGTGGTTTGACTACCGTGCCGCTCATGCTGGTGCAAGTGGCCAATGGCGACGACGCAATCCGCGAAGCCTATGATTTTTTGACCCGGGAACTGGCTGTTGCACCCAACGCCATTGGCATGCATTCAGCCAGTGAGCCAGACCCGGTGATGATGGCCGCCATTGCCGTCAATACGCAAATCGAGGTGCTGATTTTCAAGCAATCTGCTGGCACCGGTTTTGACGCGCCACGCGCCTTTGTTCTGGCATCGACCAAATCGGTGAACGACGAGGACTTTGCCATGCAGTTCATTGGCCGGGTAATGCGTGTGCCAAGCGAATTACAACGGACGTTTCCGCAGGCCTACACTGCGCCGACAGAGCTAGACACGGCCTATGTGTTTTTGGCAAATGCGCTGTCGCAGACCGGGTTTGCGGACGCAGTGGCCTCCACCAAAGCTGTGATGTCGCAGTTGGAGGGCCAAATTGAGGAACTGGTAGTGCGGCGAACCGCCCATGGCGGCGTATGTTTGACCAACCATGCTACAGACCAGCCGCCGCTGGCCTATGACATTGGCTTGCTGCCCACATGTGCGCCAGATGGCAATGTGCGCCAACCTGTATTGCCGCCCAGTCAGTTAACGGGCCATGTCGAAGCTCTAAACCCTCAACCCATGGGCGAAGTGGGTACCACGAAGGAACTTTTTGGGTCGATGGGTCAACCGGGCGAACTAGAAGCGCTGGATTTTGTGGAGGCTGCCAGCAACCCTCGCACTCGCAGGGGCGTAGCACCCAAAAACCGCAACGAGTTGATGCAGGCGCTAGAAAGCAATGGCCTGCGCGCTTACCCACGTTTGAGTGCGGTCGCACGTCGGGCCACGCCGCAACAGTTCAGCACCGAGGTCAAACCGGCGTTCGATGTGCTGGAACTCGATATTCGGGAAGCCGCGCGGACTTTGCAAATATCTGACGAGATCAAGGGCGTCGCAACCCGCGCCGCGTTGAATTTGCTGACTGAGCGCGAAGTGCGAACTGAATTGTTTGGGGGTGAAATTTTTGAAGAAAGCGTGCAAGTCGTCACCGACCGCGCGGCCTTGATGCAGCGCACCCAAGACGCCCTGGAATCTGCCGGACTGGAAGAGCAAGACCTGATCGAGCTGATTGACGAATTGGCCAAAAAACTGTTGCCAGAAATTGAACGTGCTCACAGTTACCGCGAAGACGCGTTGCGCCCCCACCCTGGCGTGTTGCGGGGCCAGGCCAGAGATGCAGCTTGCTGGGTTGTCCACAAGCTGCTGCCTGAGTTACAAGAGGCCCTGCAGGCCCAATGGGCCAACAAGGCACGCGAAGCTACCGCTAGGCCTTTGCCTGATGCGCTGCTCATGCCATCCAGCAAAACTTTGTTGCCTTCCCGTAAAAACATTTATGGCGTGATGTTTCCAGAAACCGACAGCGTGGCGCTGGCGGCGGAATCCCTACCTTTGACTGCACAGCCGCTGTTTAGGAACGAGGACTACCTGTTCGCGTTGGATGCCAGCGGAAAACCGGTGGGCGACATGTTTTCAACCGCGCGGCTGGATGCCACTTACGAGTTCAACACGCAAGAATTGGCATTTGCCAAGGCCTTGGACCAGGCAGATTTTGTTGCCTGGTGGCATCGCAACCCTCAAAACAAGCCCTACAGCATAGCGCTGATGCGCTCAGACAGCCGCAACATGTTTTACCCCGATTTCGTGGTTTGCCTGCACCATGACTTGGACGACGCACCACTGATGCGCCTGGTAGAAACCAAACACGACGTGAAAGATGCCACCCGAAAAGCGAAACACCAGTCAAAAACTTACGGCAAGGTGATGTTTTTGACCAAAGATGCGAAGCGTTTCAAAATTGTCCAGGACAACGGAAGTTTGGGCGAGGTGGTGGACTTTGACGACTTGGCGCGGCTGCGGCAGTGGATGCGCGATTCGGCCCCTGCCAACTAATTTTTCGACAATTTGGATTGACCTGGTAGACCCATGCACCCCACTGAACGCTCCCCCGGCCTGGTGATTCGGAAATTCACGCCGCCCTTGCGTCTGCGTGATTTCAAACTCATCGCTTTCGACATGGATTCGACCCTCATCAACATCGAATGTGTCGATGAAATTGCCGACGCTGCCGGACGCAAGGCCGAGGTGGCGGCGATCACTGAGGCCGCTATGCGCGGCGAAATCACGGATTACAAAGACAGCTTGCGCCGCCGCGTAGCATTGCTCAAGGGCGTGAGCGTGGGCAGCATGGAAGAGGTACTGAACCACCGGCTCAAGCTCAACCCCGGCGCTGCCGATCTGGTTGCGGCTTGCCAAAAAGTCGGCATGGTGACTCTGCTGGTCAGCGGAGGGTTCACGTTTTTCACGGATCGGGTGCGCGACCTGCTGCGCCTTGACGCCACCCGCAGCAATATTCTTGAAATTGACGAAGCCGGTTTTTTGACGGGGCGCATGGTCAACCAGCACTGGGGCGACATTTGCGATGGCGAAGAAAAGCGCCGCATGCTGATTCAAACCTGCGCGTCCAACGGCATTCACCCGCGCCTTGCCATTGCCATGGGCGACGGCGCCAATGACTTGCCCATGATGTCGATTGCCGGGCTGTCAGTCGCGTACCACGCCAAACCGCGCGTGCGCGAGCAGGCCATGGTGGCGATCAATTCAGGCGGGCTGGACCGCTTGCTGGAGGTTTTGCAATAGGCCACCCGGGAACGATTGCGCTGATTTTACGAGAATTTGGCGTTTTTGACGCTTTTTATACCCAAATTGGGTATTTAGTCCCTCCAAAAGCGAAAAAACGAGTAAAAAAGGCCTCTAGCTCTCGAATAATATCGATAGTTTGCTATTATTTTTGATGGTCTTTGCGGTGAAGCCTCAACACTGAACCAGACCACAGAGCAGCATCACGCTACATCGCAGCATCGGACTTCAGGCATCAAGCAGCACGCCGCAAACCAGTCAATCCTGCACCACCCGACAGTCGGCGCGCCCGGTACAGCAGGTAAAGCACGATGCTGACGTTCAGCAAATTAAAGGCAATGCCGTTCAGAAACGCCGCTTGGTAAGAGCCCGTCCAGTCGAATATCGCACCCGACATCCAGCCGCCCAGCGCCATGCCGAACAGCGTGGCCATCAGCACCGTGCCGACACGGGCACCTGCGTCTTGGGGGGCGAAGTATTCGCGCACGATCAAGGCGTAACTTGGCACTATGCCGCCCTGAAACAGGCCAAACAGGCCAGAGACCACGTACAAAGGCACCAGCCCGTCAAAAGGCAAAAACAGCAACAGCGCAATGCCTTGCAAGGTGGAGCCCAACAGCAGCGTGCGAAGGCCGCCAATGTGATCCGAAATCCAGCCCGAGGCCAAGCGGCTCAAAATTCCCATGCCTAGCATCAATGACAGCATTTCTGCACCCCGCGCAGCGCCAAACCCTAAGTCACCGCAGTAGGCCACGATGTGAACTTGGGGCATGGACATGGCCACACAGCACGACACGCCCGCCACACACAGCAGCGCCTGCAAAGCTGCGGGCGACATGCCAAGCGGGCGGGCAGATTGTGCGGACGCCGCAGGTTGCGAGGCGGCCAAATCGGATGGGGTGGCGGACGTGGTGGCAGAAGCAGTAGCAGACGTAGCAACAGCAGTCGGCACCGCCTGCCCCGGCAAGCGCCTGCGCAATACCATCGCCAGCGGCAGCATCGACACAAAGCAGAACAAGCCAATGCCCATGTAGGTGTGCCGCCAGCCTGCGCTTTCCACAAAATGCTGAATGATGGGCGGCCACACGGCACCAGCCAGGTAGTTGCCGCTCATGCAGATGGCCAGCGCAATGCCACGCCTGCGAGTGAACCACTGCGAGGTGTCAGCCACCAGCGGCGCGAAAGTGGCCGAGGTGCCCAACAGCCCCATTAAAAAACCCTGCGCCAAGCTGAACTGCCACAGGCTGGTGCTGGAGCCCGCCACATAAAAACCCAACCCCAGGCCACAGGCGCCGACCAGCACCGTCCTCACAATGCCAAAACGGTCTGACAGGCGGCCCATCAGCACGCCACCCAAACCAAAGCCGACCATGGTCAAGGTGTAGGGCAAAGAAGCATCGGCCCGTGCCACGCCAAATTCAGCCTGGATTCGTGGCAACACCACGGTGACCGAGTACATGCCAGCGCCGCCAATGGTCATGAGCGCCAGCGATGCCAGCAGGCGCACCCAGGCGTAGGCAGACTCTGTTTCGCCCGGCGCGACCCCAGCGCCGTGTAAGGTGGTCAAAGTGGTCCGCGCTGGAGCGTTCAAGGCTGCAGCACCACCCGCCCCACAATGCGGCCCTTAGCCAAATCGTCCAGCGCCTGATTCACGGTGCTCAAAGGGCGCAGTTCAATGGGAATGGTCGGCAGCGTGACTTTTTGCGCCAAGGCCACCAGTTCGCGCAACAGCTGAATGCCGCCCGTGTACGAGCCCGTGACCGACAGCGATTTGAAAATAAACATCGGCAAAGCCAGCTTGAATTCGCCGCCAAACAGCCCGACGATCACCACCTGCCCCGCGCGGCGCACCACATTGACGGCAAAGGTCGAGGTTGACTCGGCCCCTACAAAATCAACCGCCCCGGCCACGTTGCCACCCGTGGCGATGGCGATTTCTTTCAAAACGCCTTTGACATTCGGGTCAAACGCCAAACTGGCCCCAAATTTGAGCGCCGCCTCGCGCTTGGCAGGATCCGGGTCAATCGCGACAATGCGGCCTGCCTGGGTTGCCGACAACAGCGCCACAGCCGTCATCCCGACGCCACCGCAGCCAATCACGGCCACCCAATCTTCAGCCGTGGTTGCGGGTAATTTGCGAATCGCCCCGTAAGCGGTGATGCCAGCGCAGGCAAAAGTGGCGGCGCGCGCCGGGTCCAGCGTGCCAAACGGCACCAAATAGCGCTCGTGGCTCATGCGCACCAGGTCACCAAAGCCGCCCGGCAGCTTGATGCCCATGCTCAAATTGGCTTTAGAGCACAGTTGTTCATCGCCGCGCAGGCAAGTCGGGCACGCGCCGCAACCCAGCCAAGGGTAGACGATGACGTGCTCGCCCACTTTCACGCCCTGCACGTCTGGCCCCATGTCAACAATTTCACCGACGATTTCATGGCCCATAGTCAGCGGCAATTTGTTGCCCGCCGCCTCTAAAGACGACAGCCGCCCGCCGCCCATGTCAAAACCGCCCGCCTGAATGTGCAGGTCCGAGTGGCACATGCCGCAATGGGTGATGCGCACGGTCACTTCATGGCCGCTGATGGGGGTCAGCTCTTCTTCAATGGCCTCCAGTGCGCCACCCCAAGTTTTAAAGGCCCAGCGGTGGGCGCATTGGTATTTCATCTCAATCTCCTGTCAAAAATAGTTCTAGACATCGTTGCGAACATCAGCTTGCGGGGCGCCTGAAGTTCAGCAGCCGGGTGGCAATTAAGGTTTCAGCCAAAAAGCAAAGCAGCGCCAGCAAAAAGCAGACCACACCTGCGACAAAGCTCACCAACGAAGTGCGAATGCCTTGCACGTGCATGGTTTCACCCAAAAACAAGGCGATGATGGTCAGCCCAATCAGCAATGCACACAAGGTGAGCAGCGCCACGCAAGAGTTGGCCAACAAGCCGCGTTTGCGCAACTCGGCCAGCTCGGTGTAGGCCGCCATCACCTTGGGGCCACCGCCTTCGCCCAGAGCGTCAATGCGATCTTCAAGCAAACGCGCCCGGTCAATGATGCGCGCCAGGCGGTTGGCTACCGCACCAATCATGGCCGACACCGCGGTGAGCAAAAACACGGGCGCCACGGCCAGCTGAATGCCTTGGGATACGTCGCCTGCGTTGACTGGAAATATCAAAATTTAGCCTTTGCCTCAAACTGAAATTAAGCCTTGACCGATGCGGCCTTGCGGTCTGCCGCCACCTTTTGCGCGGCGGGGCGATCGCCAATCATTTTGACGTAGGCTTTGTAGTCCACCCCACCTGCCAGCAGCATATCTTCGCCAAAAACCGCTTTGCTGGCCATGCCGACCAGTGGCAAATTGACATAAGCCGAGCAGTCCGCCTGCGTGAAGCTGCTGCCCGCAACGTAAGGCGCAAACTTGGCCAGCCGCTTGAAACCCGCAATGTGGTGCGCCAGCTCTTTGCCAATGCGCGCCTTGTTGTCGTCGCTTAGAGCGGCCGCGCCAAAAAAAGCCTGCGGGTAAAGCTGGCGCGCCGTGATTTCAAGGTGCCAGTCAATGTAGGTCAAAAGCTCATTGACTTTGGCTTTGCCGTAGGCGTCTGCAGGCATGAGCGCGGGGTTGGGGTAAGCGTCTTCGATGTAGCTCAAAATCGCCTGGCTTTCGCAAATGCCACCGTGCTCGGTGCGGATGAACGGAATTTTGGCCAAAGGGGAATCCGCCAAAACCGCCTCATCGGTTCGTTTGGTCATGACCACTTCTTCGGTGAAAGCGACACCTTTTTCAAGCAGTGCAAATTTAACTTTGTTGTAATAGTTTGAGACGGGAAAGCCGCAAAGTGTGAGCATGGTGAACGTCTCCAGAATTGAAGTTGAGGTAAAAAATCGATGTGCAGAAGTAGTTTAGGCGCGCTCGGCAAAGGAGTGTTAGCACCCGTGCGACAAACCACTTGAAATGCACAAAACCTTGCAAGTCTTCATGACTTGACGGCCCGTTGCACAATTCTGGTTCAAGTCGTGACATCTTTTGACCCGCCCTTGCTCACAGTTCGAGCCCACCCCATGCAAAGTTTTCTAGACCCCGCCATCCTTTTTTTTGTGTTCGGCATGATCGCAGGGCTGTTGAAGTCGAACCTGGAGATTCCCGCGCCGATCTCACGATTTCTGTCCTTGTACTTGCTGATGGCGCTGGGTCTCAAAGGTGGTTTTGCCTTGGCCAACTCAGGTTTGACAGGCGAGGTGGCCGTGAGCCTTGCAGCGGCAGTGCTGTTGGCCACCGTGGTGCCGCTTATCGGCTTCTTGCTGTTGCGCCGCTTCCTGAGCGGTTTCGACGCGGCTGCGATTGCCGCGACCTATGGTTCGGTGAGCGCCGTCACCTTCATCACGGCCGCGCAATACCTGGACACTCACGGCATCGACTATGGTGGCCATATGGCGGCGGCAATGGCATTGATGGAGTCGCCCGCTATTGTCTTGGCGGTGGTGCTGGCCAACGTCGTGCGCCAACGCGAGGGAGTGGCAAGCAGCTCGCCGTCCTTGGGCAAAATTCTTCATGAGTCCGTGACCGACGGCGCCCAGCTTCTGCTTTTGGGTGCGATGCTGATTGGCCTGATGACGGGCGATTCAGGCGAGGCCGTGATGAAGCCCTTTTCAGTCGATTTGTTCAAGGGCATGCTTGCCTTTTTTTTGCTTGACATGGGATTGCTCGCCGCGCGAAACCTGGGCTCGCTCAAAGGCAAATCGAGTTGGTTGTTAGCTTATGCCATCCTCGCACCGCTGGTGCATGCCTGCATGGCACTGGGCTTGGGTTGGGTGCTGGGGATCTCCGCTGGCAACGTCGCACTGCTGATGGTTCTGGCCGCCAGCGCGTCCTACATCGCCGTCCCCGCAGTGATCCGCCACGCTATCCCTGAGGCCAACCCTTCGCTGTATTTCAGCATGTCGTTGGGGCTGACCTTCCCGTTCAACATCTTGATTGGCATACCGCTTTACGTGAGCGTGGCGCAAAAACTGGGTGCGTGACGCCTGAGTTCCAGCGCTGGCAACCGATTGACATTTACCCGCCATCCGCGTGAAATGCCCTGAAGCAACTTCAGGGAGAAAGGCATGGACAACGCGCGCCGGCAACTCATCGTCTGCCTGGATGGCACCAACAACAACCTGACGGGGCGGCGGCACGACACCAATGTGAGCCAGTTGTGTGAGCTGCTGGACACCGATGCCAATGACCAATTGCTGTATTACGACCCTGGCGTGGGCAATTCAGGCAATCTGCCGGGTGCCACCTGGTACGAGAATATCAAAGCCAAATACGAGCGGATTTCTGGCTTGGCCTTTGGCAGCGGCATTTACGAAAACATCGCCGAGGCCTACCGCTTTTTAATGCGCCATTGGCGCCAGGGCGATGACATTTACCTGTTTGGCTTTTCTCGCGGGGCCTTCACCGCGCGCAGCCTAGGTGGCCTGGTCAGCACCTTTGGCATTTTGCGCCCCGAGATGGAAGTGATGGTGCCCACGCTGCTGCATGTTTACTTTCTAGACCGCGACCGCAACGCCCGCGAGTACAAGCTCATCAAAGACCAAATCAGCGACCTGTTTGCGGGTCAAGCGGGTCGCCTGGCCCCGGTTTGGTTTGTGGGCGTGTGGGACACCGTGGCGTCGGTCGGTGCGCCGTTGCCGCTGTTTCACAAAGAGATTACCGCCGTACCCACCATTGTGAACAAGCGCTTCCACCATGTGCGCCAAACTCTGGCGCTGGACGAATTTCGCTACACCTTTCGACCCCGCCCCTACCTGATTGAACAAAATTACGACTACGCCGCGCACCAGCAAAGCATGGCGCAGGAATGGTTTGCAGGCTGCCATTCGGACGTGGGTGGCGGGTATGCCAATGAACAAGCTGGTTTATCGCAGCAAACCCTGCTGTGGATGGTGGGCCAGGCGGGTTCTGCGCTGTGCGGGCTGCGGATTCGCTCGGCCCTGCTGGGCATCGACGGTTTGCCCGACAACAGCAAAATTCAAGCGCTTCTGGACGACAAAAGCCGCGCTGCCGTCACCAGCGCCGCGTCGGTGAACCCGCAAGCTGCCCCGCCCGCTACCCCAGTGCGCCAAAAAGTGGTGCACAGCGAAATTTACATCGCCCCGTGGTGGGCGCTGGGCGGCATGCGCGTGCGCGACCCAGGCGAGTTGCTTGACCTGGGCCGTGTGCTGCAAAAACCACCCGTTCAGTCGCCCACCGTGGCGGCCGATGCGCTGAAATTCCCGCAAAACACCAGCTGGCAGGCGCCCAGAGCGATGCGCTGGCTGCTGTTGGCCGCACTGTTGATGTTGGTGTTCATGACCATTTCGGGCGCTTTGCACCTGCAACCCAAAGCCGATCAAGCGATTTGTGCCATGCCCTGGGACTGGATGAACCGCTGGCCAGCCGTGTTTCGAATCAACATTTGCTTTTCCAATTGGCAAATGGGTTGGGTTACGCACCTGAAGCCGCCCGGCGCGGGCTTGAGTGCGTTTTACAGCCCGGTTTGGGCGGTGATTGTCGACTTTGCCACCATCGCCAGCTACGGTTATTTGTTGGCACGCGGCACCGGCTGGGCGTTTGCGCGGCTGGCGCGTTTGCGCACAGTAGCTATGGCAACGGGTGCCAGCCCCCGGCCTGAAGGCGCCACGCGCTGGCTCAACCGCCTGGGTTGGGCACCTTGCGCGATGGTTTTGGGTGATGTGTTTGAAAACCTGGCCACCCTGGCAGTGATTTGGACAGCAGACAGCAGCGCCATGCCCAGCCTGCAATGGCCGTTTGGCGTGGCCATGACGCTGTTTGCCTTGGTCAAGTGGCTTGGGCTTTTGGCCAGTTTGGCGCTGCTGGGCTGGGCTGTTTTTCAGCGCCCATTCAAAGGGTAAGCCGGGTCGGTGTAGCCGGGGGTAGACGGGTGACCTGGGCGCACCAGGCTGTCCACCAGCGCCTCGTCTTCAGCGGTCACCGTGTATTCAAGCGCGGGCAGGTAATCTTGCCATTGCGCCAAGGTGCGCGGCCCGGCAATCACCGAGCTGACGCGCGGGTTGGCCAGCACCCAGGCCGTCGCAAAATGCGCCAGGCTTGTGCCTTTAGATTCAGCATGAAGGCGCAAAGTCTGCGCAATCACCAGCGACTCTTGCCGAAACTCGGTATCAGAAATGCGTTTGTCGCCACGGCCCGCGCGGGTGGCGGGGTCGGGTGCCTGGCCCGGCGCGTACTTGCCCGTGAGCACGCCGCGCGCGACCGGGCTGTAGGGTGTCACGCCGATTCCGTAATGCGCGCAGGCCGGCAGCACCTCAACTTCAGGCATGCGGTTCAGCAAGTTGTAATACGGCTGGCAGACCACGGGGGCTGGCATGCCGAGTTGGGCGGCCACATGCACCGCTTCGGCAATGCGCCAACCGCGAAAGTTGGACACCCCCCAGTAGCGAATTTTGCCCATCTGTAACATGGTTTGCAGGGCGCGCAGCGGCTCTTCCAGGTTCATGCCGTTGGCGTCCAGGTGCATGTACAAAATGTCCACGTAATCGGTTTGCAAGCGTTTGAGGGACGCATCAATTTCACGCTGCATCCACGTGGCTGAAAAATGCCCTTCATTGGGCCGATCCGACATTTTGTTGCCCAGTTTAGTGGCCAACACCCAGTCGTGGCGCTGCGCTTTGATCAGCTCACCGACCATGGTTTCAGAGGCACCCTTCATGTAAACATCGGCCGTATCAATGTAGTTAACTCCGTGGGCGTGGGCGTCTTGCACGATCACCCTCGCCTCGTCTAGCGCGGTTTGGTCGCCAAACATCATGGTGCCCAGACACAGGGCGGAAACTTTGAGATTGCTGCGGCCTAAATTGCGGTATTTCATGGTTCGGTGGCTTGTGAATGAGGTTGAATGGTTGATTGAGCTGGTACGTCTTGTCGAATTGTGAATACAGTGGTGCGCTGCATTGATGCCAATTCCGGCATTCATTCATGGCAAATTTGTTGACTATTAATTTGCTATATTTTAAATAGCAAACTACTGAATATACTCGGGAGCTAGAGGTTGATTTTATTCATATTTTAGTATTTTTGAGTCGTTTTCAAAAAAAAAGAACCTACAGGTTCTTTTTTTCTGAAAACTGATCTTTTTTTGCCAGGGCATTGATTCAAACCCTTCACTGTGTCACCGCGATGAAAATCGGCCCGTTTAGAAGTTGAACTCTAATATGCTGCAATGCAGCAAAAAAGGCTTGCATCGGTTCGGGATAACCCTATAATTCATGCCATGCTGCACTGCAACATGAAACTCCCCGGAGTGGCATGAGACGCTAGAGTCAAGTCGCGGTAAAGCAGACAAAGAGCATTTTTGCCCTTATTGAACTTAACTTAACTTAACTGGAGATTTCACTATGTTTACCGTTGACCAAATCGCTGCATCGCACAAAGCCAACATGGAAACCCTGTTCGGCCTGACATCCAAGGCATTCGAAGGCGTTGAGAAAATTGTTGAACTGAACCTGACCGCTTCCAAAGCGGCTTTGTCAGAAGTCACCGAGCACGCCAAGGCTTCTTTGAGCGTGAAAGACGCACAAGAACTGATGGCTTTGCAAACCGCCTTCCTGCAGCCATTGGCTGAGAAGACCGCCGCTTACAGCCGTCATTTGTATGACATCGCTTCAAGCTCGTCTGCTGAGTTCACCAAATCGGTTGAAGAGCAAACCGCTGCTGCGCAAAAGAAATTTGCTGGCTTGGTTGACACCGCTGCCAAGAACGCGCCTGCTGGTTCCGAAACCGCTGTTGCCGTGTTTAAAAGTGCTGTTTCAGCCGCTAGCAACGCGTTTGAGTCGGTTCAAAAAGCTGTCAAGCAAGCCACTGACGCTGCTGAGTCCAACTTCAACACCGTTGCTGCCAACACCATCGACGCCACCAAGTCGGTCAGCAAAAAGCGTTAATTCTTCACAAGAATTCTCAAATTTGGACTTTTCCCGCCTGATTGGAGTGTCAACTCTAGTTTTTGCGGGAAAACCCTGACATACTTCAGGTATCAATTTTTGGGAACTTAAATGCAAGTTTAGGTTTCTACGGGTTGTCTCCTCGGGTCCTTTCGAAACCATCAGGTTCAGGGATCCCTTAAGGGCTAGTCGCAAGACTGGCCCTTTTTTTTGCCCGCGCATTCATGAACCCATTGGACGGGCGAATCGCGTTGTTGCGCGGTGCTCGCAATCCTCACGTACTGAAGTACGTTCCGGTTGCTGTGCTCCGGGCGCCTAGCGCTTCATCCCTTCAAATGGGTTTCTGCACGCGCGGGCTGTTGGCGTCATTGCGAGGCGGGGCGAATTAATTGGGGTCAGATTCCAATTAATTTGATTTTGTGATTTTGAAAAAAGCATCAAAATTGCCAAACTCGCTCCATCCGATCAAGCTATGTACGCTCCGCTCTTTCTGACGATCCCTTTGCTGTTGTGCATGGGGTATTTTTTCATGGGGTCGCTGCCATTGCTGGTGCTGAACCACGACTCGCCGCTGGATTCACGTTTTATTCGTGGATTTTTCAACACGTATTACTTGACGGTCATTTTCACGGCACCGGTTGCAGCGATCAGTTACGCGATGGCGGGAAGGCTGGTCTATGCAGTGTGCTTGTTCGCCATCTTTGGGGTTGCGCTTGCCCTGCGCAAAGTCGTTTTAACCCGCATGGACTTGCTTCGAATTCGCCTCAAACACCCTGATGCGGCTGCCATCGCTGATTTTCGGCAACTTCATGTTGCAGGCATGGGAGTCAATTTTGTTCAATTGGTGGCCTTGATTTGGGGGTTGTTCCAGTTTTCGGTGTGATGCAGGCCAAACCCTAAGGCGCATGCCGTAAGCCCTAAACTCCAAGCCGCCAACTCAAAATCGAAAATCGAAAACTGCGCATTGTTGATCCGAATCACCAGACAGTCCAACCCATGAAAAACCAAGTTAAACCCAACGCCTCGTCAGCGTCAGACCTCATCACGCAAAGAATCGCGGACCTGGCCGACTGGCGCGGCGACACCTTGGGGCGCCTGCGCAAGCTGATCTTGCAGGTCAACGCAGGTGTGGTTGAAGAGTGGAAATGGCAGGGCACGCCGGTTTGGTCGCACAACGGCATCCTTTGCACGGGCGAAAGCTACAAAGACAAGGTGAAGCTGACCTTCGCCAAGGGCGCGTCCCTCGCCGACCCAGCCCACTTGTTCAATGCCAGCCTTGACGGAAATGTGCGGCGAGCAATTGACATCCGCGAAGGGGAGCAATTTGATGACCTCGCCTTCAAGGCGCTGATTGCCCAAGCCATCGCCCTCAACACCGCGGGCAAATTGAAGCTGCCTAAAAAAGCAAGGTCATGAAATTGGCGAGCGTATTCGCACGGCGTCCATCAAACCTTGTCACGGCAATTTGGCCAGTTCCACCAGCTTCAAGCGCAGCAACGGCAGCATTTGCTGCATAGCGGCGCGGCCCGCGTCGATGGAGCGTTTGCGGGTGGTGAAGTCGGCGCTGGACAGACCCGTGAGCGCGGGGCGCACCAGCACATCGGCGTCTTTTAACTCGTAGCTGTTGATGCTTTTGCCCATGATGGCAAAGGTTTGCAACAAAATTTGCAGCGTGTCGTTGGCCGGGTTGCTTTCGGGCGCGCTTGAAATGTCAACGGCAATGACCAGCTCCGCACCCATTTGGCGGGCAAAACGCACCGGCACAGGCGACACCAAACCGCCGTCCACATACTCGCGCCCCGCAATTTTGACTGGCTGAAACACCGCAGGCACGGCGCTTGACGCTCGCACTGCTGTGCCCGTGTCTCCGCGCTGAAACAGCACCGCCTGCCCGCTGTTCAAATCGGTGGCCACAATGCCCAAAGGCAGCGCAAAGCTTTCGATCAGGCGGCCATCGACCTGCTTGTTCACGTAACGCGCCATCGCCTCGCCGCGCAGCATGCCCCGGTTGAACAGGGGCAGCGTCCAGTCGGTGAAGCTGACTTCGTCCATCGCCTCGGACACCGCCTGCAATTGCGCTCCGTTTTTACCGCTAGCGTAAATTGCCGCCACCAAACTGCCCGCCGACGTGCCGGTCACGAAGCTCGGGCGAATGCCGTTTTCTTCCAAAACCTGAATCACCCCCACGTGAGCAAAACCGCGTGCTGCGCCGCCGCCCAAGGCCAAGCCAATTTTGGGAGGGCGCTTGACCACCGGAGGAGTGGGTTCAACCGTGATGACTGGGTCGGGCAAGGACCCCGCCGTGGGGCGGGTCACCGGCACCTGGCTACAGCCCACCAAGACCATTGCCAACAGGCCCAGTTGGCAACGGGCGACATAGCGTGCGGCAAAGGCCCTATTTTTAATTCGGTATTGAGAAGTATTCGCGTTTACAATATAATTCATCAGGTAGGTCTTCATTCAATCGCTTCACCACTTTGTCAATTCGTCGGTCCGTTAAATCGACAGTCCATCAATCAGTCGCCCAGCCACCTTTCTCAAAACCCAGTGACTTCATTTGCAGGAACCCCATGAAATTCAAACTCGCCTCCCTCACCGTTCTAGCCATCGCAAGTCAACTCACCAGCGTGGGTGTCATGGCGCAAGAGCAGTTGGTCAACCTGTATTCGGCCCGCCACTATTCGACGGACGAGGCACTCTACGCCAATTTCACGCAACAAACGGGCATCCAAGTGAACCGCGTTGACGCGGACGATGCAGGTATTCTCGCCCGTCTGAAGGCAGAAGGCACCGCGTCCCCTGCGGACGTCATTTTGCTGGTGGACGCCGCTCGCTTGTACAAAGGCGAGGTGGACGGGCTGTTTCTTCCCATCAAATCCAAGGTGCTGGACGACGCGATTCCCGCGCGGCTGCGGGCCAATCCAGCCCCAGACGGTGGCACGGCCTGGTTTGGTTTTTCGACCCGCGCACGTGTCGTGGTTTACGACAAGCTCAAGGTCAGCAAATCCGATGTTGACACTTACGAAAAGCTGGGGGCCCCGGTCAACAAAGGTCGTTTGTGCATCCGCTCAGGCTCGCACCCCTACAACTTGAGCCTGTTTGGCGCGGTGACAGAGCACATGGGCGACGTGGCCACAGAAAACTGGCTCAAAGGCATGGTCGCCAACTTTGCCCGCCCACCCACGGGCGGTGACACCGACCAAATCAAAGGCGTGGCCTCGGGCGAATGCGGCATTGGCGTGACCAACACCTATTACCTGGCGCGTTTGATGCGTTCAACCAAGGCCGAAGACCGCGCGATTGTGGAGCGCATTGGCGTGGTGTTTCCCAACCAAAGCACCTGGGGCGCGCATGTGAACGTGGCGGGCGGCGCAGTCGCCAAAAACAGCAAGAACCAAGCCAACGCCGTGAAGTTTTTGGAATACCTGGCCAGCCCTTCGGCGCAAAACTACTTTGCCAATGGCAACAATGAGTGGCCGGTTGCAAAAGGCGTGGCAGTGAACAACGCTGCGCTGGCCGCCATGGCGGCCGAAGGTTTCAAGTCAGAAACCATTCCCATCGGTTCGGTGGCCAAAAACATGGTCAAAGTGCAGCAAATGCTGGACCGGGTTGGCTTTAAATAGGTCAAAAAACCGTCTCAAAAAGCGCTGAATACTGTCCGCACAACGCCGCGTGTACAGCGCAAGGCGCTGCGTTCAGCGTTGAGCGCTGAATCTGAACCCGCTCTCTAAACTGCAAGCCAGCCGCCGCAAAGCGTCTGGCTTGCGGTATTCTCAGGGCTCAATTTTCACAAGGTGAGAGCCATGAAGGGGTTTGCAATGAAGTTTTTAAGCTATTTGGGTGTGTTGGTGGCATTGATTGCCATCGTTTTGGTGATTGCCGGCCAAATGGGCAAGCTGGCAGGTGATGTGCCTGAGCGCTTGGGCGTGACCGATGGCCGCTTCAAGCCGCCATCCAAAACCCCCAACAGCGTGAGCAGCCAAACTGGCTTTTACCCGGACCATCCGCAAAAAGATTACGCCAACATCGCGCCGATCAAATTCACGGGTGACGGCGATAAAGCCATGGAAAAACTGGCTGCACTGCTGCAAAAAACAGAGCGCACGGTGATTGTGAAACGAGAGCCCGGCTACATTTACGCGCAAAGCACCACGGCCTTGCTCAAATTCACCGATGACGTGGAATTTTGGCTCGACACTGCCAACGGCGTGATTCAGGTGCGCTCGTGCAGCCGCTTAGGGCAAAAAGACTTTGGCGTGAACCGGGCGCGGATTGAGGCGATTCGCAGCCAGCTTTGAGTTTGCGGGTTTAGCGCGACTCGTTAGCTGGACTAGTTGGCCGTACCAGTTTGCGCGACAGGCTGAATTGACCAAAATATGCAATAAAGGCCACCAAATACCCAATATGGGTATTTGGTGGCCCTTTTTTGCTGATTTAGCTAAAATATCAACCAAAAAAGCCTCTAGCTCTCAAACTAATTAAATAGTTTGCTATATTAATTATAGCAAACTAATTCCAACAAATTAGTCCGCCGCAGCTGCCTCTGCAGCTTCCGGTTTGGCGCGGCCTTCCTTTTTCGGCAGGGGCTGAATGTCCAGCAGCACTTCGCCGTTTTCCACGCCCTTGTCGTCGGTCGTGACTTTCATGTCCACCGTCAGGCGGCCACCGTCAATCAAACGGCCAAACAGCAACTCGTCGGCCAGGGCGCGGCGAATGGTGTCTTGAATCAGGCGTTGCATGGGTCGCGCGCCCATGAGCGGATCGAAGCCCTTTTTGCCCAGGTACTTGCGCAGCACGTCAGTGAAGGTGACCTCCACCTTTTTGTCGGCCAATTGCGTCTCAAGTTGCAGCAAGAACTTATCGACCACCCGCAAAATGACGTTTTCGTCCAGCGCCTTGAAGCTGACGGTCGCGTCCAGCCGGTTGCGGAACTCGGGCGTGAACAGGCGTTTGATGTCCGCCATCTCGTCGCCCGACTCGCGCGGGTTGGTGAAGCCAATGGTCGCCTTGTTCATGGTCTCGGCACCAGCATTGGTGGTCATGACGATGATCACATTGCGAAAATCTGCTTTGCGACCGTTGTTGTCAGTCAGGGTGCCGTGGTCCATGACCTGCAGCAGCACGTTAAAAATCGCCGGGTGGGCTTTTTCGATCTCGTCCAGCAGCAACACGCAATGCGGCTTCTTGGTGACGGCTTCGGTCAGCAAACCGCCTTGGTCAAAGCCCACGTAGCCGGGCGGCGCGCCAATCAGGCGGCTCACGGCGTGTTGCTCCATGTACTCGCTCATGTCAAAGCGAATCAGCTCAATGCCCATGATGTACGCCAATTGCTTGGCGGCTTCGGTTTTGCCCACGCCCGTGGGGCCGCTGAACAAGAAGCTGCCGATCGGCTTGTCGCCCTTGCCCAAGCCAGAGCGCGCCATTTTGACGGCAGACGCCAGCACGTCCAGCGCCTTGTCCTGGCCAAACACCACGTTTTTCAGGTCCCGCTCAAGGGTTTTGAGCTTGCCCCGGTCGTCGTTGGACACGTTAGCGGGCGGAATGCGCGCGATCTTGGCGACGATTTCCTCCACCTCGGTTTTGGTGATGATTTTTTTACGTTTGCTGATTGGCAGAATGCGTTGCGCGGCACCCGCCTCGTCAATCACGTCAATCGCCTTGTCAGGCAGATGGCGGTCGTTGATGTACTTGGCGCTGAGTTCCGCAGCGGCTTGCAAAGCGGCCAAGGCGTATTTCACGCTGTGATGCTCTTCAAAACGCGATTTCAGGCCTTTGAGAATGTCCACCGTTTCTTGCACGGTCGGCTCGACCACATCGACCTTTTGGAAACGCCGCGACAAGGCCGCGTCTTTCTCAAAAATACCCCGGTATTCCGTGAAGGTGGTTGCCCCAATGCACTTGAGCGCACCCGAGCTCAGGCCCGGCTTCAGCAGGTTCGACGCGTCCAGCGTGCCGCCAGAGGCAGCACCCGCACCAATCAGCGTGTGGATTTCGTCAATGAACAAAATGCCGTTAGGCTTGTCCTTAAGCGATTTCAAAACGCCTTTCAAACGTTGTTCAAAATCGCCCCGGTACTTGGTGCCCGCCAGCAAGGCGCCCATGTCCAGCGAATAGACCACGGAATCTGCCAAGATTTCGGGCACTTCTTTTTGCGTGATGCGCCAGGCCAGGCCCTCGGCAATGGCGGTTTTGCCAACGCCCGCCTCGCCCACCAACAGCGGGTTGTTTTTGCGGCGACGGCACAAAATTTGAATGACGCGCTCTACCTCGTACTCGCGGCCAATCAGCGGGTCAATCTTGCCGTCTTTGGCCAACTGGTTCAGGTTTTGGGTGTACTGCTCGAGCGGGCTTTGCTTTTCATTCTTTTCAGCGCCGCCCTCTTCGCCCTCAGCCTGAGCTTCGCCAGATTTGGCAGGCTCTGGCGGGTCGCTCTTTTTGATGCCGTGAGCGATGAAATTCACCACGTCAAGCCGGGTCACACCTTGCTGGTGCAAATAGTAAACGGCGTGCGAATCTTTCTCGCCAAAAATGGCGACCAGCACGTTGGCACCCGTCACTTCTTTTTTGCCGCTGCCCGTGGACTGCACGTGCATGATGGCGCGCTGAATCACCCGCTGAAATCCCAGCGTGGGCTGGGTGTCCACATCTTCCGAACCCGCCACCTGAGGCGTGTTGTCTTTGATGAAGTTGCCCAACGATTTTCGCAAATCGTCAATGTTGGCTGAGCAGGCGCGCAGCACCTCAGCGGCGCTGGGGTTGTCCAGCAGGGCCAGCAGCAAATGCTCAACCGTGATGAACTCGTGGCGTTGTTGACGTGCCTCGACAAACGCCATATGCAAACTAACTTCCAGTTCTTGCGCAATCATGTGCTTTTCCTTGTGCCTTGTTTAACTCTGATGCTCTTCACTTTGACGCTCGTTTTCGCGGGACTCGAAGTTGCTGTGTTCACGGCTAACTGTAATCCGATTTCAGCGCTTTCGGCGCATCGACTTGTAAACCCTTAAACACTAAAACTCCACCGGTTCACTCAGACATTTCAACGGGTGACCCGCCTTGGCTGCGGCCTCCAGCACCTGATCGACTTTGGTGGCGGCCACGTCTTTGGAGTAAACCCCGCAAACTGCTTTGCCATCCAGGTGAATCTTCAACATGATCTGAGTGGCCGTTTCCATGTCTTTGCTGAAAAACTCCTGAATCACCACCACCACGAATTCCATGGGCGTGTAGTCGTCGTTCAACATCAACACTTGGTACATTTGGGGCGGCTTGACCTTTTGGGTTCGCCGCTCCAGCACTACCGCCCCGCCATCATCAGGATCGGGTGGGCGGGCGGGACGCGGAATTGACGGGGGTTTAACAGGGGTTTGAGTGGCCATCGGATAATTTTAACGAACGGCCCAACACTTTGTCCGCTCTCTGTGAATTGGTGACAAGTTTTAGACATTCAAGCCAACGGCTCAAAAAGATTGTGGCCGTGCCCCCAATCGCACTGCGCCAGCTCGATGGTGTTTAATTGGGGCCAGATTCCAATTAACCTTCACCAAAACCCCAAAATGATCCTCGAACTTGCCGACATTCGCATCCACCCCGGCCAAAACGCCGCTTTTGAAGAAGCCATTCAACGTGGGGTGCGCGAAGTAGCCTCCAAGGCCACAGGTTTTCAGGGGTACAAGGTCAATCGGGGCATTGAATCTAAAGAGCGCTACATCCTGCAAATTTTCTGGGACACGCTGGAAAACCACACGGTTGACTTTCGGCAAGGGCCTTTATTTGCCCAATGGCGGGCGATAGTTGGGCCGTTTTTCAACGGCATGCCGACCGTGGAGCACTTTGAGTTGGTGGTCAAGTCAGATTGATGAGGTTGCCTAAGCTCACTCGCCTTGCAGCCCTGCTACCAATTTGCCCAGCAACTGCTGAAATTGCGCCCGCTCTGTCTCGTCTAAAGGGCTGACGATGCGGGCCTGAGCCTGACTGACAGCGTCCTTCATCTTCATCGCCATGGCGACACCAGCCTCAGTCGCCCACAGCAGTTTGCGACGGCGGTCGCCCGGGTCTGCCTGGCGCTTAACCCAGCCTTTGGCCTCCAAACGGGCAATCACCGCGCCCGAGGTGGCCGCGTCAAACGCCACCCGCTTGGCCAGCGTCGCCTGGTCTTCGCCCGGCTCGTCGATCAGCGTGTTCAGCATGGCAAACTGCACTGGCGTCAGATCGAACCCCTGCGTCTCTTCCATGAATATCGCCACCGCCAGTTGGTGCGCACGGCGAATTTGGTGTCCCACGGCGTGTTGAAAGTCAAAACTTGTGTCCATGCAGACGAGTTTAGCCACGCAACAACACAAATCGCTTGTCGGTCGAACAATTAATACGTATACTTATTAAATTCAAAAAAGCGGTCGTTCGAAAGTACCGTGAATGAACCAGAGCAGGCATTTTGGCCCCCCGATCCCATGGACAACCCCGACATGCAAACCACAACCACCGTTCGCCAGCAGTTGTACCAAGACATGGCACCCTTGCACCTGACACCGTTATGGGAGGTTTTGCACGCCTTGGTGCCGCAGCAACCCAAGTCGCCCTGTCTGGCCACGCTCTGGAAATATGAGCAGGTTCGGCCGTATTTGATGCGTGCGGGCCAAGCCATCACCGCTGAGGAGGCGGTTCGCCGCGTGTTGATTCTGGAAAACCCGGCGCTTAAAGGGCAATCGGCCATCACCCAGTCTTTGTACGCGGGCTTGCAGGTCATCATGCCAGGCGAAGTGGCCCCGGCGCACCGCCACACCCAAAGCGCACTGCGTTTCATTGTGGAAGGCTCGGGCGCCTACACGGCAGTGGATGGGGAGCGCACCACCATGCGGCCAGGCGACTTCATCATCACCCCCAGTTGGACTTGGCACGACCACGGGCACGACGTTGACTCGGCTGGGCAAAGCAGCGAACCCGTGGTGTGGCTTGATGGGCTGGACATCCCCATGATTCGCTTTTTTGATGCAGGCTTTGCCGAAAACGCCACCGACAAAACCCAAACCGTGTCCAAAACCGAGGGCAGTAGCCTGGCCCGTTATGGCCACAACATGGCGCCAGTGCGCGGCGCGGCACCTTTTGGGCAAACCTCGCCCATCTTCAGTTACCCCTACGAGCGCAGCCGCGAAGCCCTGCACCAGCTCGAACGTGATGCTCCGATTGACGACTGGGATGGCGTTAAGCTGCGCTACGTCAACCCACTCACGGGCGGCTCGCCTATGCCTACCATGGCCACCTTCATGCAGCGCTTGTCGCCAGGGTTTGTGGGTAAACCCTATCGCCAGACCGACGGCGCGGTGTTCAGCGTGGTCGAAGGTGCGGGAACTGCGTACATCGACAGCGCGCAGGCTTCGGTACGATTCGATTTCAGCGTGCGCGACCATTTCGTAGTGCCGTCGTGGCAAACTTTGCGCCTGGAATCGCCCCAGGGCTGCGTGTTGTTCAGTTTTTCAGACCGTCCGGTGCACCAGGCACTGGGAATTTTTAAAGAAGAGAGATTGCCATGAGGAACAAATTATGAGCTTCGTCATTACCCCACCCGCCCAGGTGACCGTGCCGGTGGTCGGCACGACCGATCGTTTTCCGGTTCGGCGCATTTACTGTGTGGGCCGCAACTACGTCGAGCACGCCAAAGAGATGGGTTTTACCGGGCGCGAGGCACCGTTTTTCTTTTTGAAACCCGCCGATGCCATCGTGGTGGTTGACGCAGGCACCACTGCCAATGTGCCTTACCCCGTGCTGACCAAAGACTTCCACCATGAGATTGAGCTGGTCGTGGCCATTGGCACTGGCGGCAAAAACATCAAGGCGGCAGACGCCCAAAAGCACATTTTTGGCTATGCCGTGGGCCTGGACATGACGCGGCGCGACCTGCAAGGCGAGATGAAAAAACAGGGCCGCCCCTGGTGCATTGGCAAAGCCTTTGACCAGTCCGCCCCCATTGGCCCCATCACCCCTGCAGCTGACGCAGGCGACATTGCCAAGGCCGAAATCTACATTCAAGTCAATGGAAAGGACCGTCAGCGCAGCAATGTGGCCAAGCTGATCTGGAACATTGGCGAAACCATTGAACACATTTCAACCGCCTGGGAATTGCAGCCCGGTGACTTGATTTATTCGGGCACGCCTGAAGGTGTGGCCGCCGTGGTGTCAGGCGACACCATGGTGGGCGGTGTGACAGGACTGGTTACTATCGCGGTGCATGTGAGCTAGACCGCCAGCCTGATAGACGCGAGAAACGAGGCCCGGCAACCGACCCGGGCCCGTCAAAAAAATGAGAAGACAAGCATGAAACTACTGGAAACCCTGGCCAAATTCTGCGCTATTTTGGCGGGCGTCATTCTGACCCTCATCACCTTGATGACCTGCGCCAGCCTGATTGGCCGCAACACCATTGGCCTGACGATTTCAGGCGATTTTGAACTGACCGGGGTGGCCGCAGGTGCCGCCATTGCCCTTTTCATGCCGTGGTGCCAGCTGCGCCGGGGCAACATCATTGTTGACTTTTTCACCGCCCGCGCAAGCAGTCAAACCATCAACTACCTGGACCGCTTTGGGTCTCTCTTAATTGCGGTGATGATGGCGCTGTTGGCCTGGCGCACCACTCTGGGCGGGATTAACGCTTACACAACGCACGCGGGCACCATGATGATGGGTTTTCCTGAATGGATCGTTTACGCCACCATCGTGCCGCCGCTGGTACTGACGGCAGTGATCGCCTCGGTGCAAACCGTGCAAAGTGATGCGGCCCAAGAAAATTCCGGGGTAACCGCATGACCCCGATTGCCTTGGCTTTGACTATTTTTGCCATCATGCTGGTGCTGATGGCGGTGCGCGTGCCGATTGCCGTGGCCATGTTTGTAGCGGGTTGCGTGGGGTACGTGGGCCAGGCGGGTTGGGGGCCGTTGTCCAACTTTCTCAACACGCAGGCGTTTGCACGCTTCGCCAGTTACGACCTGTCGGTCATTCCGCTCTTTATCTTGATGGGCAACTTTGCCACGCAGGGCGGAATATCCAAAGCCCTGTTTGGTTTTGCCAGCGCAGTGATGGGGCGTTTCAGGGGTGGGCTGGCCATGGCGGCGGTGTTGGCCAGCGCGGCCTTTGGCTCAATTTGCGGCTCGTCTGTGGCAACGGCGGCCACCATCACCTCGGTTGCGCTTCCAGAAATGCGCCGCCACGGCTACTCGGGGCGCTTGTCAACTGGCACGCTGGCTGCGGGCGGCACCCTGGGCATTTTGATTCCGCCATCGGTGCCCTTGGTCATTTACGCAATTTTGGCCGAGCAAAACATCGCCAAGCTGTTTGCAGCGGCCATGGTGCCCGGCATCATCGCCATGCTTGGCTACATGGTGGCGATTGCCATTTACGTGCGCGTGGTGCCTGGCCAAGCGCCTGAGCAAGACATACAGATTGAAAAATTCACCGCTCAATCTTTGATGGGTGTGCTGCCCATTGGCATCGTTTTCACCATCGTGTTTGGTGGTATTTACGGCGGGCTGTTCACCCCCACCGAAGGCGCGGGCGTGGGGGCGGCGTCCACCTTCATTGCCGCCGTGCTCAAAGGCGAGTTGACGCTGGCCAAGCTCAAAACCTGCTTTTACGCCACGGCAGAAGGCTCGGCCATGATCTTCATGATTTTCCTGGGTGCCGATTTAATGAACTCAGCCTTGGCGCTGACCCAAGTGCCCGCCCAATTGTCCAGCGTGGTTCTAAGTTGGGGCCTGTCGCCTTTGATGGTGGTGTCAGCCATTTTGTTGTTTTACGTGGTGCTGGGCGCGGTGATGGACGAGCTTTCCATGATTTTGCTGACCATTCCCATCTTCTTCCCCATGGTCATGGGGCTGGACTTTGGCATGCCCAAAGACTCGGTCGCCATCTGGTTTGGCATCATGGTGCTGATGACGGTGGGCTTTGGTTTGCTGGCCCCGCCTGTGGGCTTGAATGTTTACGTGGTCAACAGCATGGCCAAAGACGTGCCCATTGCCGAAAGCTACCGGGGCGTGATGCCGTTTTTGATCAGCGACGTGTTTCGCACCCTGCTGCTGCTTTTCTTCCCCGGTATTTCGCTGTGGCTGGTGAAATATGTCACTTGAGGGTATTCACGGTCATCTAAATCGTGCATTAACCGTTACCGTATTGACCGCCAAGCATCTGCTCAATTTACCGATTTTTTGTCGCCCTTTTTTTTGAAATCAACCTGTTTCGCCCTTTCACCCACTGGAGTTTGACCCATGATTCAAAGACGCACCCTTCTTAAATCTTCCGCCGCCGCCGTGGCCTTGGGCGCCCCTGCGCTGAGCGGCCTGGCCCAACAGGCGGTGACCTTGAAGTTCCATACCTTCATGGCGCCCCTGTCCAATGTGTGGCTGACCATGCACAAACCGTGGATGGAAAAGGTCGAAAAAGAATCTGGTGGTCGTATTAAGTTTGAAGCCTACCCAGCCATGCAGTTGGGTGGCACCCCAGTGCAGTTGTATGACCAGGCCAAGGACGGCGTGGTGGACGTGGTGTGGACCCTGCCCGGCAACACCGCAGGCCGCTTCCCACGGGTTGAAGTGTTCGAGCTGCCGTTCATCATGAACAACGCAGAGGCGACGTCCAAAGCGTACTGGGAATATGTTCAAACCGTGGCGGTTGACGAGTTCAAAGACACCCAGTTGCTGGCTTTGCACGTTCACGGCCCCGGCATGTTCCATTCCAAAGACAAGCAAATCAAGTCGGCGGCTGACCTCAAAGGCATGAAGCTGCGCGGCCCAACCCGCCAGGTCACCAAGCTGCTGGCTGCCGTGGGTGCCACCCCCGTGGGCATGCCTTTGCCCGCCATCACCGATGCTTTGAGCAAGGGCACGATTGACGCTTGCGCCATCCCTTGGGAAGTGGTGCCGTCCATTAAAGTGCAAGAGCTGACCAAGTTCCACAGCGAATTTCCGGCCAACCTGCCTGCGCTGTACACCACGACATTCGTGATGGCCATGAACAAGGCCAAATACGAGTCGCTGGCCCCTGATTTGAAGAAAATCATCGACGCGAATTCGGGCATGGCAACCTCGGCCTGGTTGGGCAAAACCCAGCAAAGCAACGACCCGATTGGGCGCAAAACGGCGGTTGACCGTGGCAATACCATTTACCAGTTCACTGCCGCTGAGACGGACGCCTTTGTCAAACTGTCCAGCCAGGTGGATGACGAATGGGTGGCCGACATGAACAAGCGCAACTTTGACGGCAAAAAGTTGCTTGAAACCGCCCGCGCCCTGATCGCCAAGCACGGCAAGGCCTAAGAAATCGGCCGAAGGCAAAGCAAGTTGAACATTGCGTCACCACCCAGGCGATTTAACAATATGTAATTCAGGGCTCTTTCGGGAGCCCTTTTTCTTGGGGCAGAGCTTTCCCCGTAAACTGTGCCGATGCACCGCCCCCCCATCAAACATTGCAAAAACTGTGGCACTGCCGTGGTTTACCGCGTCCCCGACGACGGCGACACCAAACACCGCGCGGTTTGCCCCGCTTGCGGCACGGTTCATTATGAAAACCCGCTCAACGTGGTGGGCACCGTGCCCTTCTTTGGCGACAAGGTTTTGCTGTGCAAACGCAACATCGAGCCGCGCTTTGGCAAGTGGACGCTGCCCGCCGGCTTCATGGAACTGAACGAAACCCTGGCCCAAGGCGCAGCCCGCGAGACGGACGAAGAAGCCGGTGCCCAGTTTGAAATGCAGGGCCTGTTTTCAATCTTGAACGTGCCGCGCGTGGGCCAAGTGCATGTGTTTTACCTGGCGCAATTGACCAGCGATGTCTTCAACCCTGGTTTTGAGACGATTGAAGCCCGCCTGTTTGCTGAGGATGAAATCCCCTGGGAAGAAATTTCGTTCAGGACCGTCAAAGAAACTCTGCAGCGCTACTTTGCCGACAAACGGGCCGGCCAATTTGGCTTTCACACCCTGGACATCGTCTGAAAGCAGCCATGGCCAGCAAATCTCTCAGCCTGATTCAGCCCCAGCAGCTTGTGCGGGACAAAGTGTCTGAGGCCATTTTGGCCCTGGTGATCAAAGTACCAAGCTCGCGCGAAGCGCCCGCCAGTGCTGGTGCGTTGGCCCAAGTGCGAAGCCGCGCCATTGCCCGCAATGCATCGCGCAAGGCCAGTCTGTTGGCCAGTTCCATGGCCTTGCCACCGGGTATTTTTGGCTGGCTCACGTTTTTGCCTGAAATTGTTGGTGTCTGGAAAATCCAGGCCCAAATGGTCGCGGACATTGCCGCGGTGCATGACCAAAGCGCCACGCTCAAACGCGAACAAATGCTGTACTGCCTGTTCAAACACGTCTCGGCCCAATTGGTGCGTGACGTGGTGGTGCGGGCCGGGGAGCGCTTTTTAGTGCAAAAAGCCTCTGGCGCCATGCTGCAAAGCATCGCGCAAAAGCTGGGCGTCAAAGTCACCCAAGGCTTGGTTGGCAAAGGCGTGTCGCGCTTCGTGCCGATTTTGGGCGCGGTGGGCGTAGGAGCCTACGCCTACTTTGACACGACCCGCGTGGGCCAAACGGCCGTGGAACTGTTCACCCATGGTGTCGTGGTGGTGGATGAAGCGCCGCCACCCACCTTTGAATCCCAGCCAGAAACCAAACCGCCCGGTCGGCCTACAGCCAAACCCATAGCTGCCAAAGTTGTCAGTCGGAGTCGAGCGAAAACCTGAGGCTGAGGCTTTAGTTTGACGCCTCAGGCTGGGTTATGCCCCGCAAAGCCTTTGCATAGAGACCTCAATCAGGGGACGTTAACCAAGTATCCAGTCAACATCATCGACGCGAAACCGTTGATGGTGTCGCCAGTGCCATTCAGGGCATATTGAACTGTCGGCAATTCCCCTGAGACGAAGTAGGCTTGCGCGGTATGGTTGATGAAAATTCGGGTTCCCGACTGTGAGTTAATTGCCCCCCGAACCCCTGTGAAAGCCAGCATAGGGGCGGTGGCAGTAGCGGGTACGGGAGAAATACTGAAGGTGGCCACAACCGAAACGGTTGGCAAAGTGCCGTTGGTAACGTCCACTGTGCCGTTGATGTGGGTCAGCACCAGGCGCTTGCCCGCCGGGACTGGTGCGAAAAAAAGGTTGCACTGGGTGGAACCACTGCAACTCCCCGTGGATTTGTGTTCCTGGTACGGGTTGCGCCCAGGCTCGTCAACAGATTGAACCAGCGCAGCGCGGGTCTGTGCCAGCACCGGCTGAGCAAACAGAACACAGGCTGCCGCTATCGCCAGCGCGGGCGCTACAAGCCAGCGTTTTGGGGAAATAAACTTCGTTTTCATCAGGGGCCTTTCATTGGTGATTCGTTGGTGGAGCATTGGCGGTGCATTGGTGGTGCGTTGATGGTTTGGGGGGCGGTTAGCGGGCGGTTAGAGAGTGGCGGCGGCGAACCCACAGGGCTGCGCATGCCGCCGACAAGGTCAGCAAGGCGCTACCCGGTTCAGGCACTGTCAGCTCATCAAGCAAGGTGACGGTGAGCGCGTAAGCACCATCGCCCAGGTACCGGGCGTCACCCAGACCGATGAATCCGTCGGCCAAAAACCCGCTGCCCAAGTTTTCAGCGAATGAAAGGTTCGAATACACACCTATCGCCACGGTGTAGTCGCCCGGGGCCAGCGCCACATCCATCGTGAAGTCGCCGCCTACGGTCTGGGCATACAGGTAGTTGGATTCCAGCCATGTGGCACTGCTTGGGTCGATGCCGCTGAAGATCGAAAAATAAGGATCAATACCCCCTAGCGCAAAGCCTGTGCTGGTGAAACTTGCGTTGCTGCCAACCAGAACATGCAGCGCATACAGCGCCACATTGTTGGCCGTGGCCTGATCGTCAGTGAATTGCGCGGCACTCAAGTCGGATGCCACCAGTGCCGCGTTGGCCGCATCGCCAAGATTGCCGCTGAAAGTGACTGAACCTGCCAGCGAGGAACCCGCGGCAAGGGCCAGGACAAGCCCCGCAACAATCCGAAAAAGTTGGTTGATCATGTTGAATTTCTCTCATTTCGTCTGTTGGGTTTGTTGCCGCGACCTGACTTTGACTGCCGCATGGCCCTAAAGCATTCAGTGGCGCAAGATGCTTGTCAAAACACTGAATCACTCGCATGACAAGAAGTCTAGAACGATTTAGGTCCAGCTCAGAGCAAGTTAACTAGTGCTTTAGTAGGGGGTATAAATCAAAAAAAGAACCTGCAGGTTCTTTTTTATCAAAACAGGCCAATTTATGAATAAAAAAGGCCTCTAGCTCTCTAATAATATCAATAGTTTGCTATATTAAATATAGCATTTACCAGTCGTCAGTGCGCGACGACGTTTCAGCCTTCCCACGCCCGTTGTTCCATTTTCGAGGAGTGTGAGAGCGGCGGATCGATCTCATGCAGACCTGCGCCCTTGAAACTCCTGCAAATCGCCCATAATTGAAGGTTGTCTGCTTGTCGGTGCTAAATCGGGCGGCAACGCCGGTTTTTTCCCTGCTCAAAATCATATTTTCAAGTTTCCCGTATTACCAAAATCTCGCCCCATGACCAAACAAACACTCTCCTTTCAAGCCGAAGTCGCCCAACTCCTGCACCTGGTCACCCACTCGCTCTACTCCAACAAAGAGATTTTTCTGCGCGAGTTGATTTCTAACGCCTCTGACGCCTGCGACAAGCTGCGTTATGAGGCCATCAACAACAGCGGTTTGTACGAAGACGCGCCTGATTTACAGGTCAAAGTGTCGTTCGACAAAGACGCCAAAACCCTCACCATCACCGACAACGGCATTGGCCTGACGCAGCAAGAAGCCATTGACAACCTGGGCACGATTGCCAAAAGCGGAACCAAGGACTTTGTCAGCAAATTGAGCGGCGACCAAAAGGCCGATTCACAGTTGATTGGCCAGTTTGGCGTGGGTTTTTACTCGGGCTTCATCGTGGCCGACAAAATTACTGTGGAGTCACGCCGCGCGGGCACGCCTGCGGCTGAAGGCGTGCGCTGGGTCAGCGACGGCGGCGCAAGTGGCGGTGGCGCGTTTGAGGTCGAAACCATCACCCGCGCAGCGCGCGGCACCAGCGTGACCCTGCACCTGCGTGACGATGCCCAAGACTACGCCAGCGCCTGGAAAGTCAAGGGCATCATCAACAAATACTCCGACCACATCAGCCTGCCCATTTTGATGGAAAAGGAAGAGTGGAAAGACGGTGAATTGATCAACGCCAGCGACGAAAACGGCGGTCGCCAGCCCGGCAGCATGGTCAAAACCGGTGAATGGGAAACCGTGAACAAAGCGAGCGCCATCTGGACGCGGGCCAAAAAAGACATCACCCCTGAGCAGTACGACGAGTTCTACAAAAGTATCAGCCACGACTATGAAGCGCCCCTGGCCCACACCCACAACCGGGTTGAGGGTGCGACCGAATACACGCAACTTCTGTACATCCCGGGCAAAGCGCCCATGGATTTGTACAACCGCGAAAAATCGGCTGGCATCAAGCTGTACGTCAAGCGCGTTTTCATCATGGACGACGCTGAAGCGTTGCTGCCCACCTATTTGCGTTTTGTCAAAGGCGTGGTCGATTCGGCCGATTTGCCATTGAACGTGAGCCGCGAACTGCTGCAAGAAAGCCGCGACGTGAAAGCCATTCGCGAAGGCTGCACCAAGCGGGTTTTGGGCATGCTGGAAGACTTGGCCAAGCATGACGCGCCCGCGCCAGCGTCTGCCGACGATGTGACGGACGTTCAAACCGCCGAAGAAAAAGCCGAGAGCGACGCCGCTTTGGGCAAATACACCAAGTTTTACGCTGAATTTGGGGCCGTCCTCAAAGAAGGCCTGGGCGAAGACTTTGCCAACAAAGAGCGCTTGGCCAAACTGCTGCGTTTCGCCAGCAGCACCACAGACACTGTCAGCGTGTCGTTTGCCGACTACAAAGCCCGCATGAAAGACGGCCAAGAGGCGATTTACTACATCACCGCCGACACCATGGCGGCTGCCAAAAACAGCCCGCAGCTTGAAGTCTTCAAGAAAAAGGGCATTGAAGTCTTGCTGATGACCGACCGCGTAGACGAATGGGCGCTGAACTACGTGCAAGACTTTGACGGCACGCCAATGCAAAGTGTGGCCAAAGGCGCTGTCGACTTGGGCAAACTGCAAGACGAAACCGAAAAGAAAGCCGCTGAGGAGGCCGCCGAGACCTTCAAACCGCTGCTGGCCAAATTGAAGGAAGCCCTGAAAGACAAGGCCGAAGACGTGCGCGTGACCACCCGCCTAGTCGACAGCCCCGCCTGCCTGGTGGTGCAAGATCATGGCATGAGCACCCAATTGGCGCGCATGCTCAAACAAGCAGGCCAGGCCGCCCCCGATGTCAAACCCGTGCTCGAAGTCAACGCCGAGCACCCCTTGGTCAAAAAACTCGAAGGTTCAGTTCACTTCAACGACCTGGCTCACATTTTGTTCGACCAAGCACTGCTGGCCGAAGGCGGTATGCCAGCTGACCCTGCCGCTTATGTGAAGCGGGTGAACGCGCTGCTGGTTTGATCACCAAGCGCTGACAACACGGTTTGGGGTGACTTTTCGCACCAAAATGTGTAACCGGGTGCCAAAACACCTCTATCTTTGTAACTTGGACGCCACGCGTCCGGGTGCAGGCGCTGTTTCGCATGGCAAAATCCGAGGTTAACTACAACCCCCTTTTTGCCGCAGCCCAACTGACGCATGACCACCCCGACCGCCGATTTTCAAAATTCAGACCTGTCCGGCGGCGGCGTCGCGTTGAAATCCCACGAAGTTGAGTACCGGCTGCTTGACGAGTCATTCGACTTGATGAAGCGCACCACCCTGATGGCCCTGGGATTGGTGCCGCTGTTCTTCTTGCTGTTTTACAACTACTTCCCGATCGAATTTTTGCTGCTCTTTGCCGGCATGACCGCGTGTCGAATGGCGGTGTCGTTTGCGGCGCAACGCGCTTGGCGCCATCGCGCGGTCAAGGTTCCGGCTGACCTGCTGCCTTGGCAAAGGCTGTTTTGGGTCAGTAATTTTGTGGCGGGACTGGCCTGGTCGGCGGCACCCACCTTGATGTTTTTCCAGGCCAACGGCTATGAGCAAGCACTGTTGACCGGCATCGTGGTGACGGTTTGCGCCGTGTCCATGAACACCCAGGCCGGACAGCCCTGGGCCATGCTGACTTTTTTGGTGACGGTGCTGGTGCCTCCCGCCGTGGCACTGGTCGTGCGCGTGGGCTGGCTTGAGCACCTGCTGGCGGCTGAGTTGCTGGGCGCACTGCTTGTGCTGTCATTGGTCGGGCGCCGGGCATTCATCAACCGCCAAGCCCAGGTCAAAGGCAAAATTGACCTGCGCGACGCCCTGGCCGCCGCCAGTTCAGCCCGCGCCCAGGCAGAGGCAAGTTCCAAAGCCAAATCGCGCTTTTTGGCCAATATGAGCCACGAATTGCGCACCCCATTGAACGCGGTGATTGGGGCCGCCCAACTGCTGAAGAGCGACCGAAGCGACTCGCAAGCCCAGCCGCAGTTGATCGACGCGATTCACCAAAGCGGCAACAACCTGCTGGGATTGATCGAAAACATTCTGGATTTGTCGCGCATTGAGGCGGGCGAACTCACGCTGATCAATTCAGACTTTGACCTGCTGGACTGCATCACCGAAGCCGCTGCCACGGGCGATTTGGCGGCTCGCTCCAAAGGCCTCAAGTTGAGCTGCGAGGTTCAGGACGACCTGGACTTGTGGCGCCATGCCGACCCCACCCGCATCAAGCAAATCCTGATCAATCTGCTGGGCAACGCCGTTAAGTTCACCACCCGGGGCTCTGTGCGACTGAAAGCCGAGCGGGGCGAACACGCCGACGACGTGCGCTTCAGGATTGACGACACCGGCGTCGGTATTTCAAAGGCCGCCCTGCCCTTCATTTTTGACGCCTTTCGCCAAGCTGAAGAAAAAGCCAACCGCCGTTTTGGCGGCAGCGGCTTAGGACTGTCCATTGTTCACCAGCTGGTCACGGCCATGGGCGGGCGAGTCAAGGCGACCAGTGAAGAATCGGTGGGCACCACGATTGAATTCGTCCTTCGACTGCCACCGGGCGAGTCGCTGTCGCAGCCGGCCTACTTGAGCAGCAAGCCGATTGCCTTCGATGCGTCAGCCGTCAATCCAGAGATCGCTCCCATGGTCAGGGTGCTGGTGGTGGAAGATGACCCGCTGAACCTGGCCATCGTCTGCCGCTTGCTGACAAAGGGCAATTTTGAACCTGTCACGGCGACCAGCGGCGCAGAAGCGATCCGAATACTGTCGGAAGATTTTGTGGACGTCGTCTTGATGGACTGGCAAATGCCTGAAATGGATGGCCTGGAATGCACCCAGTTGATGCGCGCGGGTGCCAGTGGAACGTATGGCCAAAGCGTGCCCATCGTCGCGCTCACGGCCAATTCTTTTGCTGAGGACCGGGCCGCTTGCCTGGCGGCAGGCATGAATGACTTTTTGACTAAACCCGTGCAGGGCGAGTTGCTGCGCGCGCGGGTCGCCCACTGGGCCAAATTCGCGCCTCCCAAGATTGGCGGGAAACCTCGCTCGCCCTCGTCCAAAACACCATCAACAACGACCCAAAGTGTGGCCAAAGCGATTGCCCTGCCGGTCTTAAGCCCGGTTGCCGAGCCCGTTGCCATGGCTTACGACCCCGCCATTCTGGCCGCCACCCTGGGCATTGCGCAAGGCAGTGGCGACGCGCTGGAGCTCGAGCTGATCACCCTGTTTTCTCAAGAAAAAACCGCCACCTTGGTGGCGATTGAGCAAGCCATTGCCAACCAGAATCGCGCGGGTTTGAAAATTCAAATGCACACGTTGAAGTCCACCAGCGCCGCCGTGGGTGCGATGGAAGTCGCCCAATTGGCCGCCTCTCAGGATCTGCGTTTGCGCAGCGGTCAAAACGCCATCAGCGACCTGTTGCCCCGCATGTCCGCATGCTACGCAAGGTTTGAGGAAGCACTGGCCGAATACCGCCTCACGTCTGGCGAGGCAGCAGAAAGCAAAATTTAGCGGTTTGAGTTGAGCGGCCGATCAATCGACGCTCAAATTCTGCAGCTTGAATTTAACTGCCGATTTAGGTGCTGAGTGCTTCTTGCTGCACCAGGGCTGCCATCATTTCTTCGTCGATCGAGGCATCGCGTGCATGCAAATCTGCCGCCACTTTCGGGTCGCGCGTGTACAGGTCAGGCGCTTGCAATTGGCGGCGCACATTGGCTTGCTCCGCCTCCAGTTCCAGCATGCGCGCGGGTAGCGCTTCAAGCTGTCGCTGCTCTTTAAAACTCAGTTTGCGTCTGGCAGCGGGGTCGCGCTTGGTGGGTTGCTGTGCTGTGGCGGCTTCTTTGTCGGCTTTTGCCACAGTGGCTGCGGGAAGTGTTTTGGCAGCCATGGACTTGGCGCGGGCCGACTGAACCAGCCAGTCTTGCACGCCGCCTTCGTATTCACGCCACAAACCGTCGCCTTCAGCCACCAGTGTGCTGGTCACCACGTTGTCCAAAAACGTCCGGTCATGGCTGACCAAAAACACGGTGCCGTCAAAGTTTTGCAATAAATCTTCCAACAGTTCCAGCGTGTCGATGTCCAGGTCGTTGGTGGGTTCGTCCAGCACCAGCACGTTGGCGGGGCGGGCAAACAGGCGCGCCAACAGCAAGCGGTTGCGTTCGCCACCACTCAAGGACCGCACGGGCGAGCGCGCGCGGGCGGGCGAAAACAAAAAGTCGCCCAAGTAGCTTTTAACGTGCTGGCGGCTGTTGCCAATTTCGATCCACTCGCTGCCCGGACTAATGAAGTCTTCCAGCGTGGCATCCAGATCCAGCGCATCGCGCATTTGGTCAAAATAAGCCACCTCAATTTTGGTGCCTTGGCGCACGGTGCCGCTGTCGGGGGCGAGTTCGCCCAAAATCAGCTTCAGCAAGGTGGTTTTGCCAGCACCATTGGGGCCAATCAGGCCGACTTTGTCGCCCCGCAAAATCGTACCGGTGAAGCCCTTCACAATAGACCGCCCGTCATAGGACTTGTTCACTAAGGTCAGCTCAGACACGATCTTGCCGCTTGGGGCGCCACTGGCCACGTCCAGCTTGACGCTGCCCAGCGTGTCGCGGCGTGACGCGCGGCTGTCACGCAGGCGCTCGAGGCGGGTAATGCGCCCTTGCGCGCGGGTGCGGCGGGCTTCCACGCCTTTGCGAATCCAGACCTCCTCAGCGGCCAGCAATTTGTCGGCCCGCGCGTTGATCACCGCTTCTTGCGCTTGCTGCTCTTCTTTTTGCAGCAAATACTGGTTGAAGTTGCCGGGGTAGGTGTTGAGCTTACCGCGATCCAGCTCGACGATGCGGGTGGCCACACGGTTCAAAAAGCTGCGGTCATGGGTGATCGTGACAATGCTGCCCTTGAAGTCGATCACCAAGTCCTCCAGCCAGGTGATGGCGTCCAGATCGAGGTGGTTGGTTGGTTCGTCCAGCAACATCACGTCGGGCTTGGCGACCAGCGCCTGCGCCAGGGCGATGCGCTTTTTCATGCCGCCCGACAGTGTGCCGACAATGGCGTCTGGGTACAGGTGCAGGCGTTGCAGGGTTTCATCCACCCGCTGCTCCCAGTTCCAGGCGTCATAAGCCTCGATTTCAGATTGCAAGGCGTCCAGGTCAACGCCGTCTTCGTGCGCCAAATACTGCTCACGCAGGGCAATCACCCGCGCCAAACCCTCGCTCACTGCGGTGAAAATCGTCGCCTCAGGGTTCAAAGTCGGCTCTTGGGCCACAAAGGCAATGCGCAGGCCCTGTTGCAGTTGCAAGGTGCCGTCGTCAGGCTTTTCAAACCCGCCCAAAATCCGCAGCATGGACGACTTGCCAGCACCATTGCGCCCAATCAGGCCCACGCGTTCGCTGGATTCAAGGGCAAAATCGGTGTGGTCGAGCAAGGCAACGTGACCAAAAGCCAGTTGCGCGTTAAGAAGCGTGATGAGAGCCATGCGGAAATTTGAGCAAAAGACCGCTATTGTCCCGCATTGGCACTGACCAAGGCGCGCTGGGACTTGGGGAAACCCTCTAAACGACTGGTTTCGAGGGGTTTAGCTAAAGCCCGCAGCCTTGCGCAGGGCAGCCGCCTCAGCGCCGCTGAGCAAGTCAATCAGCTCCTGAGCAAGGGCTGGGTTGGCCGACCGGGCGCAAATCGCCGCCGTGTAGTCGGTGGCCAATTCAAACTGAATTGGCAAGGTCGCCACCAATTTGACGCCCGGCGTGTACAAAATTTCAGTCACTTGGGTGCAACCGACAAGACCCGTCTCGCTGGCCTGTGCCATTTCACGCATGGCGGTTGCCCCATTTGGGAAGGCCCGCAGGTTTTTGGCAATCGCGCTTGCAATGCCAAGGCTGTTCAACACAGTCATGAAATGAATACCTGCTGTGGATTTAACAGGGTCTGGAAAATAAATGCCGGACGCTCCCAGCAAAGTCGCCTTCAGAGCCGCAGGCGTTGACACATCAGGAGCCGTCTGCCCATGCTTCACGGCAACCCCGGTTTTGACCAAGCCCAAAGACTGCTCGCTGCCTGCACGCAGGTGATTCAAATCAGTCAACTGGGCCACCAAATCCTTGGTGACAATCAGCACGTCGCAAGGTTCGCCAGCCAGCAAGCGGTCCACCATAGCGCCCACGGCCCCAAAACTGCCCGCCAAATTTCTGGCGTTTTGCGGGCCGCTGTCGACCAGCTCAAACTTGGAACGCAAGGCAGCCACCAACCCCTGCGCTGCCCCACCGCTTAAAACATGGACTGTGTTGGATGATGTCATTGAAGCCCGCTTGAAATTAAAACCAATGCGCCTTAACCAGCGCGTTAACCAGCGCCTTAATCCGCCTTGATTCCAGCCGTTTGGATGACTTTGGCCCATTTGGCAATGTCATCGCGCATGTACTTGTCAAAACCCTCGGCCGACAAAATGATGGGGGCGGCCCCTTGTTTAGCCCAAAGTTGTTTGACCTCGGGTTGGCTGACAATTTTAGAGACCGCTTCATTCAGCCTGTCCACCACCGCTTTGGGTGTGCCCTTAGGTGCCATCAGGCCAAGCCAGATGGTCGCATCAAAACCGGGCAGGCCCGCTTCGTCCAGCGTAGGCACATCCGGCAAAACGGCAGAGCGCTGGCGGCCACTGGTGGCAATGGCTTTGACCTTGCCCGCTTTGACTTGCTCGGTCATGGTGGTGACGGCATCAAACATCATGTCGACCTGACCGCCAATCACGTCGGTGCGCGCGCCTGTGCTGCCGCGGTACGGTATGTGCACCAAAAATACGCCCGCCATGCTTTTAAACAATTCCCCTGCCATGTGGTACGGGGTACCTGGCCCGCTGGACGCGTAATTGAATTTGCCGGGCTGGGCTTTGGCCATGGCCATCAGCTCTTTGAGGGTGTTGGCCTTGACTGACGGATGCGCCACCAGCACCAGTTCAGACGAATTGATGGGGGCCACCGCTACAAAATCGCGCATCAAATTGAAGGGTTTGTTGGCAATCAGGGTTTCATTGACGGTGTGCGTGTTGGACATCATCAAAAGCGTGTAGCCGTCTGGCGCGGCCTTGGCGGCCACGTCCGTGCCAATCACAGAGCCGCCACCGGGGCGGTTGTCCACTACAAAGCCTTGACCCAATGAGTCGGTCAAACGCTGGCCGATGAAGCGCGCAAAGTTGTCGGCCGGCCCGCCTGCTGCAAACGGCACGATGATTTTGACCGGACGGCTGGGGTAAGACTGCGCCTGAGCGTCGCTACCTGCCAAGGCGGTCATTGCCAGCACGGCCCCCAAGACGCCTTGGGTGATTCTGGCGCGACGGTTCATCAGCATCTTCAAGGGGCTAATCAATCTAAATTTCATGAAGTTCTGTCAAAAGGACAGCCGGGTTGGAGGCACGAAAAAAGCAAGCACCCAAGTCTAAATCGAAAGCCCGCTAGTTCAATTTGCCAATGCGTTTAACCACATCAACCATGCGCCGCGCATCGTCTTGCACGTACTTGTCAAACTCTGCAGCATCGAGGTACTGCACAGGGCTTCCGGCATTTTGGATGACCTCTTTGACGCGGGCATCGTTGGCGGCAAAATTGGCGGCGCTTCGCAGGCGCTGCGCGATGGGTTCAGGCGTGCCCGAGGGAATGAAGAGCCCTGACCACTGCGCGTATTCAACGCCCTGCCCGCCGTCTTTCAGGCTGGGTACGTCGGGTAGCGCGGCCAATCGACCTTGACCCCAGTGCGCCAACACTTTGATTTTTCCCGCCTTCACGTGCTGCAAAACAGTGGCTGGGCCGGTTGACACAGCGTCAATTTGGCTACCCAACAGGGCCACAACCGCGGGGCCTGCGCCCGTGAACGGAATGTGGGTCAGTTTGACGCCGCTGGCATGCGCCAACATTTCCATCGGCACGTGCATGGTGCCGTAATTGCCGCTAGAGCCATAGTTGATGGCACCGGGGCGTTTGGCCGCGTCGTCCAAAAAGTCTTTGGCGGTTTTCCAGGGCGAGTCTGCCCGCACGGCCAGCACCGTGGGGTCAGCGGTGAAGCGGGCAATCGCGCGAAGGTCTGACAAAGCAAACAAGGGCGCACGACCCAGCAAGGCGTCGGCCTCGGGGATCACCGTCAAACTGGACAGCGCCAGCAACATCGTGTGCCCGTCCGCCTTGGCTTTGGCGGCCATGCCCATGCCAATGCCTCCGCCTGCACCCGCCCTATTTTCGATCACCACAGGCTGACCCAAGTCGCGCGCCATAGCTTCTGCCACGGGACGAGCCACCAAGTCTGCCAAACCGCCCGGCGGGAACGGCACGATCAAGGTGATGGCGCGCTGCGGAAACTGCCCTTGCGCTATCGCCGTGTTTGGCAGCGTCGCACCGATGCCCACGATAAAACTGATTGCTGCCAAACTTGCCGATACTGTTCTTCGCTTCAAAACCATCTCCTGGAATGTGTTCATTAATCTGAAGAATTATGGATGGGTATTGAGCTGGATGCACAAGGTTTGCAAAATCGGTTCGTCCGAGGGTGTCCGCACGCCGACTGGGCAATGCGCATGCGGTTTCACCTTCAAAGCGACCCCAGTCGGGCGGCGGCGGGCAGGCGGCAGCGCGCAGCGACGGGCAGCGGCTCACACGATCAGCGGCTCCTCCTGCATCGCTTCAATCTGCTCTTCCAGCATCAGCGTTTGGCCTTTCCAATAGTCGCTGCTGCCAAACCACGGAAAGTTGATAGGAAAGGTCGGGTCGGACCAGCGGCGGGCCAGCCATGCGCTGTAGTGCATGAGGCGCAGGGTGCGCAGCGGTTCAATCAGCGCCAGTTCACGACGGTCAAACTCACGGAACTGTTCGTACCCGTCAACCAATGCGCCTAACTGCCGGGTGCGCTGCTGGCGGTCGCCGCTGAGCAGCATCCACAGGTCCTGCACGGCAGGCCCTGTGCGGGCGTCGTCCAAATCAACAAAGTGCGGGCCAGGGCCGGCACTTGCGGGCTGATCCACAGGCGTCCACAAAATGTTACCGGGATGAACGTCGCCATGCAACCGAATTTGTTGGATGGCGGTGTTGTCCTCATCGTCCATGTTGGCACCAACCGCCCGTGATGGATCTCCAAAATAAGAGCACTGCGCCACCGCTTCAATCGCACGCTGGGACATGTCGCTCCAGGCGCGCTGCACATCCAGCGGAATGATGTCTTGGCTCAACAGCCAATCGCGCTGATCGATGCCGAAGGTTTGCAGATTGAGCGCGGGGCGCACGGCAAAGGGCTGCTGAGCTCCGACCGCGTGAATGCGCGCCAAAAATCGGCCTGTCCATTCCAGCACTTCAGGGTTGTCCAACTCCGGGGGACGGCCGCCCCGGCTGGGGCTGACACTGAAGACGAATCCACCAAAATGGTGGAGCGTGGCATTGTTCAATCGCAGAGGGCCAATCACGGGAATCTCGGCGGCCATCAGCTCAGCGCTGAAGCTGTGCTCTTCCACAATTTGCGCTTCGGTCCAACGCTCGGGCCGGTAAAACTTGGCGACCACGACCTGACCGTCTTCGAGGTGCAACTGGTAAACGCGGTTTTCGTAGGAGCTTAGGGCCATCAAACGGCCATCGCCATACAAGCCCACGCTGGCCAAGGCGTCCATCACCAAATCTGGCGTCAAGGGCCCAAAGGCGTGCAAAGCAGATTGCACGGGTTGGGTCAATGCCTCGGCGTTAAAGGGGTCAACGGATGGGTCAATGTCGTTCATGCAAGCATTGTCGCTTGCGACAACCCACCCTGAGGTTTGGTTAGCGCCCCAGCACCAGCCGGTTCGCCAGCCATTCGGGCAGGCCCGCGTGCAAAATGGCCCGTGCGGCTGCTTGAAAGTCGTAATCGACCCGGTGGAAAGTTAAATCGAACAACTCGGTGTCAAACACGGCGTACATGGCTTTTGGATTGCCATCACGGGGTTGACCCACCGAGCCAATCGTGGCCAGCCAACGCGCATCCAAACCCAAATTGACCGGGATTCCGGGCATAGGCGACAGCTTGGTGATGGGCTTGCTGTCGTCACCCGAGTACAAAGACTGGTGGTGCACGTGGCCGCCAAACACATGGCGAACTGTGGGCAGCTCCGCCACGGCGTTCAGGCTGGCAGACGCTGCAGCCGCGTGGTAAACATAGCGCCACAGGTCAGGGCCATCGGCGCTGGCGTGCACCAGCATCATGGTGCCGTGCTGCAAAGTCATGGGCAGTTTTTCAAGGAAGTCCCGCTGATCTGCACCCAGTTGCACGTGCGTCCAAGCCGTGGTGCTGTCGCCGACGGTTTTGGCAACCCTGGGCGGGGCCACCGCGCCTGCGTCGTGGTTGCCCTTGATCGCCATGGCACCGCCCGCCACAAGCGCCTGCACTTTGTTGACAACGGCCACAGGGTTGGCACCGTAGCCGACCAAGTCGCCCAGCAAGACATGTTGCTGAACGCCTTGGGTTGCGGCATGGGCCAAGCAGGCCTCAAAAGCCTGAATGTTGGCGTGAATGTCCGATAGCAATGCCAGTTTCATGAGATTGGTTTTTTACTTCTTGAACGACGTCTGTTTTTAGTTATGGGTTCAGCGCACCGTTTGACCCAGCGCCAAATTGTGTTTGGCGGGCTGGAAAAACGCTTTCAGAAAACGGCTTATCTACCCGGCATCTGCTGGGTGCGAATGAACTGGTCTGATTGTGTCAGCAAACCTGCGGGCAGACGCCTTCGACCTGACAAATATGAAACCATAGATCAAGGTCATTGATCAAGCCATAGATCAAGGCCATTGATCAGGGCAAATGAAGCATGTGCCCCACGCGCGGGTCACCCTGCCCCGCCAGCACTTGACGGTAGGCAGCCGCCACCGCTTGAGCGCCGTGGTGGTGCTGAGCTGTGATCCACGGGTTTGGGCTGTTGCAAGCGGTTTGAGTGAAGGCAAACCAGGCCTCAACCAGGCGCCGCCCCAACTCTGCCCCGCCCCAATCGACCGAGCGTTTTTTGATTTGCGCAGGAGCAAAAAACAAAGTCGCCCGAGGGCCGGGCAAACGCTGGCCACCCCCCAAGTCATCGACGTGCGTTCCACCAATTGAGCAGCTGTATTTCAAATTGACAAAGCGCGTGTGAATGGCCGCCCGCAACTTGGCGCTGCCCGCAAAGTCGATGTACACGCAGGCTTGATCGGCTGGCAGCAGCTCCAGTTGGTCGTAAGTCAACACCCGGCTGTAGCAGCCCAGGCTCTCGCAAAACGCCACATTGCCAGGCGAGGTTAAACCGATCACTTCAATGCCGGATCGCGCCTTGAGCCCGAACGCGGTGCTGTAGGCGGTTTTGCTGGATGCGCTGGACAGCAGCGCCAGCCCAGGTTGACCGGTGTTTTGCGCTGCGCCGAAAAAAGCGTTGTCGGCCATGAAGTCGTCAATCAACCAGGCCGTGGTGAACAAGGGGCGCAGCAGGGCTTGCACATCTTCTGATGCGGCCGTGTAAAACGGATCGGTGTTGCAGCGGGTGTAGTTGTTGTAAACCGCGTGCAGCTCGCTGCGGTGCGCAGCGGCATCTGAAAAACTGGCGGGGCTGAGCCTGGCAGGCTGCAGCAGCACGCTGGACGCCATCGGAAAGTAGCCGTAGAGCCGCTCGCCCACCGCCACGCCGGGGTGGTCGCTTTGGCTGACATGGCCAAAGCCCCACACTGGAATTTGCCCCCAACCCGGTTTGTCATCACCCACCGGAAAAAACTGCCAGTAGTTCATGGCGTCACCAAAGGCGGCGTAGGTGATGTTGTTGGAAGTCAGCGCAAACTTGTCGATGGCCACGCGAATGTGGCCCGGCGCGAGGGGCGCATCTGGCAGGGTGCGCAGCTCGGTGTTTTGCAGTTGGTCTTTTTGAACGAGGAATTGAGAGATAGTCATAGGCTGACTTTATTCAAAAAGTGGCGGCTTTCAGTCGCCCGCAGGACAATTTGGCCCATAAAAAGCAAAAAAGAACCTGCAGGTTCTTTTTTGTCAAAAATCGCCTCGAAATGTCAAATTATGAATAAAATCGGCCTCTAGCTCTGCAATATATTCAATAGTTTGCTATTATTAATATAGCAATTTTTTGACAAATTTATCGATAAATTGGGAGCCAACTGACTCATCACGCCAATGTGATCGTCACTTCAATGTTGCCGCGCGTGGCGTTCGAGTACGGGCAAACCTGGTGCGCCGTGTCAACCAAGGCCTGAGCTGCGCCGCGCTCCATGCCGGGCAGGCTAACGACCATTTGCACTTCAATGCCAAAGCCCGCTGGAATTTGGCCGATGCCCACTGTCGCGGCAATCGATGCATCTGCAGGCACAGTGATTTTTTTCATACCAGCGACGTGTTTCATAGCGCCCATGAAACAGGCGCTGTAGCCTGCGGCAAACAGTTGCTCTGGGTTGGTGGCACCGCCTGCGCCGCCAAGTTCTTTGGGCGGGGCCAGCTTCACATCCAGCAGGCCGTCTGACGACACTGCGCGACCATCGCGACCACCGGTTGAGGTGGCGTGGGCTTTGTACAAAACTTTTTCGACTTTGGTGACCATGGTGTTTCCTTGGGGGTTGGCTTCAAATATTGAAGCGGGTTAAAAAAACTTGACGACGGGAACTTGAAGACTTGAAAACCTCAAACCAGCCGGTTGCGCAAGCTTTGAATTTGCTGCGTCAAAGCGGCAAGTTCAGGCAAGGTCGCCTGGGTGACCGTGGCCACGCACAGGGGCACGCCCGCAGCTTGGGTTTTAAGTTCTCGCCCTGCGGCTGTGAGCGTGACATGCACGCGGCGCTCGTCCGTCACATCACGCAGGCGGGCGATCAGGCCGGTAGATTCGAGGCGCTTGAGCAGCGGTGTCAACGTGCCCGAATCCAAAAAAAGCCGCTCGCCAATCGACGACACGGTGACGCGGTCTTGCTGCCACAGCACCAGCATGACCAAATACTGCGGGTACGTCAGGCCCAGATCAGCCAGCAAAGGCTTGTAAATTTTGGTCATGGCCAGGGACGTGGAGTACAGGGCAAAACACAGCTGGTTGTCCAGCAAGAGCAACGCTGAATCAGTCGCACCCCGGCCGGCTTTGACTGAGGGTGGGGTTGCGTTTGCAGTTGTGTTTGGGCGTGGCGCGACACTTGCGCTCACCTTGCCTTTCGCTTTGACAACACCGTTTTTTTCGATCATGGCGGAATTATAGTACACAATTAAATTGTGTGCAATTTAATCGACCGAATTAACTCAATTGGCTAAATTCGCAACCGATCTGCAAATCGGGAGCGAGGCTGTTCACTGCCCCGTAAACCGCGCCGCCCGCCGCTCAACAAACGACGCCACGCCCTCTGCCGCGTCAGCCGAATTGGACAAACGGCTTTGCACATCTATGAAATCATGCATCGCCACCACCGGGCCGTGCTCAATGGCTTTGAGCACGTGTAAGCGGGTAGCCACGACGGCAAGTGGGGCCTGTTCTGCAATGGCGACAGCGATTTTCAGCGCTTCGGCCAGCTCTTGGCCGGTGGGTACGACTTTTTGGACAAAGTTCAAACGCAGCGCCTCGGCTGATCCAAATTCATCGCCCGTGAGCAGGTGCAAGAGCGCATTGCCCGCGCCTGCGCGCTCGGCCATGCGCAAGGTCGCGCCGCCCGTGGCCATGATGCCGCGCTTGACCTCCAACTGCGAAAAACGGCAATCGTCTGCAGCCACCACAATATCAGCGGCCAGCATCAGCTCGATGCCCAAGGTGTAGGTGATGCCCTTGACGGCGACCACCATGGGCTTGGTTCGGCGCCGATAGCCGGGCATGGCCAAATCAAGCGGGTCCACCAAACCCAGCGGCACGGCCTTGATACCCGCGCGCATCAGCGGGGCGATCGACGGCAAATCAAGCCCGGCG
>JANNCN010000189.1:0-35803 GCA_031386665.1 Rhodoferax sp. | reverse complement strand
CGAGTCCGTTTGTTTTTGCTGAACTTTGAAAAAGAGTTGTTTGTGCATGTCAGCACGCTGGAGTCGCGCGCGTCAAAAGGCAACGACAAAGCGCTTGAAAAAGCCCGCTCGCACATCAAAGATCGGCTGACACAGTTGGCCCCGATATTTTTGAAGAACAAATACATGTTGGGCGACAATTTTTCGATGTTGGACGTCGCGATTGCACCGCTGCTGTGGCGCCTTGACTACTACGGCATCGACCTGTCGAAAAACGCAGCGCCGCTGCTCAAGTACGCCGAGCGTATTTTCTCAAGGCCCGCGTACATCGAAGCGTTGACCCCGTCTGAAAAGGTGATGCGCAAGTAGGTATGGCCCCCACGCTTTTCACTTCGTGTCATGCGCTGCCCCCCGTGGGTCCCGCTGCGCCTGAGGTCTGGCAAAGCCAGGCCCGCGGCCCCTGTTTGAAGGGCGCGGTTCAGTTCAGCCTTGTCATTGCGTTTTTGGTGGCGAGCTGAGGTGACTAACATCATGAATGCGCCGGACACCACCTCAACTCGTCCCTACCTGATACGGGCGTTGTACGAGTGGTGTACCGACAATGGTTTGACGCCTTACGTCGCTGTTGCCGTGGACGAAACGGTGCAAGTGCCGCGCGAATATGTCAAAAACAATGAAATTGTTTTGAACATTAGTTTTGATGCGACTTCTTCGTTAAAACTCAGCAACGACTTCATTGAGTTCAAGGCGCGCTTTGCGGGGAGTTCGCGCGAGATCATGGTGCCGATAGGTCGGGTTATAGCCATTTATGCACGTGAAAACGGACAAGGAATGTCTTTCCCGATGGGCGCTGCGGCCTCGCCGCAAGCCGATGCTGGCAAAGAGCCAGCTACCAAGCCCGGATCGCCTGCGCCACTGGTGGTGGTTGGCGAATCAAGTGCTGACCGAGCGCTCGAGAACAAGGTGGTTCAGTTGGTGCCCGGCGAAAATTCAGCTGCTGTCGACAACGGTAGCGACAGCGCTGAAGGCAGCGGCGACGATTTGCCTGAACCGCCCAAGCCGCAAAAAAGCGGCCGTCCATCGCTTAAACGGATCAAATGATCCGCTTGGCTATCCAGTCAAGCATCAGGACTCAAGTAAAATACAGAAGTGCCGATTTAGCTCAGTTGGTAGAGCAACCGCCTTGTAAGCGGTAGGTCATCAGTTCGATTCCGATAATCGGCACCACTTTTTTAGGCTGCTTGGCAGTCAAAGCTGCAACTCCTTGTTACGCTCTGGACGTTAGGATCTTCAGCCTTATTGAGGTAACGTCAACCCCCGCGCTGGTCAATCTGGACAACAGCAGCGGAGAGAGTTGGCGCAATTTTGCGGCGGCTGCATTCCCGTTGACTAGCAAGCACCACACCTGCCCGTCAATCGGGCCAGCTTTGATGGCTGGTTGCAACGCGACGGGTATGAGGGAATTTACTGCCTTCAACCTGGCAGATGATTCCTGGACAAGTTCCGCCAATTTCCCCAAGGCGGCCGAGTTTTCGACGGCTTGAGCAATAGGAACCGCGCGGCGAGTGGCTGCGTCGGTCAGTGGGCGGTAGTTGCGGTTCACAGCACGTTTTAAAGGATCACAAGTGCACTTGATTATCACGGATGCATGGTTGGCAAAAAGTCGCCCGATTTATCTCACAGGGCCGCGTTTGGTGGCCGCTGGTTTGGTGGCGTCGTTGGTGCTGATGCTGGTTGCGGCGGGACTTTACCACTGGGTGTTTTTAAAAGGCGCTCGGGAAGGGTGGCCCATCATTGGCTCTCTCGTCAAACTGGTCGTTAAAGACGAGTTTGAGCAACGTGACCGCTTCATGCGCGAAAACCTTGATGTCATGGCCAAGCGACTGGGCGAAATGCAAGCCAAAATGCTGCAGCTTGAGGCGTTAGGTGAGCGCGTTTCTGGTTTGGCGGGCGTTTCCCCAGCTGAAATCAAATCGCCTCTGGGAAGCGGCGGTGCGCTGGTTGGTAGCCGCTCACTCACGATGGACGAGTTGCAGGGCACGCTGGCAGACCTGGACAAGCTCACCGATCAGCGTGTTGACCTCATGACGTTGATGGAATCACGCCTGTTTGATCTGAAGATTAAAAAACTTATGGTGCCCACCCAGCAGCCCGTGGTTGACAGTGTCTTGGGCTCGGCCTTCGGTTGGCGAATTGATCCGGTGAATGGTCGGTCGGCACTACACACGGGCCTGGACTTTCCGGCCGAACAAGGCTCACCGATCCTGGCCGCCGCAGGCGGTGTGGTGGTCACGGAGGAATATCACGCGGCTTACGGCAATATGGTGGAAATAGACCATGGCAACGATTTGCTGACCCGTTACGCGCATGCGTCCAAGACGCTGGTCAAAAAGGGCGACTTGATTAAACGTGGGCAGAAGATTGCCGAGGTTGGCTCGACAGGCCGCTCGACTGGCTCGCATCTCCATTTCGAGGTTTTGGTGCAAGGCGTATTTCAAGACCCTCAGAAATTTCTGCTGGCGGGCAAAAATTTGCCAACCGGTCTCATGGCGTCCGCCAAGCCATTGCCTGCTTCGCGCCAAGCTCAGAGCGAGCGTCAAAAATAGGGCCACGGCGGCGGTTAAAATCTACTGCTTTCGCATGGTTGAACTTTAGCTGTGCAGCCCCACCTGATTCCGTATTACTTAAGGGATTTCGGCCGCTTTGACTGTCTTTGGGGCAGTAAGGCGGCCTCGCATTTATGGCTACCACTTTCCTCACCAAAATCTTTGGCAGCCGCAACGACAGGCTTCTTAAAACTTACCGCAAGTCAATCGAGCGTATCAACGCATTAGAGCCAGAATACGAAAAGCTGGACGACGAGCAATTGCGAGCCAAAACGCAAGAGTTTAAAGATCGCGTGGCGGCTGGCGAAACGTTGGACCAGATCTTGCCCGAGGCTTTTGCAGTGGTGCGTGAAGGCAGCAAGCGTGCCATGAAAATGCGCCACTTTGACGTGCAGATGCTGGGCGGCATGTCGCTGCACAACGGCAAAATTTCCGAAATGGGAACCGGCGAAGGCAAAACCTTGACGTCAACCCTGCCGGTGTATTTAAATGCACTGACCGGAAAAGGTGTGCACGTGGTGACGGTCAATGACTATTTGGCCAATCGCGATGCGCGCTGGATGGGCAAGCTGTACAACTTTGTCGGGCTCACGGTCGGCATCAATTTGCCGAACATGGAGCGCTCAGAAAAACAGGCGGCCTACCGCTGTGACATCACCTACGGCACCAACAACGAGTATGGTTTTGATTACCTGCGCGACAACATGGTCTACGAGCCCGCAGACCGCGTACAGCGCGGGCTGAATTTCGCCATCGTCGACGAAGTAGATTCCATTTTGATTGACGAGGCCCGCACGCCGCTCATCATCAGTGGCCAGGCCGAAGACCACACCGCGATGTACATCGCCATGAACAAAGTGGTGCCCGAGCTGACCAAGCAAGAGGGCGAAGCTGATCCCCGCACTGGCGAGGGCGTTACCAAGCCCGGTGATTTCACGCTCGACGAAAAAACGCACCAAGTATTTTTAACAGAGCAGGGCCACGAAAACGCCGAGCGTATTTTGTTTGCCTTGGGCTTGATTCCTGAAGGCGCAACGCTGTACGACCCGGCCAACATTACTTTGGTGCATCATTTGTATGCAGCACTGCGGGCCAACCACCTCTACCACCGCGACCAGCACTACGTGGTGCAAGATAGCGAAAACGGCGGGAAAGAGATTGTGATTGTCGATGAGTTCACGGGCCGCCTGATGTCGGGCAGGCGCTGGAGCGACGGACTGCACCAAGCCGTTGAGGCCAAAGAGGGCGTGCAGATTCAGGCCGAAAACCAAACCCTGGCGTCGATCACTTTCCAAAACTACTTTCGCTTGTATGGCAAGCTTGCCGGCATGACTGGAACTGCGGACACTGAGGCGTTTGAGTTCTCGGAGATTTACGGCCTGGAGACCACCATCATCCCGCCGAATCGGGTCAGCAAGCGTGAAGACCAACTTGACCGCGTGTACAAAACCACGCGTGAAAAATACGAAGCCGCTATCAAAGACATTCGTGAATGTTACGAACGCGGGCAGCCCGTATTGGTCGGCACGACATCGATTGAAAATTCTGAAATCATTGACGAGCTCTTAACCAAAGAAAACCTGCCGCACCAAGTGCTCAATGCCAAACAGCACGCGCGCGAGGCAGACATCGTGGCGCAGGCCGGGCGTACCAAAATGGTTACCATCGCCACCAATATGGCAGGCCGCGGCACTGATATCGTGCTCGGCGGCAACGTGGAAAAGCGCATTGAAGCGGTGGAAGCCGATGACGCGCTGGATGCTGCTGCAAAAGAAAAAGAAATTGCTCGCCTGCGCGATGAATGGCTTGCCGAGCATGAGCAAGTCAAAGCGCTTGGCGGTTTGCGCATCATCGCGACCGAGCGCCACGAGTCGCGCCGCATTGACAACCAGCTTCGGGGGCGCTCGGGTCGGCAGGGCGACACCGGGTCATCGCGCTTTTATTTAAGCCTTGACGATTCGCTGATGCGTATTTTTGCTGGCGACCGGGTCAAGTCCATCATGGACAGGCTAAAAATGCCCGACGGTGAGGCGATTGAGGCCGGCATCGTGACCCGCAGCATTGAGTCCGCCCAGCGCAAGGTTGAGGCGCGCAATTTTGACGTGCGCAAACAGCTGCTTGAATACGACGACGTTGCCAACGACCAGCGCAAGGTTATTTACCAGCAGCGCAACGACATCATGGACGCGCCCAGCCTGTCGGCTCAGATCAAATCACTGCGCGAAGGTTGCTTTACTGATTTGACCCGGCAGTACGTGCCGGTTGAAAGCGTTGAAGAGCAATGGGATATTGCGGGCCTGGAAAAGGTTTTGCGCGATGAGTGGCAGGTTGAGCTGCCGCTGACAAAAGACTTGGAAAACGCCACCGCGATTACCGACGAGGATATCCTTGAAAAGGTTCTTGGCGCAACCAACGCCGCTTTCGCTGAAAAGCTTGCCTTGATTGGTGAAGAAAACTTTTTGCAGTTCAAACGCATGGTGCTGCTGCAAAGCATTGACACCCATTGGCGCGAGCACTTGAGTGCGCTGGACTACTTGCGCCAAGGCATTCATTTGCGCGGCTACGCCCAGAAGCAGCCCAAGCAAGAGTACAAACGCGAGGCGTTTGAACTGTTTGGCCAACTGCTGGATTCGGTCAAAAACGAAATCACCAAAATTTTGATGACGGTCAAAGTGCAATCTGGCGAGCAGTTGGACCAAGCCGCGGTTGAGATGGAAAACCGCGCCGAAAACATTGCCAACGTGACCTACACCGCACCCACTGAAACCGGTGAAACCGCAGTGGTGCTGGACGAAGAAACCGTGCGCAAACGCTCAGCCCTGCCCGGCACTGACCTGCCACGCGTGGGCCGCAACGACCCTTGCCCTTGCGGCAGCGGCAAAAAATACAAACTGTGCCACGGTAAATTAGCTTAAAGGGTCTCGCCATGCCAGTCAATTTGCCTTTGCCTGACCCTTTGAACCTGTTTGCCATTGACGGCGTTCGCATTGGGGTGACTGAAGCGGGCGTGCGCAAAGCGGGCCGCAAAGACCTGACCGTGGTGCTGATTGACGCGGGCGCTTCTGTGTCTGGCGTGTTCACGCAAAACCGTTTTTGTGCAGCGCCCGTGCAAATTTGCCGCGAGCATTTGCAAAAGAGCGGGGCGGCGCACGGCGGCATTCGCGCCATGGTGATCAACACCGGCAACGCCAACGCAGGCACGGGCGCAGACGGCCTGGCGCGTGCGCGCAGCACCTGCGCTGCGGTGGCCAAACTGCTGGGCGTGTCCGCTGATGCCGTGCTGCCGTTTTCGACCGGCGTCATCATGGAGCCGCTGCCTGTGGATCGCATTGTGGCTGGGTTGCCCGCCGCAATTGATGACGCGAATGTCAACAACTGGCTTCGCGCAGCCCAGGGCATCATGACCACCGACACCGTGCCCAAAGCCTTTGGCGCACAAGCCAGGCTGGGTGGCGTTTTGGTCAATGTCACTGGCATCAGCAAAGGCGCGGGCATGATACGCCCCAACATGGCGACCATGCTGGGGTTCATGGCCACCGACGCCTGCATCAGCCCAAAACTGATGCACCAGTTGGCCCATGAACTGGCCGAGGGCTCGTTCAACCGCGTCACGGTCGATGGCGACACCTCCACCAACGACTCGTTTGTGGTCATTGCCACCAACAAAGCCCGCCACGCGCCGATTGAATCGCTCGACAGCGCCGACGGCCAAGCGCTTAAAGGGGCCATGCTGGGCGTGGCCAAACAACTAGCGCAAGCCATTGTTCGCGATGGCGAAGGGGCCACCAAATTCATTACCGTGCAGGTCGATGGCGGCAAAACGCAAGCCGAATGCCGCAAAGTGGCCTACGCCATTGCCCACTCGCCCCTGGTTAAAACCGCATTTTTTGCCAGCGACCCCAATTTGGGCCGCATTTTGGCAGCCGTGGGTTATGCGGGCATTGACGCCCTGGACCAAAGCGGCATTGACCTGTTTTTGGACGACGTTCACGTTGCCGTTCAAGGTGGCCGCAACCCGAATTACCGCGAAGAAGACGGCCAGCGCGTCATGAAGCAAAGCGAAATCACCGTCAAAGTCGGTTTGGGCCGGGGCACCGCGTCCGACACCGTTTGGACCTGCGATTTCAGCCACGATTACGTCACCATCAACGCTGATTACCGCTCGTGAACCCAAATTTTGAGCACCTGTTGGTGCGGGCCGAACAGCTGATGGCACGCATCGAGTCCGTGCTGCCGCAGCCCCTGACGGCACCAGACTGGAGCGCCTCGCACGCCTACCGCTACCGCAAACGCAGCTCGGGCCACGGCAGCCTAGAGCCCGTGCGCCAGGTGGGTGCCATGCGCTTGTCTGATTTGAAAGAAATCGACCCGCAAAAAGACAAAATTCAGCGCAACACCCTGCAGTTTGTCGAGGGAAAGCCCGCCAACAACGTGCTGCTGACCGGCGCACGCGGCACGGGCAAGTCGTCCCTCATCAAGGCCTGTTTGAACGAGTATTCAGCCCGCGGCTTGCGGCTGATTGAAATCGACAAAGCCGATTTGGTGGATTTGCCCGACATCGTGGACGTGGTGGCCGCCCGGCCCGAGAAATTCATCGTGTTTTGCGATGACCTGAGTTTTGAAGAAGGCGAGCCCGGCTACAAAGCCCTGAAGTCGATTTTGGACGGCTCCATTGCCGCCACCTCCCTGAACGTGCTGATTTACGCCACCAGCAACCGCCGGCACTTGCTGCCCGAGTACATGGCAGAGAACCTCACCTACACCCACACCGACGACGGCGAAGTGCACCCAGGTGAGGTGATTGAAGAAAAAATCTCCCTGTCAGAGCGCTTTGGCCTGTGGGTCAGCTTCTACCCCTTCACCCAAGCCGAGTACCTGACCATCGTCGCGCAGTGGCTGGATTCGTATGGGGTTGACGCCCAAGCCATCACCGCCGCCCGTGCAGAAGCCCTGGTTTGGGCGCTCGAACGCGGGTCGCGCAGTGGCCGCGTGGCCTGGCAGTTTGCTAGAGACTACGCCGGGCGGCACTTTGCGGCCCCTTGACTGCGGCCCAATGACCGCGGCCCCCGACCCTTCGTCTTCCTCATCGCCCCAACCCTTGGTTGCTGATGCGGCCTTGCCCCGCGTCGGCCCAGTTGATCGACCCATCACCGAAGTCGCGGTTGGCGTATTGATTGGCTCAAACGGTGAGTTTCTGCTCACATCGCGCCCTGCAGGCAAGCCGTATGCAGGCTATTGGGAGTTCCCAGGCGGTAAATTGGAAGCGGGTGAAACGGTCCACCAAGCCCTGCAACGCGAACTGCGCGAAGAGCTGGGCATCACGATTGCTGCCAGCCAGCCCTGGAAGCAGGAACTCATTGACTACCCCCACGCCTTGGTGCGGCTGAACTTTTGCAAAGTATTGGCTTGGACGGGCGAGCTGCAAATGCTCGAAGGCCAGCAGTTCGCCTGGCAAACCCTACCCGTCAGCGTGGTGCCCGTGCTGCCCGGTACCGTGCCGGTTTTGACCTGGTTTGCTGAGGAACGGGGTTTTACCGACCCAACCTACCGGACGCTTGACTGACGGCGCTGGGGCTTGTGTTGCCTTGCCACTTTCGAAGGCCGTGCGAGCCGTGCTGGCTTTGTGAGCTGTGCAGATGGATCCGATCGCTTCGCAACTCAAACTTTAAATTGCTATAATATAAATAACAAACTATCTATATTATTCGGGAGCTAGAGACCCATTTAATGCCTAAAATGGGCATTTTGCGGCATTTTCGATAAAAAAGAACCTACAGGTTCTTTTTTCCAAAAAAGCGGTCAAATTGGCCTTTCGACGCCCATGTTTTGACGCCTCAAGAACTGAACAAAAAGTTCATCACGTCGCCATCTTTCACCACGTATTCTTTGCCCTCAGATCGCATTTTTCCGGCGTCTTTGGCGCCCTGTTCGCCCTTGAAGGCGATGAAGTCGTCAAACGCAATAGTTTGCGCGCGGATGTAGCCTTTTTCAAAGTCGGTGTGAATCACGCCTGCCGCCTGCGGGCCGGTGTCGCCGACATGAATCGTCCAGGCGCGAACTTCTTTGACGCCTGCGGTGAAGTAAGTCTGCAGCCCCAAAAGCTTGAACGCGGCGCGAATCAGGCGGTTCAGGCCCGGTTCGGTTTGGCCTAATTCTTCCAAAAACATTTGGCGATCGTCGTCCGTCATCTCCGCCATCTCGGCTTCCATTTTGGCCGAAATGGCTACCACGGGCGCGTTTTGAGCGGCGGCAAAGGCCTTCAAACGATCCAGGTAGGGGTTGTTCTCAAAACCATCTTCGGCGACGTTAGCGACAAACATGGCGGGTTTGGCGGTAATTAAGAAGAATTGCTGCAACAGCGGCAGTTCTTCTTTACTGAAGTCCAGCGTGCGCACAGGTTTGGCTTCGTTCAGGGCGGCTTGGCATTTTTCAAGAATCGCCACTAGTTTGATGGATTCTTTGTCGCCAGAGCGCGCGGTTTTTGTGACGCGGTGGAGGGCTTTTTCAACTGCTGTCATGTCGGCCAGGCACAGCTCGGTCTGAATCACTTCAATGTCCGAAATCGGATCGACCTTGCCCGCCACGTGGATCACGTTGTCGTCTTCAAAACAGCGCACCACATTGATGGTGGCGTCGGTTTCGCGGATGTGGGCCAAAAACTTGTTGCCCAGGCCCTCGCCCGTGGACGCGCCCGCCACCAAGCCGGCAATGTCCACAAATTCGACAATCGCCGGCACGATGCGCTCGGGGCTGATGATGGTCGCCAACTGCTGCAACCGTGCGTCGGGCAATTCGACAATGCCCACATTGGGCTCAATGGTGCAAAACGGGTAGTTTTCGGCGGCAATGCCGGCCTTGGTCAGGGCATTGAACAGGGTGGACTTGCCCACATTGGGCAAACCCACAATGCCACATTTCAAACTCATGAAAAATCCTTCAAAATCTAGTTCGCCCCAAAGGCAGGCAACGGTGGGTGATTGTACTTAGCGACGAATCTGGCTCGCGCCCCTCGGGTGAATGAGGGTGAGGGCGGGTGAGGGCGGCTGAATTGCCCCGCCCTCAATCAAACCCAAAATTCGCCCCCACGCGCTGCCCCACACGCAGTACCGTGTCTTCGCCCGACACAACGATGGCGTTCATGCCAAAGGTGATGCCGCCGCCCACTCGGGCGTCTTGGCGGTAGGTTTGCAGCATGTCGCCGACTTCAGGGTTGCTTAGGGCGGTGGCCGGGTCGACATTGGGTATCGGGCAACGGGCGCAGGGTTTGACTGGGCGCAGCACGACATTGCCAGCAGCAGATTCAGTCGCTGAATCATTTGCGGCACTGGTCAGCCCATCGGCCGGGTCTGCCAATACATGCCAATCCGTCACCCGGTCTTCGTCATGCGCGTCGCCGCCAGACAAGACGATGTTGGGCCGAAACCGCGCCATGGTGACCGTGTTGTGGCCTGCTCCGGTCAATTTGGCGTTCAGCAGATCGAGCGATGCCTGGCTTGCCACCAGCAGAGCAAAGCCATCCGCAAACTGGGTTTGGGCGGGCAGGCCTTGCGTCCACTTCGGGCTGGATGGGCGTTTGTAGTCGGGGTCAAAGCGAGTCAATCGGTATTTTTTGGCGTTGGGTGCGGGCAGTCCAGCGGGCGTGAGGGACAAAAAGTCAGTGAACCATTGCGCCGCAATGTCGCCCATGTCAAAAGCGGGCACGGTGTCGTCCCACACCGTCACCGTGGCGGGCTGCTCCACCGCGTCAATGCGAACGTGCAACGCCAGCATGCCGGGGGCGCGCAAGATCATGACGTCGCCTTTGAGTTGCGGCTGAATCAAGGCCATGCGCGGCAGCTCGCGCTGTGACACAAAGTCGCCTTTGGCGTCCACCACCATCCAGGCGCGGTCCAGGTCCAGGCCGGTGTCGAGCAGCACCGCCTCTTGTAATTCGATGCCTGCGCAGGATTTGATGGGGTAGATAAACAAGCGCTCGATGCGCGTGGTCAGGTCGAACGGGGTGGCCAGGGCGGCGGCAGGAATCAAGGGCGATGTCATCAAAACTGGCTTTCAAAAGGGGCGAAACGTTGGCAAAAATGAGGCAAAACCGGGATGAAAATCGATTGAGAATCTTCAAGTCATTGGGAAATCTGGCGAAAACGTGCAAAAACTCGCGAATTCAGGCAAAGCGGGCAGGGCGGCTGGTATTTTGTCAATGGGGTGACGGCACGCCCAAACCCGCAATTTTGCACTGGCTTCTACAATCCCCCGCATGGCACCTACTTTTGACGTATGCATTCGCGGCGGTGGTATCACTGGGCGCACTTTGGCGTTGCTGTTGGCCAAAGAGCGATTGAAAGTGAACCTGGTGGTCGCGGCCCCCGCGCACGGCGCGCCCGATGTTCGGGCTTACGCCCTGAATCAGCGCTCTAAGGCTTTGCTCGAGTCAGTGCGCTGTTGGCCCGCGCCAGAGCACGCCACACCCGTTTTGAAAATGCGGGTTCAAGGCGACGACGGTGGCCAGGTCGATTTTGACGCCGCCCACAGCAATGCCGATGCTTTGGCCTGGATTGTCGATGTCGGCGTTTTAGAAGCCCAGTTGGCCCAAGCCTGCCAGTTTCAGGCGCAAATTGAACAAAGCACAGAAGCCCACAGCGCCAAGCTGACAGTTATTTGCGAAGGCAAAGCCAGCCGATCGCGCGACGAACTGGGGGTTGAATTTGACGTGGCAGCCTACTCGCAGCACGCCATTGCTGCTCGCATGGATTGCGAGTATTCGCACCTGCAAACGGCGCGGCAGTGGTTTGCGAAAGATGCGATTTTGGGCATTTTGCCCATGGGCTTGGCCCCGTCGGTTGACGCTGCACGCGATTCAGTCCGTCCATCCCATGCATCCGATCAATCAGACGACTCAGATTCAGCGTATTCGTCAGATTCGCCAGATTCGTCCTATTCACCAGATTCCCCCGATTTAATCCGCCAGGGCGGGAACTCCATCGCCATCGTTTGGTCAATAGAACAGTTGCGCGCGGAAGAATTGATGGCTTTGAGCCCCGAGGAGTTCGCCAAAGCCGTGCAAGCAGCCACCCACGGCGAGTTTGGCCACATGGTGTTGACCAGCGAGCGGGCCATGTGGCCCTTGCAACTGGCGCAAACCCAACGCTGGGTGGGTCAAAAACGTGACGAAAAGGGCGTCCAGGCCTGGGCGCTGGCGGGCGATGCGGCCCACACCGTGCACCCTTTGAGTGGCCAGGGCCTGAATTTGGGGCTGGCCGATGTGGCCGAGCTGGCGCAGCTGCTGGCGACGCGCGATTACTGGCGCAGTGTGGGCGATGAGCGTTTACTGCGCCGTTACGAGCGTTCGCGTAAGCTGGAGGCGTCCAAACTGGGGGCCACCACAGACGGTTTGCAGCGCTTGTTTGCCCAAAACGGCAATCTGTGGCAGACCTTGCGCAACGTGGGCATGAATGGGTTTGAACGCAGCGGCCCCCTGAAAAGCTGGGTGGCGCGTCAGGCGATGGGACTGTGAAAAAAGGCAGTTTTTAAGAAAAAAGAACCTGCAGATTCTTTTTTATTGAAAATAGTTTGAAAACGCGATTTTTTGAATAAAAAAGGCCTCTAGCTCTCGAATACTATAAATAGTTTGCTATTAATAAAATAGCAATTTAATTTTTGATTCAAACTCAGTCCGGGCACTATCCGAGCTCTTTCCAAGCTCAATCCGAGCTCTTTCCAAGTTTTATCCAAGCACTGACTGTGACCCCGCAAATGCCTCCTTTCAAACGCCTCACTCAATTCACCGCCATCGTCGCCTTGGCCCTGGTCGGTCTGGGTGCCAGCGCCCAAGCCGACGAGCCCGACCTTCGCAAGCTCTTGACCGAGCGCCTGCCCATGTTGGGCAAAATTGATGAAATCTCCAAAAGCCCTTTGCCGGGTTTGCTAGAAATTCGGGTCAACGGCAGTGAAATTTTTTACACCGACACGCAGGGCAACTTTTTGATACAGGGCAACCTGATTGACACCAAACAGCGGCGCAACCTGACCGAAGAGCGCATTGACAAACTCACTTCGGTGGCGTTTGACTCACTGCCGCTGAAAGACGCATTCACCATCGTGCGCGGCAACGGCAAACGCAAAATTGCCGTGTTTGAAGACCCCAACTGCGGCTATTGCAAGCGCTTTGAACGCGATTTGCAAAAGGTCGACAACGTCACCATCAGCCTGTTTTTGTACCCGATTTTGAGCGCCGATTCGGTCGAAAAATCACGCAACATTTGGTGTGCCAAAGACAAAACCAAAGCCTGGATGGACTGGATGGTGCGCGACGTGGCTGCCGGTTCTGCCGCGTCGACTTGCGATTCCAGCGCCATTGCACGGAACCTGGAAATTGGCAAAAAATACAAAATTACCGGCACCCCGACCTTGATTTTCACGGATGGTTCGCGCGTGCCCGGTGCGATTGGCCCTGCGCAGGTGGAGAAGCACCTGGCCGAGCTGAAGAACTAAGGCCGAATGCGGCCGCAGGCACTGCGCTGCGGTTTGCCTCGATTTACCGGGTGACCTCGCCTGCCGCGTTAACCACCGTGATTTCAACAAAGCTGCTGCCCTTGTGCGCCTCAGGCGAGTAGCTGACAAAGTAGCCGCCCACGTCAAACTCACGCATGCTTTCCAGGCCTTTGAGCAAGGACGCTGGACTCGGGTTTGACCCGGCGCGCTTGAGGCCTTCGACCAGCACGCGGGCTTCAATGTAGCCTTCTAAACCGTAGAAGCTGGGCGAACCGCGCCCCAGGTCTTTCACGTCTCTGACGTACTCAGACACCACTCTTAGGCGCAGCCCGTTGGGTATGGGGAACACTTGCGAGATGCCCAGACCCTTGGCTTCAGCACCCAGCACCTTGGTCATCACAGTCGCGTCAAGCGGCGAAAAGCCGTAAATGCTGCCGCGAAAACCTGCTTTTTTCAATTCAGAGAAAAGAGGGGCACCAACCGCCGCCAATGAGGCCAGAAAAATCGCTTGCGGTTGGTCCGCCACAGCTTGTGCCGCCACGGCGGCGACTGTTTTACCGGCCACATCGACCTTGAATACTTTGGCCGTCAAACCATTGTCCTTGAAGGCGTTGGACAATGAGGTGTTCAGCCCTTCGCCGAACGGGTTGTCCAGGTAAATCACGTTGATTTTGGTGATGCCGATGGTTTTGGCGTGGCTGACCAGTTTGCGGGCTTCGTCCGCGTAGCTGGCGCGCACAGGGAACGCATAGCGGTTGAATGGCGTACGAACGGCATCGGTGCCGCTGGTCAGGCCCACGCCAGGAATCTTCAACTCGGCCAAAACCGGCAGTGCAGCAGCGACTGTGGGCACCCCAAAAATTCCTAAAAAGGCAACGGGTTGGTTCTCAGTCGCCATTTTTTTCAGGTTGGTCACGAGGTTTGCAGGCAAGTAGGCATCATCCAAAGTGATGACTTCAATGCCGCGCCCACCCACGCCGCCCGCTGCATTGACCTTGGCAAGGTAGGCGTCACCGCCGTCGCGCTTGGCCTCGCCATAGAGCTTGAGCCCGCCGCTCAACGCCAAGGTGCGACCAATGACGATGTTGTCGGCAGCGCTGGCCGGCAGCCAGGACAACGCCAGCGTGGCGATGGCAAAGCGGGCGGTCAAAGTCAGTAGTTTGTGCATGGTGCGCAATGAATATTTAGGGAGCAGTGCAGGTTAGCAGCCAATACGCGGCAACGGTGTCTCTGTCGACTTGCAGTGTGCGCAATTGCAACGGTCAAGCGTGAAAATTGCACACTCTGCCGACTATTGTGCTTCTGCTATTCTTCAATGCAATGCCAAAGATCAAACCTCCGACAGCGGGTAGCGAGATTCACTTCACAGTCGCCATCGCTAATCTGCAAGCGCACCTTTATCGTGTCACCTTGACGGTTCGCGAGCCGCAGGCACTGCAAGGGCTTAGCCTGCCTGTGTGGATTCCGGGCAGCTACCTGGTGCGGGAATTCTCCAAAAACCTGCAACGCCTGACAGCGTACCAAGCAGGCAAAACGCCGCGCACCCAGCGCGATCTTCAGGTCGCCCAAATTGACAAATGCAGTTGGCAGGTTGCCTGCGACCCAGCCCTGCCGCTGGTGGTCAATTACGAGGTTTATGCGCTGGACAACTCAGTTCGCACGGCTTGGCTGGACGCTTCACGCGGGTTTTTCAACGCCACGTCGCTGTGCTTGCGGGTGGAGGGCCAAACCGAATCGCCGCACCTGCTGGACATCGCACCTGCGCCCACCTCAGCCCCTGCCGTCGCCCCATGGCGGGTGGCCACGGGGCTGGCACCGGTCAAAGTCAACAAAGCAGGGTTTGGCGGTTACCGCGCGGCAAATTACGATGAACTGGCTGACTGCCCGGTTGAAATGGGCGACTTTTGGAGTGGTAGCTTCGTCGCCTGCGGCGTCGCCCACCGCTTTGTGGTGGCCGGTGCGCCGCCTTCGTTTGACGGCACCCGGCTTTTGGCCGACGCGCAAAAAATTTGCGCGACTGAAATCAAGTTTTGGCACGGTGACAAGGCATCGGCCAAAAACTCGGCCAGAGTTTCAGTGTCTTCGGGCAAGGCTCTGCCTTTTTCAAGCTATCTGTTCATGCTCAACGTGGTAGACGACGGCTATGGCGGGCTGGAGCACCGCAATTCAACCGCGCTCATTTGCAATCGCAAAGACTTGCCTCGTTTGGCGTTGCTGCCATCAGGGGGTGCCAAAAATAAGACAGCACTCACAGCGCCAGTCATTGGTGTGCCTGCCAAGCAGTCAGACGGCTACACCACGCTTTTGGGTTTGATCAGCCACGAGTATTTTCACACCTGGAATGTCAAGCGCCTGCGCCCCTTTGAATTTGCAAGCTATGACTATTCAGCTGAAAACTACACCCAGTTGCTGTGGTTTTTTGAGGGCTTCACCAGCTACTACGACGACCTGTTGCTGCGCCGCGCCGGGCTGATTGACGATGGTGTTTACCTCAAACTGCTGACCAAAACTATTAACCAGGTACTGCAAACCCCAGGGCGAAAAATACAGTCGGCTGCACAGGCCAGTTTTGACGCCTGGGTTAAATACTACCGGCAAGACGAGAACACGCCCAATGCCACGGTGAGCTACTACACCAAAGGCGCGTTGGTGGCGCTGTGCCTGGATTTGAGCCTTCGTTTGCAGGGTAAAACCACGTTGGACGCGGTCATGCGCGCCCTGTGGCTGCGTTGCAAGGCTGGCCCCATGCAAGAGGCCGATTTGGCCGCCGTGTTGCGCGATCTGACAGACCGAAGTTGGGCCGCAGAACTTGCAGCTTGGGTGCATGGCACAGCCGAGTTGCCGCTGGAATCGCTGCTGATGAGCGCAGGCGTGGGTGTGCTGGCCGAGCCCGCGCAAACCGCCCAAGCGCTGGGCCTGCGGGTGGTCGAAGGCGGCAGCATCCAGATCAAAACTGTGCTGCGCGGCGGTGCCGCCGAGGCTGCAGGTTTTGCGGCAGGTGACGAATGGCTTGGGATCGAATTGCCTGCGGTTAAAGACAGAGGCAAAGTTCAAGCTCAGCCAGCTAGCCGTTGGCGCATTGGCAAACTCGACGATCTGGTGCTGTACGCCGGTGCCGCCCCGAAAGTCGCTGCCATCGTAGCGCGCGACAAGCGCCTGCTGACCTTGCCGCTCACCTTGCCCCGCAACGTCACCACCTGGCGGCTGGTAGCCCGCGACAAGCGGATCACGGATTGGTTGAATGGTTAAGCGATAAAGCGCGCGAGTCGAATTTGGGGTCAGAGCACAATTTTTCTGCCAGCGTAGCGGCACCCGAAGGGTTGGCCAAAGGCCAAGAAAAATTGTGCTCTGACCCCAATTTCGACGGACCATCACCCGCGCCCTTCAACAAAATCGCTAATCCACACCCCAACCCATCAGCCATGCCACTCCTCCCCGTTTTCGCCTCTAGCCCCAAAATCTTCCGTGGCAACGGCATCAATGAAGAAAACGAAGCCTTCACAGGCAAGCTGACAGTCCAAATGCTAGAAGCTAATCGGGCGGCTTTGCTCAGCTACACCGCCACGCTGCACAACGGCACGGTGGTGCACACCGAATCAAGCCTGCTCGGCACCGGCCTGAACGGCAAGCTTTGCCTGTGGCCCGTGATGTCCGAAATCCCCGTGATCTTGCCGCACGGTGAAGTGCTAAACCAGGTCGGCCCTTCAGGCGAATTGAAAGTCGTTTTTGCCAGTGGTCTGCGCAGTGAATCTGCCGCTTTTCGAGAAGAAATCACGATCCAGATCAACGCAGATGGAAGCCTGGTCTACGCCCACGCTTGGGGTCTGCCAGGCGGCGCTTTTGAAGACAGGTCTTCGTGCAATATGGTGCCGCAGGGTGCGCCTGCAGCCCGTCATTGAGAATTTAGGATTTCTGAAAAATGTCAATCTTTGACAATTTCTGATAGAGTTGAAGCCGTCAAAACGAAAGGTCCAGCCATGGGCATGAATGTGAATTTAACTCCGCAACTTGAAGATTTGGTGCGTTCAAAGGTCAGCTCTGGTTTGTACTCGTCAGCCAGCGAGGTCGTGCGTGAGGCGCTTCGCCTTATGGGCGAGCAGGATCAACTCAGGCAAGCGAAACTCGATGAGCTCAGGCGCGAGATACGCCAAGGTCTCGACAGCGGCGAAAGTCAAGATTGGAAAGCTGCCGATGTGAAGGCGAAAGCGCGCACGCGCCGGGCTGCGACGGCGACTGTCGCCTAAGTGGCCAAGGTCACTCGGCGGCCCCTTGCGTTGGCAGATATTTTGGAAATATGGGATTACATTGCCGAAGACAGCATGGTAGACGCTGATCGCTGGGTGGATCGACTTGACGACAAGCTTTCATTGTGGGCGACGCAACCGATGATGGGACGTGATCGCAATGAGTTGGTATCTGACCTGCGAAGCCTCCCGTTGGGCCGATACGCCGTTTTCTTCCTGCCTCTTCCTGACGGGATCGATGTCATTCGCGTGCTACATAGTTCGCGCGATATTGATGCAGCGTTCGAGTTCTGAATGCCGTTGAGATTTGAGAAAGCCAATGTGACCACAAAATCAGAAATCTCCGAATTTTTAAAAGCATCCTTCCCCCAAAACAAATGCGAAGTGGTGGAGGTAGGCAATGCCTGCGCCACTGTCAGTTACGCGGTGGATTTTGCTGACCTGCGGCCCGGTGGAACGGTCTCTGGGCCGGTGCTGATGGCGGTGGCGGATGTGGCGCTTTACGTCGCCATTTTGGGTGAAATTGGCATTGTTCCGCTGACCGTCACCACAAGCCTGAACGTCAATTTTTTGCGAAAACCGTCAGCAGACCGAAGCATTATTGGCGTGTGCAAACTGATCAAGGTCGGCAAAACGCTGGCTGTGGGCGAAGTGTCGCTTTACTCGGAAGGCAGCCCGCAGGCGGTCGCCCATGCGGTGGGCACGTACGCGATTCCGAAATCAGGTCGCTAGGAGTCTGGGCGGCAGAAGGCGTCGAAGCGAAATTGGTGGGACAAGAGGCCAGTTTGCGCCCACTTTTGAGGACTGTAGCGCCGCTACAGCCAGAAAAATGGGTGCGAAATGGGACTTTTCTCCACCAATTGCAGCCGACGACCTTCTGCCGCCCAGACTCTTAGATTGTTTTCTGGCAGCCCAGCCAGCAGCAAACATTGGCCCATTCGTAAATCTTTGTACATCGTCATAGCCCGTCGGCGGTGGCTAGTCTGCGCCGTTGGGTCGGAGGTTCTACGACCGATATTGGCTATCCATCGGATTCAGGGGTACGCCACATCACAGCATTACAAGCCGTTGCAATTGTCGGACTGAGAAGGCACGTCCGTCGCGAACAATGCCGCCAGCGCTAGCGGCTCATCTCGATCATTTTGGTTCGTGTATCGAGATCAGCCGATGTCGCTTGTGTCACTACTTATCTACAAGGTCTCGCGATGAAAATAAATCTCCCGATCAAAGTCAATTTGACGCGCCTGCGGGCAGTGTTTGGCCAATTGGCGCTCTTGGCAGCAGCTTGCGGCGTTCCTGGTTGGGCCGCTGCCCAATCGATCGTTTCATTCACCGTTGTCAACGCCGACACCGGTGTCGACATTGCCACTTACACCGACGGCGGCACGGTGTCCGTAGCCACTACGCCGAGAATCAACATTCGCGCCAATGCTACCGGCGTCAAAAGCGTGGTGTTCACCGACAGTTTCAGCAGTACCACCCGAACTGAGAATACGCCGCCCTATGCCTACAAGGGCAACACTGGCACAGCCTACGCAGCGTGGACTCCGGCGGTCGGCAACTATGTTGTAAACGCCAAACCCTATTCGGGATCGAGTGGCTCGGGTACCGTTGGCCCAACAGCGAGGCTCACGCTGACGGTTGTCGGCACGTCACCGCCACCACCGCCGCCGCCGCCACCACCACCACCTCCCCCTGTGGCGACAGACAAGCCGGCTACCCGCAACGACGCCGCGCGCTTCCTCGGACAAGCCACATTCGGTCCGACGGATGCCGACATCGCTCGCCTGATGACCCTGGGTTATTCGGCCTGGATCAACGAACAATTCGCCACGCCAGCCAACGCAACACATCTGGGGCTTTTTAATACGCTCAAGGACGGCAACGACGAAGAGGTTGTGGCGACTATCTGGAGGCGGGCGCTGACGGGACCGGATCAACTGCGCCTGCGCATGGCCTATGCACTATCGCAGATTTTCGTGATCTCTCTCGAAGACGGCGATGTGGACAACTACGATCGTGCCGTGGCCGCGTGGATGGACATGTTGAACACACACAGCTTTGGTAACTACCGCGAACTGCTGCAGGCCGTGTCGACGAACCCCATGATGGGCATCTACTTGACGCACATTGCCAATCAGAAGGCCGATCCCATGACTGGCCGTGTGCCCGACGAAAACTACGCGCGCGAGGTGATGCAGCTATTCACCATCGGCCTTATAGAGATCAACCAGGACGGCAGCCCGCGCACGGGTGGCGGCGCCCTGGTGCGTGAGACTTACACCCCGTCCGACGTATCTGAACTTGCCAAGGTATTCACCGGCTGGAGTTGGGCTTGCCCGGTGACCGACAAGAGCTGCTTCCTGCGTGGCACATCCAACGGCCGCGACTATTCCGACCGTGATTTGAGGCCAATGGTCAGTTATCCCGACTACCACAGTGTCGATGCCAAAACCTTCCTCGGCACAACCATTCCCGCAGGAACCAGTGCGGTCGAGAGTTTGCGTAGCGCATTGGATCGCCTGGCTGCGCACCCCAATGTCGCGCCTTTCATCGGTCGCCAGTTGATCCAACGCTTCACCACCAGCAATCCCAGTCCAACCTACGTCACGGCGGTAGCGAACGCCTTCAGCAACAACGGTTCGGGCGTACGGGGTGACTTTAAAGCGGTGCTCAAGGCGATACTGTTGCACCCCGAGGCCCGTTTGGTGAGCGACACCTCGGGCAAGATCCGCGAGCCAGTGTTGCGCCTGTCGGCGTTTATGCGAGCCTTCCCCCACCGCAGCGTGTCGGGCGCTTACGACATCGACATCACCAATAGTCCCGCCATTGCACTGGGGCAGGAGCCGCTTCGTTCGCCGTCCGTATTCAACTTCTACCGGCCTGGCTACATCGCACCGGGAACCAAGAGTGCAGCGCGTAATCTGGTTGCGCCCGAGTTGCAGATCATCAGCGAGACCAGCGTGGCGGGCTACGTGAACTTCATGCGTGACAGCATCAGCAACGGCGTCGGATTGCCGGCTGGCGTGGGCATGAGCCGGCGTGACCTGCAGGGCGACTACACAGCGGAGTTGGCTTTGGCTGCAGACGTGCCTGCGTTGGTGGATCGCGTGACAACCCGCCTGGCCTATGGTGCATTCGGCCCCGCGCGCCGCGCCGAAATTGTCAGTGCTGTCAACAGCATTGTCTTGCCTGGCGGTAGCAGCTCGCAAACACTCATCAACACAGCCAAGCGACAGCGGGTTAACGCAGCCATCCTGCTCACGGTGGCCGCCCCCGAGTTCGTTGTGATCAAGTAACCCGTAGCACAAACCATGACACACCAAAAAATCATTTCCGGCGCCCCAGCCCTCCATCACCATACATCGCGCCGTCTCTTCATGCGCCAAGCCAGCGCCTTGTCGCTGGCTGCCGGTGTTGGCGCGCCGTTGGCATTGAATCTGCTGGCTGCTGGCTCCGCTGCAGCCCAGAGCGCAGGCGACTACCGCGCTGTTGTCTGCCTGTTCATGTTTGGCGGCAACGATACCTTCAACATGGTGCTGCCCACTGACAGCGCAACCTGGGCCGCCTATTCTGCGATGCGCTCGTCAATCGCCCTGCTGCCGCCGGGTACGCCGCCCAATCCCAGTGCCAGCATTGGCTCCGTGGCGCGATGGGGTGGTGTGCTGCCCATCACGCCCATGAACCCGCAGGGTCGCACGTACGCTTTGCACCCGCTCATGACCAGCCTGCAGTCGCTGTTCAACACCGAGCAACGTCTGGCCGTGATTGCCAATGTCGGGCCCTTGATCGTTCCAACGACCAAGGCGCAGTACAACCAGCCGTCTCATCCTCGGCCATCACGGCTGTTCTCGCACAACGACCAACAAGTCACGTGGCAAACCATGATGCCCGAAGGCGCTACGCTAGGCTGGGGCGGACGCATGGCTGACCAACTAGCTGGCAGTAACACCGGAGCCGTCTTTACATCCATCTCTGCTGCGGGCAATGCCGTATGGTTGTCCGGACAGCAAGTGCGCCAATACCAGGTTAGCGGCATGGGCGCCCTCCGGTTGGGCGCGGATGGCGGTAACCAAGTTTATGGCTCCACTTCAGTGGCCACCGCGTTGACGAACATTGTCCGAAGCTCTTCGGGTGCCCATGTTCTCGAAGACGATGTGGCCGCGATATCCGGGCGGTCGATTGACGCTGAAGCTACCTTGCGAGGCGCACTGCTGCCCGCCAGTGATCCCGCCTTCGGCACGCTGGCCACAACCTACAACCCCACCAACGACCCCAAGTTGCGGTACCTCAGCCCGTCGAAGGGCACATCCGAGTTCAGCCCGTTGGCGCAGCAAATGCAAGTCGTGGCGCGCTTGATCAAGGCCGGTATGGATGGACGCACTGGCGTGAAGCGGCAAGTTTTCTTCGTGAGTCTGGGGGGCTTTGACACCCACAGCAACCAGAATCAACAGCACAACGAACTGATGGCAAGGGTCGCGCATGGAATGCACTATTTCGACACCGCCCTGGGTGCCATCAACGCGCGCAACAACGTGACCACCTTCACCGCCAGCGATTTCGGCCGAACCTTTACCACCAACGGTGACGGTACCGACCACGGCTGGGGCGCCCACCACTTTGTGATGGGGGGTGCAGTACGTGGCGGCGACCTGTTCGGCAAGTTCCCCACTTTGGTTGGAAAAAATTCGGGCAGTAACGACTTCGACAGCCCAGATCAAGTGCGCAACGGTGCCATGCTGCCCTCTACGTCTGTAGACCAACTCGGCGCCTCAATCGGGCGTTGGTTCGGTCTGTCAGACAGTCAGGCGCTCACGGTATTTCCAAACTTGGCGAACTTTGACGTTGCAGCGCGCAATCTGGGTTTCATGCGTTGAAAGTGATGCGCGGACAGCGTTTCTCTGATGAGAGCTATATAAGCAAAAGCATAAAGTTTTTGTTAATCGAGGCCTAGGAGTTTGGGAAATCGGCTTCTGCCGCCCAGACTCTTAACCCGGAATTAAACCGAATCGCTCAACGCAATCGCCTAACCCCGCTCGTCCACCACCCGTTTCGCCTTGCCCACACTGCGTTCCACGCCACCTGGCGCGCGCAGTTCGATGTCAACGCTGGTGCCAATGTAGGCTTTGATTTCATGCTGCAGCAGCTTGGCGGCGGCTTGGGCCTCTGGGCTGTCGCTGGCCAAGCCGTGGCGGGTTTCAATGCGCAGAGTCAGGTCGTCCATCACGCCCGTGCGGCGTAAAACACATTGGTAATGGGGGCTGAGTTCAGCGCGCTTCAAAATCAGCTCTTCAATCTGTGTGGGGAACACGTTCACCCCGCGCACAATCATCATGTCGTCGCTGCGGCCAGTGATTTTTTCCATGCGGCGCATCGTGCGCGACGTACCAGGTAGCAGACGCGTGAGGTCGCGCGTGCGGTAGCGGATGATGGGCAGCGCCTCTTTGGTCAGGCTCGTAAAAACCAATTCGCCCATCTCGCCATCGGCGACCAGCTCGCCCGTGTCGGGGTTGATGATTTCGGGGTAAAAATGGTCTTCCCAAATGGTCGGGCCGTCTTTGCTTTCAATGCATTCACTGGCAACGCCTGGGCCAATCACCTCGGACAGGCCATAAATATCCACCGCGTCCAGCCCCATGCGCTGCTCGATGCTGGCGCGCATGTCATTGGTCCAAGGCTCGGCTCCAAAAATGCCAATGCGCAGCGATGTGTCAGATGCTTGCAAACCTTGGCGTTCCAGTTCTTCGGCAATCGCCAGCATGTAACTGGGGGTGACCATGATGATGTCAGGCTTGAAGTCGGAGATCAACTGCACCTGGCGCTCTGTCTGGCCACCGCCAAAGGGCACCACCGTCAAGCCTAATTTTTCAGCCCCATAATGCGCGCCCAGCCCGCCTGTGAACAAGCCGTAACCATACGAGATGTGCACCAAATCGCCAGGCCGCGCCCCCCCTGCGCGGATGGATCGCGCGACCACCTGCGCCCACATGGCGATGTCGCGGGCGGTGTAGCCCACCACGGTTGGCTTGCCTGTGGTGCCGCTGGACGCATGAATGCGGGCGCATTGCTCGCGCGGCACGGCGAACATGCCGTAGGGGTAGCTGTCGCGGAGGTCTTTCTTCGTCGTGAATGGAAACCCAGCCAAGTCGCCCAATGTCTTGCATTCATCCGGATGAACGCCTGCTGCGTCAAACTTGGCGCGGTAAACGGCTGAATTAGCGTAGGCGTGTTGCAGCGTGGACTTCAGGCGTTTCAGTTGCAGGGCGCGCAGCTCGTCAACGCTGGCTTTTTCAATTGTTTCGAGTGCAAAAGTTTTCATAAATCGCTCTCGGGGATGCACTGGCCAGAAATTTGCGCGCTTTTGCCCCGAAACAACGCCACAACCTCGCCGCGTTGGTTGGTCACCCGCATGTCGTAAACGCCGTGGCGGCCTTGCAAGGTTTGCTCTTGCGCCTCGCAGGTCAGCACATCGCCCTCGTGGGCAGGCTTTAAAAATTCGATGCTGGCGGCTGACGCCACCGTGTTTTTGTTGTAACTATTGCAGGCAAAGGCAAAGGTCGAATCCGATAGGGTGAAGATAAAACCTCCGTGGCAGATTTGGTGGCCGTTGAGCTGCTCACCCCGCACCGTCATGCGCATGGACGCACGGCCCGGTGCGCAGCCAATCAGTTCCATCTGCATGAATTCGCGTGACGCGCGATCCGCCGCAAAAAGGGTGCGGGCCACGCGCTGGGCCAATTCGTTTGCTGTGTCGGTCATGGTGTTGAATTGAAGTTTCGGCTGCTTGTCAGCCGGAATAACCGGTTGTGGTGATGGTTTTAAGGCGGCAACCGCCGCGGGTTGCCACCGGTTCGATCAGGCCCAAGGTGGAGCCATCATAAAGTTGATTTTTAACCAGCCACCAATCTGATTTTTCACGCGGCCTAATTGCCAGTGCCAGCACGGTTTTGTCTTCCATTTCGTCCTCGGTGCCTGCGTGCCACCAGCACAATTCGCGGCTGGTGGCGTTCACGATCATAGTGAGCGTGTGGCCGGAATCGACCAGCACCGTGGCCGACCAAAAGTTGGTGGGCTTGCCCTGGTACTTGGCGGTCAGTGGCTGGGCGGCGATCAGTTTCCAGTCCATCGCGCGGCCTTGGCTGTCGCTGAACAGGGTTTGCAGCCGGTTGGCCAATGCAGGCGTTTGGGTAACCAGTTGGGCAAATTCGGCTTGCAAGCGGGTTGTCACGCTGTCCCAGGTCACGGATTTGGCAACGCCTTCCAATGTCCGAACGGTCGTTGGCGAACGGCTGGCGATGGCCCAAGTCATGTCAGTGGGCGCCAGTTCAGCTTGACTCCAATGAACCGTGCCCAGCACCCAGCAGGGCGTGTAGCTTTCGTTGGCCGCCACATACGGCAGCAGGTTGAGTGGTTTGACTTTGGACGCCGTGGCAGTGGCTGTGGCTGTCAAGCTGATGGGAACCCAAGTTCCATCGGCCAATGCCTTCAAATCTTTGGGCGCAGTCAGGTTCAAGCCGGTCAATGCCGACAGATTGACGGGTTTGGGAAGTGATGAGCCTGGCAAGGCCAGTTTGTCAGCCCGCCATTTTTGCAAGGCTTCGGCATACGCGGTGTAAGCCCGGGCTTCGATGTCTTTGGGGCAATCCGCCAGGCGCTGCGGCACGTCGAACACATAGCGGCCATTGCCAAAGTCGGTGCCAATCAAAACCGTGGCAGGCAAAGTGACGGGTCGGCTCGTTTTGGGTGCCGCCAAGGCGCTGTGAACGCTGGTTGTCAGGACCAGTGCCCAAACCCAAGTCAAACCCCAAGGCAAAACGCACAAATGCACCCCTAATTCCCCGTGAAATGCGGTGCCCGCTTATCCAGAAAAGCTGTGACACCTTCAATGTAATCGTGCGTTTTTCCCATGGCAGACTGGGTGTCGCGTTCCACGTCGAGTTGCTGGCTGAAAGTGCGCGAGGTGCTGTCGCGCAAAATGTGGCGGGTCGCGACCAGGGCTTTGGTGGGCATGATGGCCAGCCGCTGTGCCATGGCAATGGCGGCGGCGACGCAATCGTCGGCCACTTCCCAAATCATGCCCCATTCCTTGGCTTGCTGGGCGCCAATTTTGTCGCCCGTCATGGCGATGGCCAGTGCGCGCGGCAGGCCCACTCGCTGGGTCAGCAGCCAGGTGCTGCCTGCATCGGGTATCAGCCCAATTTTGCTGAATGCCTGAATAAAACTGGCTGTGGGTGCGGCAATGGCGATGTCGCAACCCAATGCAAATGACGCGCCAGCCCCTGCGGCCACGCCATTGACTGCCGCGACGGTGGGCATGCGCAAGTTTTGCAATCGGCGGGCGGTGGGGTTGAAGTTTTTGTCGATGACGGGGCCGGGGTCGGCGCGTTTAATTTGGTCCAAACCGGGTGCAACGTCAAAGCCAGCCAAGTCAGCCCCCGCGCAAAAGCCGCGACCCGCGCCGGTAATGACCAGGGCGCGAATGGCGGGGTTAGCCTCGGCTTGATCCAAAGCGGCCCACAAATCGTGGTGCATTGCCTCGTTGAAGCTGTTGAGTGCTTGCGGGCGGTTGAAAGTGATGAGCGCCACGCCATCCAAGTCTGAGTACAAAACCGTAGGTACAGCGCTGGAATCTGTGGTGGGGTCTGACGACAATTGAGCCATGGCGTGCCTTTTAGTTTCGCAACAAGCTGCAATTTACCACCGATTTGCCTTTTCCCGACCAATCGGTCGGTTAATTATTTGACGTCTAATAAACGCTGCGAAATGGGCAGTCAGCGTGAAATCAATTCGGCGTCAGTTCGGTACGGGCTTGGTTATAGTGAAGGTCAAATTTTGAAGATTGGAGCCCTAAATGAATCCTGAATTGCCGACTTTTGAGATGATCCAAGTGCGCGTTGAAGCCAGTCGTGTAGCCGTCATCACGCTGAACCGCCCCAAGCAGCTCAATGCCCTTAACGAGCAACTGATGACCGAGTTGGGCACCGCGCTCAAAAGTTATGACGCCGACCCGGCCATCGGCTGCATCATCTTGACCGGCAGCGAAAAAGCCTTTGCCGCCGGGGCTGACATTGGGGCCATGGGCTCATACAGCTTTGCCGACGTTTACAAAGGCGATTTCATCACCCGCAACTGGGAAACCATTCGCAGCATTCGCAAACCCGTGATCGCGGCGGTCAGCGGTTTTGCATTGGGCGGCGGGTGTGAGCTGGCCATGATGTGCGACTTCATCATTGCCGCTGACAACGCCAAATTTGGCCAGCCCGAGATCAAGCTGGGCATCATTCCGGGCGCGGGCGGCACGCAGCGCTTGCCACGCGCCGTGGGCAAAGCCAAAGCCATGGATTTGGCCTTGACGGGCCGCATGATGGACGCGGTAGAGGCCGAACGCTCAGGCTTGGTCAGCCGCGTGGTGCCGCTGGACAAGCTGCAAGACGAGGCTTTGGGCGCAGCGTTGATGATTTGTGACTATTCGCAAATTGCGGTGATGGCGGCCAAAGAATCGGTCAACCGGGCGTTTGAGAGCGGCTTGAGCGACGGCATCATGTTCGAGCGGCGAATTTTTCATGCCTTGTTCGCCACCGACGATCAAAAAGAAGGCATGGACGCGTTTGTGACCAAGCGAAAAGCTGCATTTCGTCACCAATAAAGCACGGGTTTCGGGCCGCACGCGACGTTTTTTAAGGGTTTTGGCGCTTCCTGATCAGGGCAAGCAGGTTGACAATGACTGGTGTGGTCGTAAAGTGACCCATCCGCCTTAACATTGGATCGTATTGATCCCTGACCTTTTGATCCCTGACCTTTTAAAGTGAGAACACCATGACTTCAAGACGCCGGTTTATTTCAATCGTGCCCGTGGCGCTGCCTGTGGCCAGTGCCATGCTGTTGACGGCTTGCTCCGACAAAGCGCCGCCTCCCGCAGCTGCCGTCGCGCCCCCAGCGCCACCGGCTCCCGCCCCCGTGGCGGTTGCGCCACCCGCTGCCGCACAGCCTGCGCTCGCAGCGGCACCGCCCGCCGCAACCAGCCCAGCGTCTGCGGCTGCTGCAGCCGGGGCGATGGTCGATGAAAAAGACCCTTCAGCCGCCGCTTTGGGCTACGTCGCCGAGGCCAGCCGCGTAGACAAAGGCAAATACCCCAAATTCGCTGCCGATCAAAATTGCTCAAATTGCGCCTTGTTCCAGGCTCAAGCGGGGGCCGCGTCTGGCGGCTGTCCTTTGTACCCCGCCAAGCAAGTCAGCGCCAAAGCCTGGTGCAGCGCCTACGCCAAGAAGACGGCTGGCTGATTTTCCTGTGGCGCAGGGCCAAACCAGGGCGTTCCAGCCCACTCGGCCTGAACGCCCTTTCAGAGTGGCTATAATTTGTGCCTCGGTGATATAGCTCAGTTGGTTAGAGCGCAGCATTCATAATGCTGATGTCGGTGGTTCAAATCCACCTATCACCACCAAGTTTCAAAAAGCCCCTGCGTGTTTGCGCGGGGGCTTTTTTACTGGTTTCGCGCGTCAGCCTGATTCATTCACGCGTACGCCACCCAACCCCGAAAAGTCATTCCCGCATAAAACAGGCGCGTTCCGGTAAACCCGGCTTCGGCCAGCAGCGCTTCGTCTTGCTCGGGGCTTAAAAGCGGCAGTGACAAGCCAATTGCGGTGGCTGCGTTTTGCGCTTGCTCCGGGTCAAAACCTGACGCTACAGCGAAAGCGACATAGCGGGAGAGCCACAGCGGCCGCTCCTCTGGCGCTTGCGGAAAGCTGAAATGCGCCACGATCAAGGGCGCACCGGGCACCAAGCGGCGGCGAATTTCGTGCAAGGTGGCGCGTCTTTGGTCGTGGTTCAGGAAATGCATTGTCAACAAGCAGGTCGCCGCGTCAAAAAGGCCAGCTGGCGCGGTTTCGGTGGTGCCAAGGTGAAGCTCGACCTGCGTCATCAGCGGCCCCAGCGTGGTTTCTGCCAATTCAAGCATGGGTTTGAATGGATCGACGCCGACGAAACGCCATTGCGGATGCGATTGCGCCAGTTCCTTCAATTCCAACCCGCCGCCAGCCCCCACCACCAGCACTTTGGCCGACGCGGTCGCGCGCTCTGTCACCAGCAAGGCGGTCATTTTTCGCAAATCGTGCAAGCCGGGTACCAGCCGGGCCGCGTTTTCAGCGTAATTTTTGATCGCGGGCGCGTTGCCCAATGAGTCGGTGGGCTGGCACATGGACGGGGCAATCTGGAGGTGTTTTTGATTGGGTAAGGTGGTTGATCGAAGGCGAATAGATGTTACTAAGTGCTATCATATACATAGCAAAATATTAACAATATTCGGGAGCTAGAGGCCTATTTGACTTATATTTTGGTGTTTTTCAGGCATTTTTGAGAAAAAATAACCTACAGGTTCTTTTTTCTCAAAAATGCCTCAAAACAGGCCATTCAAGGTGGCGCGTCAGACGCCTGTTCGCTCAAACGTCACCACATGGTCCACTTCGGCTTTGATGCCGATCCATTCGCCCAATTTGTGGTCATGGTGGCTGGGCACATGCGCCATCAGCAGTTGGCCGTCTTGCAGGCGCAGGGTGTACAAAAATTCGGAGCCGCGAAAGGCTTTGCGAATAATTTCGGCCTTCACCCGGGCGTGGTCGTCGTGCACGATGTCGTCAGCGCGCAGCAGCACATCGCATTCGCCGTTGGGGTAGGCGCTGGGCAAGGGGCATTCCAGCACATCGGTCAGGTCGCCCAGGGGCGTTTGCACTTTCACTTGGCCGTCAATTTGCCGAATGGTCGCGGGTGCAAACACGCCGTGACCAATGAAATCGGCCACAAAGCGGGTGGCAGGGCGGTGGTACAGCGAATAAGCATCGTCCCACTGGTGCAATTTGCCTTCGGACATCACGCCAATGGTGTCGCCAATGGCAAAGGCTTCGAGCTGGTCGTGGGTCACGAACAGAGCCGTGGCACCAGCGGCTTTCAAGATGCTGCGCAGTTCGTGGGCCAGGCGTTCGCGCAAATCGACGTCCAGGTTCGAAAAAGGCTCATCCAAGAGCAGCAATTGCGGTTTGGGAGCCATGGCGCGGGCCAGGGCCACGCGCTGCTGTTGCCCGCCTGACAGCTCGTGCGGGTAGCGCTTTTCGCTGCCAGTCAGGCCCACCAAATCCAACACTTCGGCCACCCTGGCGCGGCGTTCAGGCTTGGGCCAGTGATGAATGCCAAAGCCCACGTTGTGGCGCACGTCCAGGTGCGGAAACAGTGCGTAATCTTGAAAAACCATGCCAATGCGGCGTTTTTCTGGGGCTAAATTGACCTGGGCGCTGCCAATCACCGTGCCCGACATTTTGATTTCGCCTGCGGCCACCGGCTCCAGCCCGGCCACCGCCCGCAACAAGGTGGTTTTGCCGCAACCCGATGGCCCAATCAGCACGCCAATGTCGCCTGTGCGCAAGCCCAACGACACGCCATCCACAGCGGCGAGCCCAGCGCCTGTGCCACCGCTGGGGTAACGAACCTGAAGTTGCAAGACCTCTAAAAACATGAATCGAATTGTAGATGCTTACAATTCGCATTTACATTGGGTCAAGTGTCAAAACCCTCCAGAGTCGGGTTGCTTTGTTCCAACCTCGCCCTGCGCTACAGCTCGTTTTCCTGCACCCTCCTTCATGCGACTTCGTCGGCTTTACCACGTCTTTTTGGCAACTCTGACCGCCTTGCTGCTGCTGCCTTTGCTGGGCATTGTGGCGTCGTGGCTGCCGCTGGGCGAATCGATGTCCGCCTCAGCCCAAATCGTGAGCGAAATGCGGCGAACCGTTCTGCCAGACTACCTGCTGACCACCTTGCTGCTGTGCCTGATGGTCGCGGTGGGCGTCACCGTGGTGGGGCTGTCCACTGCGGCGGCGGTCAGCCTGTTTGACTTCAAAGGGCGGGGCTTTTTTGAATGGGCTTTGCTGCTGCCTTTGGCCATGCCCGCCTATGTTGTGGCTTATGCCTACACCGACTTTTTGCAATTCAGCGGGCCGCTTCAATCAGGGCTGCGGCTGGCTTTTGGCTTGCAAGGCCGGGTTTTTCCAGAAATTCGAAGCCTGGGCGGGGCCGTGGTGGTCTTCACTTTTGTGCTGTACCCCTATGTTTATTTGCTGGCCCGCACCGCCCTGAATGACCGTGCCGCGCATTTGATGGAAGCCGCGAAACTGCTGGGCGCACCCTTGCGCAGGCGTTTGCTCAAAGTTGCGTTGCCACTGGCCCGCCCGGCGGTTGCGGCAGGTGTCGCATTGGCTTTGATGGAGACATTGGCCGATTTTGGTGTCTCAAGTTACTTTGGGATTCAAACCTTCACGGCAGGCATTTACAAAGCCTGGCTGGCCATGGACAACCGCATCGCCGCTGCGCAATTGGCCACGGTCTTGCTCATGTTCGTGGCCCTGTTGCTCAGGCTGGAAAACCGCGCCCAAGCCCGCATGCGCTTTGCCGCCAGCCGGGGCGGCGTCAGCTTAAGCATTGAATCGCAGCCCGCGCGGCTGCAAGGCCGCCAGCAGTTTGTGGCTTGGGCGGTGTGCAGTCTGCCCATTCTTTTGGGTTTTGTGCTGCCCGTGGTGTTCATGCTCAGGCCGCTGTTGGCGCAAGGCTCGGATCTGGCTTGGGGTCAGTTTTTGACTTGGTCGCTGAACAGTCTGCGCCTGGGGGCCATTACCGCAGTCCTCGCGGTTTTGCTGGCTTTGGCCCTGGCCTTTGGTGTACGCCGCAGCAAAGACTGGTTCAACAGCACGGCGGTTCAACTGGTGGCTTTGGGTTACGCCATACCGGGGGCCGTGGTCGTAGTGGGCATGCTGCTGCCCCTGGGCTGGCTGCAGACCGCTTGGCCGCAAAGTGCGGTGGTGTCGCTGGTCACCGCCACGTCGCTCGGCCTGGTTTGGGCCTACTTGGTGCGATTTTGCGCGGTGGCACTGCAATCGGTGCAAAGCGGCTACGCGCGGGTTCCCACCAGTTTTGACGATTCCGCGCGCATGCTGGGCGTGAGCGACTGGGGCTTGGCCCTGCGCGTGCACTGGCCGCTCATCAACCGGTCGGCGGGTGCAGCGGCCTTGCTGGTTTTTGTCGATGTGATGAAAGAGCTTCCCGCCACGCTGGTTTTGCGACCCTTCAACAGCGACACCCTGGCCGTCATGGCCTACCAATTGGCTCGGGACGAGCGCCTGGGCGAGGCGGCACTGCCCAGCTTGGCGCTGGTGCTGGTGGGGCTGCTGCCCGTCATTTTGCTCAGCCGCACGCTTCGGCAACGCAAGCGCTGAAACCACAAAAAAGCCTGTTGCGGCTGTATTTGAGCTACATTTTCGGGTCAGCAAAGATACAAAATGACCCATTGGCCCAATGGGCAAGCGCCTTCGGGCGCGCTGGGGTGCCGAGCCACAGAGGAGGACGACAATTGAAAAAAACAGTTTCAGTGCCATCAGTTCCATCAGTTCCGACAGAGGAAGCCTTGCAATCAGACCAGGTGTTTGACCAGGCGGCAGAGCTTTTTCGGGTCATGTCGGCACCCATGCGCCTGAAAATCATCAGCAGCCTGTGCAATGCCGAAAAAAACGTCAGCCAATTGCTGGAAGAAATCACCACCACGCAGCCCAACATGTCGCAACACCTGAACACTTTGTACCAGGCAGGTGTTTTGGGCAAACGCCGTGACGGGGTGCAGATTTTTTACCGCATCACCAACGAACGCGCCGTCAGCATGTGCCGCGCCGTTTGCCTTCAAATCGCCAGCGAATCCGAGCATTACTCGATCTGAGCCAGGCTGGTTTTTACCGCTGCAAACAAGCCGTGATCCACTTGGCGATAGAATCAATCGTGGGTGCTACAAACCTTTTCTTAACCTGTTTGACCGTGAGACTTTGCCTTGCGCGGCAGAGGGTCAACACCTCTTTCGCCCGGTAGGTATCCAGCGATGAAAAAAGCCTATCCCGACAAGGCCGCCGTGGGCTCGAATGCCAGCGATGGGCTTTACGACCGGCATGCGCCCATCCCCGTGGCTGAAGCCCATGAAAGTGATACTGAGTCCGTGTGGGCCCTGTTTCAAGAATCTTCCTTGCCGCCCGAAGAGCTGGCCCTGATCGAAGCCGCCAGAGCCAAAGACCAAGCACTGCATCGGGAAAGCTTGTCGTGTGAAGAAGTCCCCACCTTGGCGAGCCCTTTGGCAGACGGCGCAGAACACGACACCGGATTTGCCGAAACAAGTTTTGGGGAAACCGGATTTTCAGACGCGCACTTTGACCTGACCACCCCAGCGCCTTTGAAGCCGTCCTGAGGCGCTCAAAGCTGCTCAAAGTCGCCCAAAGCTGCCACTAGCCGTGACTGTGACGAGCCTTTTGCATTGCCTCCAGGGCTTCGTGTGACATTTGCCCACCTGCAGCCCGCCCTGGCTGCGTTCGCTTGCGACCCCGCCCAAACCCATGGCAGGCGTTTTGTTGAACCACCAGCGCCAACCCGAAGTGAATTTCAACGGGATCGGGACCGCATCGTGCATTCGACCGCGTTTCGGCGTTTGGTCTACAAAACCCAGGTCTTTTTAAACCACGAAGGTGACCTGTTTCGCACCCGTTTGACCCATTCGCTGGAAGTGGCGCAACTGGGCCGCTCCATCGCCCGCACCTTGGGTTTGAATGAAGACCTGGTTGAAGCGGTGTCCTTAGCCCATGACCTGGGCCACACGCCGTTTGGTCACGCTGGGCAAGACGCTTTGAATGACTGCATGCAAGACCATGGCGGGTTTGAGCACAACCTGCAAAGCCTGCGTGTGGTGGACCATTTGGAGCAGCGTTACCCCTTGTTTGATGGCCTGAACCTTTGTTTTGAAACCCGCGAAGGTATTTTGAAGCACTGCTCGGTGGCCAAAGCCAAAGAGCTCGACGCCGCTGAGACGCGGCCTGCTTCAAACGCGAGCGTAGCACAGCGTTTTTTGCAGCGCACCCAGCCCAGCCTGGAAGCCCAATTGTGCAATTTGGCCGATGAAATCGCCTACAACGCGCATGACATTGACGATGGCATTCGCTCAGGGTTAATTCAAATGGAGCAATTGCACGATGTCGCCTTGTTCGATAATTTTCGGCGGGAAGCGCTGGCAGAACACCCCCACTTGGGTGCCAGTGGCCAAGCCCGTAGGCTGTTGTATGAAACCCTGCGCCGCATGCTCAGCGCTCAGGTGTACGACGTGATTTCGGCGACCGGGGATGCTTTGCAAGTTGCAAAACCCCAAAGTGCCGATGAAGTGCGGCAGTTGCCTGCGTTGGTGCAATTTTCTGAACCGATGCGTGCCCAATCGACGGTGTTGAAGAAGTTTCTGCTGCAAAACCTTTACCGTCATACGCAGGTGATGCACATGACAGGCCAAGCGAAAAAGGTGGTGGCGGCACTTTTCAGCGCTTATATGAGTGCGCCAGATCAAATGCAGGCAGGTTTCAGCGCCATTGCTGAAGCCTCGCGCCACGGGAGCGACCCGTCCCGTGGCCTGGCTCGCGTGGTGGCAGACTACATTGCCGGCATGACTGATCGATTTGCCGCGCGCGAGCACGAACGCCTGACCGGCACGCGGTTGCTGCTATGAATTTTATCGAGGGGTTAGATTCGGACACCGTGCTGGCGGACACCCAGCACTGGCTTGAACGCGCCGTGATCGGGCTCAACCTGTGCCCCTTTGCCAGGGCGGTTCATTCAAAACGACAGATCCACTGGGTTGTAAGTGCTGCAAGCTCAAACGTCGAGGTGCTGGCCCAATTGAAAACCGAGTTAACTGGCTTGGTGGAGCAGCCTAGTCGCCAACGGGAAACTACTTTGCTGATCTTGCCTCTGGCATTTCAGGAGTTTCTGGACTTCAACGCCTTCTTGCCTTTGGCAGACAAAGCCTTGCGGGCGTTGGATTTGGAAGGCGACATTCAAATTGCCAGTTTTCACCCAAGCTACCAATTTGGTGGGGCGGATGAGGCTGACATCACCCACTTCACCAATCGCTCGCCCTACCCCATATTGCACTTGCTGCGCGAAGACAGCATTGAAGTCGCCATGAAGTCCTTTGACAGTGCCGAATTGATTTTTGAAAAAAATAAGCAAACTCTGACCGAACTGGGGCAGGGCGGCTGGGCGGCGCTGGATGTCGGGCCACACCTCAAAAGATCGCTATGACTGTCAAATTGAAATCCCGGGCGCTGCCCAAAGCAGGTTCTGGCAAGGCGGGCGGTGCCGGGAAGTCTGCTAACTCGTCCCAAGCGGCGGTTTTGGCTCCTGAAATTCGGGAGGGCCAATCCGTTGAACTCCTCAAAGAGCTGCACATTTTGACCCGCGAGGGCAAGCTCAACCAAGACTCGCGCCGCAAACTCAAGCAGGTTTATCACCTGTACCAATTCATTGAGAAACTGCTGTTGGAATTGGCAGTTGACGTGCACAAGGCGACTTTGGCAGACCACGGCGCGGGCAAATCGTACTTGGGATTCATCATTTACGACTTGTTTTTCAAGTCCAAAGCTGGTGGGCACATTTATGGCATTGAAACCCGGGCCGAGCTGGTGCAGAAGTCGCAAGAACTGAGCGCGAGATTGGGCTTTGAGCGCATGTCGTTTTTGAACCTGAGCGTGGCTGCCTCCACCACAACAGACGAGCTGCCACCCCAAATCGACATCGTGACCGCCTTGCACGCCTGCGACACCGCCACCGATGATGCCATCGCGTTTGGTTTGCTAAAGCAAGCGAAATTCATGGTGCTGGTGCCATGTTGTCAGGCTGAAATGGCGCGCCACCTGAATGCCGGGCGGGCCCTTTTTGCCAAGCGAAGCACCTTGGCGGAGCTTTGGCGGCATCCCTTGCACACGCGAGAGATGGGCAGTCAAATCACCAATGTTTTGCGCTGCCTTTACCTGGAAGCATGGGGCTACCAAGTCACGGTGACCGAGCTGGTGGGTTGGGAGCACAGCATGAAAAACGAGCTGATCATTGCGCGGTACAACGGCCGTCAAAACCGTGCAGCGGCAGACAAACTGCGTGAACTGCTGGGCCTGTTTGGCCTGCTCCAAATGCTGGATGTCAGGTTCAAGTTGCCTGATAGCTTGACGTCTCCATTGCCTCTCTGAAATCCTACTGAATCGGCCAAAAAGTCAATTGGCCGCCTTTAAAACACGAGAAATTGTCAATTTTTTGACGATTTACCCGACTCTTGCCTTTCGAGCCTTCAGAATTTTTGCATTTGGCTTTGTAATTTTTCGCTGATCTAATACTATTCGCCAGTTCAATTTATCAACCTTTGGGAGAATCAGATGAGTTTGTTAGACACAGTAATCGGCGCAGCAGGCGCCATGATGAGCGGCCAAAAACAACAGCAAGCCGGGCAAGGTGGCCTGGGCGCATTGGGTGGTTTGGGCGGGCTGGCGGCTTTGCTGCCCATCGTTGCAGGCATGTTGGGCAATGACAATAAGCAGGGTGGTTTGGGCGGTTTGATGGAAAAATTCAATCAGGCGGGCATGGGTGACATGGCCAAGTCCTGGGTT
>JANNCN010000136.1:0-11441 GCA_031386665.1 Rhodoferax sp. | reverse complement strand
GGCGTGACGGGTTGCGACCAAACTTGGGCTTTCAGGGGGCGCAGCGCGTTGTTGATCGCGTTGACCACTGCGGCGGGCGCGCCTGCGGTACCAGCTTCGCCCGCGCCTTTGGCCCCTAGCACTGAACTGCGGGTTGGGGTTTCGATGTGGGCGACGACGATGTCGGGCATCTCGGCGGCCATGGGCACCAGGTAATCGGCCATGCTGCCGTTTTTCATCAGGCCAGCGTCGTCGTACAGGCATTCTTCCAGCAGCGCGCCGCCAATGCCTTGCACAATGGCACCGCGAATTTGCTCATCGACCAGCATGGGGTTGATGACGCGGCCGCAGTCTTCAACCGCCCAGTGTTTGAGCAGTTTGACTAACCCGGTTTCGGTGTCCACTTCAACATACGAGGCCTGCACGCCATTGGTAAAAATGAAGGGGTAGTCGCGCTGCGCGTAGTGGCGGGTCAGCATCAGCTCGGGGGTGAAGCCTACGGGCAAAGTGTCGGGGCGGTAGTAGGCGATGCGGCCCAGTTCGGCCAGGTCCAGCAGCGGCTCGGCAGTGGTCGCGTCGACCACCTTGCCGTCAACCAGCGCCAGCGTCTGCACGTCACGCTTCAAAATGGCTTCTGCGACCTTCAAAATGTTGTGGCGCAGTGCCAGGCCGGCTTGCAAAACTGCCTCACCCCCGATACCCGCGCCGCGCGATGCCCAGGTGCCGCCACCATAGGGCACGGTGTCGGTGTCGCCCGTGATCACGCGCACGTGGCGCATAGCGACACCAATGGCGTCTGCGGCAATTTGCGCAAAGATGGCCTCAGTCCCCTGGCCCTGTTCGCCCACGCTCACCATCACGGCCACGCCACCGGCGGGTTCTAGCCGCATGGTGGCACCGTCTTGGGCTGAAATGCGCGCGCCGCCCACGCCGTAAAACGCAGCGCCGGGGTTGGTCAGTTCAATCAAGGTGGCAAAGCCAATGCCCCGGTAAATGCCTTGGGCACGCAATGCCTTTTGTTCAGCCAACAGGGCGGGGTAGTCCATTAAGGCTTCGATTTTGCGCAGGCAGGCTTGGTGCGACAGCACTTCGAGCTTGATGCCTGAGGCGCCCGTGGCCGGGTAGCCGTCGTCTGGCATGACGTTGCGTTTGCGCATTTCAAGCGGGTCTAAACCCAATTGCGCGGCTGCCAAATCGACCAAACCTTCGGTGACTGCGCAGGCGATGGGGTGGCCCACGCCACGGTACTGGCAGGTGGGTGTTTTGTTTAAAAAAACCACATTCAACTTGGCGCGGTAGGCTTTGTGTTTGTAGGGGCCGCCGGTCAGGTTGACGACCTGGTTGCCTTCGATGCCGCTGGTGCGTGGGAACATTGAAAACGGGCCAATGCCAGTCACGTCATCAATTTCAAAAGCCAAAATTTCGCCATCTTTTGTAGCGGCAATGCGGCCCTGAATGCGGTGCTCGCGGGCGTGAATGTCGCTGACAAATGACTCCAACCGGTCGGCCACGAACTTTACCGGCCGTTGCAGCAAAATCGACATGGCGACCGTCGCAAAATCATCAGGGTAGGCATGCACCTTGATGCCAAAAGATCCACCCACGTCTTTGCAAATCACCCGCACTGACGATTCAGGCAAGTCGAATTGCCGTGCGTACAGGTCTTGCATCATGTGCGGGGCCTGCTGCGAGTGATAAACCGTTAGATGCTTGGATGCTGGGTTGTAGTCGGCAATTTGGCAGCGGGATTCAAGGGTCACGCCGGTGTGGCGACCAAAGTCAAAAGTGGCTTCTGCGATCACGCCGGCGCTGGCAAAGGCTTCGTCTACGCCGCCCGTGTCCAGCGTGCGGGTGAAGCACAGGTTGCTGCCCAATTCGGGGTGAATCACCGGTGTTGCGGGGTCCAGCGCGGTGTTCATGTCCAAGGCCGCAGGCAAGGCCTCCCACTCAACTTGCAGGTGCTGCAAGGCGTCTTCGGCTTGCACGCGGGTCTGCGCCACCACGGCCACCACGGGTTCGCCCGCCCAGCGGGTGCGCTCCATCGCCATGGGGTATTGCGGCGCTGATTGAAGGCCAGCCAGATGCGTGAGCGTGGCCACCCAGGGCTTGCAAATGGTGGCCAAATCGGCACCGTCAAACACGCCCAGAACGCCGGGCATCAAGCGGGCAAAGTCGCGCTCAACGCGGGTGATGCGCGCATGCGCCACGGGCGAGCGCCAAAACACCACATGGGCCATGCGTGGCAATTCAAGATCATCAACATACTGGCCACGGCCTTGGGTCAGTCGCTCCAGGTTGGGGCGGGGGATTGGCTGGCCGATGTAGCGGGCGCTCTGCAGAGGTGCGGGCACGGGCGCGGCCAGGGGTGCGGCTTGGAGGTTGCTCGGCGGGGTCATGCGGCGACTCCTGGGGCTGTATTGGCGCGGTTGGCCAAGCGCTGGGCCAGCACGTCGCAAATGGCGTCCACGATGGCTTGGTAACCCGTGCAGCGGCAGTAGTTGCCGCTGATCCACTCGCGCACCTCGGTGCGGTTGGCGTTGGGGCGGGTTTCAACCAGCTCATGCGCAGCCATCAGCATGCCCGAGGTGCAAAACCCGCATTGCAAGGCGTTGCGCTGTATGAAGGCGTGCTGCAACTCAGCAATGGCTCCGTTGTCGCTCAAGCCTTCAATGGTGGTGACGCTGTGGCCGTCTGTTTGCACAGCCAAAACCAAGCAGCCGCGCACCACCTGGCCATCCACATGAACGCTGCAAGCACCGCAAACACCATGCTCACAACCCAGATGGGAGCCTTTCAGGCCCATGCCTTCGCGCAAGAAGTCAACCAAATGGGTGCGCGGCTGCACCACACGGTGAACCGGGCTGCCGTTGAGTTGAAGGGTGATGGCCACTGTGTCATTCAGTGACTCATCGGCAAAGTCATGGAGATGTGTCATGGTGTTTGATCAATTGGATGGTGCGCCGTCAAACCGCTGTTTGCGAACCCTGGACGACCACCCAGGGCATCAGCGCGCGCTTGAGCATGACCGATGCCAGATGCATCTTGGCCGCAGCGCTGTGGGTCAGGTCAGGTTCTACCTGAAGCTCGGCGCGAAGTGCTTGCTGCGCCCTGGCAATCCATTCGAGGCTGGGGGCCAGGCCGTCAAGAACCCGCTCAACGCCAGGGGTTCGCGCAGGGTGACTGCCCACGCCGAGCCAAGCCAGACGGGTCTGGTGCATGGAACCGCCCTCGAACCGTGTGGCCATTGCCAGGCCCACAGCGGCGTAGTCACCATGGCGGCGGGCCAATTCTTCGAAGTGAAATTGTTGGTGCAACGAGGCAATGGGAAATTCGCAAGCCACAACAATTTCATTCGCAGCCAAGGCCGTGGTGTAAAGCCCGGTGAAAAACTTGGATGCTTCAATTCGCCTCTCGCCAGCCGCCCCCAGCACGACAACCACTCCATCGAGCGCCAGCAGGCAAGCGGGCCACTCTGCAGCCGGATCGCCATAGGCAATAGAGCCCCCCAAGGTACCCAAATTTCGGATCGCCCGGTGCGCGATATGGGGTGCTGCCATTTTTAAAAGCGGTGTGTGCTGCAAGACCAGCGCCGACGCTTCGATCTCACTGTGCGTCACCATGGCCGCAATGCGCAACGTAGTGCCTTCGAGCCGAATACCCTTCAGTGCCGCGACGCTTTGCAGGTCTATCAACAGGCTAGGCTCGGACAAACGCATGTTCAAAGTGGCCAGCAGGGTTTGGCCGCCTGCCAGCAAACGGGCTTCGTCGCCATACTGTGCCAGCAGTGCAAGCACCTCGGCAAGCTGCTTGGGCCGTGCGTAAGAAAAAGCGGGTGCTTTCATGGGTAGTTAACCTGATTTTGAGGGGGTCAACGCAGCCAGTGCGAGCCCATCCACACGCCCAGCGCTGTCGATGCTGCCCCTGCCACGAACCAAAGCAGGCGGGAGGTTTCGCTTTGCAGGTGGTTGGGTGGTGGCTGGCGCAAAGGCGCTTGGGTATCTCGCGACGTAGGCAACACCGAGGCGGCGGATGCTGCTGAGGGTGCGATTGCGGTTGTTGTACCCACGGGCTGCGTCTCTTGGGGGCTTAACGTGTCGCCGCCCACGGCACCCAGTTCGGCCTTGAACGCTGCAAAAAATCGATCTGCCAATTGACGTGCAGAGGCGTCCATCAAACGCCCGCCAATTTGCCCCAATTTGCCCGCCACCGAAGCCTGGGTGCTGTAGTCCAACTGCGTGCCATCGGAAAGCGGTGTCAGCAAGATGCTGGAGCGGCCTTTGGCGAAACCAGCGCCTCCGCCAGAACCTTCAAAATTCAGCGTGCAAGCCTCAAAAAGGCGCACATCCGTCAGCAAGACCTTGCCCACAAAAGTTGCCCTAACCGGCCCCATGCGCAAGGCAACCCGGGCATGCATTTCAGTCGGAGATATTTGGCGCACCTCTTCACACCCAGGAATGCAGCGGCGCAGGGTCTCTGGGTCGTTCAACCCATGCCACACAGCTTCTGGTGGTGCGGAGATCGTCACACTGCCTTTGAGTTCCATGCGTCTGCCTTTGAGTGCTCCGGTTTGGCCGCTGCGACTGCGGGTAAATCCTGAGCTTTGCCTTATTGACCAAGCGTTAAATTAGAGTCTACTATCCGTCATGCCCTTAACGACTTCCATCCGGAAAAACCCTGCCAAGCCTCTCGCCGCCCCGGCCTGCGCGCCAAGGCGGCGCTTGGCCCCGCAGGAGCGTGAGCGGTTGATCGTGCAGGGCGCGGTGCGGTTTTTTTCAGACCATGGCTTGCAGGGGCAGTTGCGTGATTTGGCAAAAAGCCTCGGTATCACCCATACCCTGATGTACCACTATTTCCCGACCAAGCAGGCGTTGATAGAACGTGTCTACACTGACCTTTTTGCCGCCCGGTGGCGACCTGAATGGGAAACTCTGCTGGACGACGAGTTGTTGGATGCAGAAACCAAACTGACCCGGTTTTACAGCGAATATGCCAAAGTGATTTTGGAGCGGGATTGGGTGCGCGTGTTTGTGTCTTCGGGCCTGAGTGACCGCTACATCACGGATCGCTACTTTGCCTTGCTGGGGGAAAAGCTGTTTCCGCGCCTGGTGCGCGTGAGCCATCAGTTCTGTGGGCAAACCAGCAATCGGAAGTCTTCCAAACGGGAGCTTGAATTGCTCATGGGCTTGCACGGCAGCATTTTTTACATGGGCATGCGGCGCTGGATATACGGACACGGGCAGGAAATCGACAGTGAAAGCGCCCCCGACACTGGCGAGTCGCTTTGGAATGAAGTTTCAATCCATGATCGGGTTCGTGGCTACCTGCTGGCCCTGTCAGAGTTTCAAGGCGAAACGACCCAAAAAAACCTGGCACTCGCGCCGTTCGAAAAATTCAATCAGGTGACACCATGGCCCTATCACTGAATCACTTTTCCATTCGCACGGTTGACATGAGCGCCTCTCGCGTGTTTTATGAAGCCGTGCTTGGACTGACTGTCGGGCCGCGCCCGGATTTTCCGTTTCCTGGGATCTGGATGTACAACGGCGACCATGCATCCGTCGCCAATGCCATGGTTCACATCATTGGCATCGACAAAGACAACCCGAGCGGGCTGAGCGACTACCTGGGCCACATCGACGACACCAAGCTTCACGGTTCGGGGGCGGTCGATCACATTGCCTTGATGGCAACCGGGCTTTCAGCCATGGTGGCGCACCTGAAAGCGCTCAATCTGGCTTGCCGGCAACGCACGGTACCGTCGATTGGCCTGCACCAGTTGTTTCTGGAAGACCCAAGCGGCGTGGTCATTGAGCTGAATTACCCAGCGCATGAAGCCACTGAACTTGCAATTGCAACTGCGAGCACCGCCGCCTGATGTCCAGCATTCTGGTGATCGGAGGATCGCTGGGCGGTTTGATGGCTGCCAACATGTTGCTTCGGGCGGGCCATGACGTGAGGGTGCTTGAAAAAACAAAGGGCTCGTTGGATGGACGCGGCGCGGGTATCGTCGCGCACCGGCCTTTGTTCGCAGCGCTTGCACGATGTGGTGTCGATCCTGGCGCCGCCCTTGGCGTGACCGTTCGCGAGCGCGTGGTTCTGGGGACGGGGGGGCAGGTCGAAGAGGCGACGGAGATCTCGGAAGTTCTCACCTCATGGAGTCGACTTTACAGTTTGCTGCTGGCGGCCTTCCCAAAAGAGCGTTATCTCCAAGGCATCGAGGTCAAAAAGCTGAGCCAAGCAGCGCTGCAAGTCACGGTGGTTTGTGAAGATGGACGCCACTTTGAATCTGACATGGTGCTGGCCGCCGACGGAATTCGCTCCAGTGTGCGCGCCCAACTCGCCCCTGCAGTGGCAGTGAGCTACGCGGGTTACGTCGCGTGGCGCGGCGTTTGCGATGAAGCGGTTTTGTCCCAAAACACCTTGGACACGGTTTTTGAAAAATTTGGCTTTGGCCTGCCTCTTGGTGAACAGCTCATTGGCTACCCCGTGGCCGGGGCTGGAAACTCCCTGAACGTGGGTTCGCGCCGCTACAACTATGTTTGGTACCGTCCTGTCGCAGAGGGTGCAGCACTCAAGGCGTTACTGATCGATGAAGAAGGTGCCTACCATGCCAATGGCCTGCCGCCGCACAAAGTACCGCGACTGCATGTGGCAGACGTCAAATCTGTCGCGCGAGCGGTTCTGGCCCCTCAGTTTGCTGAAATTGTTGAAAAAACAGAGCGCCCTTTTTTGCAAGCGATTTATGACTGTGCCAGTGAAAAATTGGCCTTTGGCCGAGTCGCCTTGATGGGCGATGCCGCCTTTGTTGCTCGCCCCCATGTGGGCATGGGCGTGACAAAGGCAGCGCAAGATGCCAGTGCCCTCACCGACTGGATTGCTAAACTCGGCGCCACCCCGGCGAGCTTGCTGGCCTTTGAAAGCCAGCGCTTGCCTGCTGGGCGGTCCGTGGTGGCGCGCGCACGCGAATTGGGTGCGGGCTTACAGGCGGGCTCTTCATTGCAGGCCTTCAATAGTCGAAATGCTTTTGAAGTGATGACGCAGACTGCGATTGACCTGTCCCCCGAATTTGCTTGATCCCGGCACATCAAACGTCGCCCCACATCTCACCCCAGTTTTGCAGACAACCCAGACCTTTTCAACCCTGAAAGACCACCATGAACCCTTCGAAAGTTGTGACCCATCCGAACCGCCGCTCCCTGATCGTCGCGGGCGGTGCAGCGGCACTTGCGCCTGCGCTGTTCAACGTCGCCCAGGCGCAAAGCGCGTCAGGAACGCCCATCAAAATTGGCTTTCCCGTGCCGTTGACCGGCGCTTTTTCAGCCGAAGCGCAAGACCAGGTTCGCGCTGCTGAAATTGCGATCAAAGAGTTCAATGAAAGCGGAGGCTTCAATGGTCGCAAGGCCGAGTTGCTGGTACGTGACGACAAACTCAATCCCGGAGAAGCCGCCACGCGCACCCTGGAGTTGATCGAAAAGGACAAAGTCGATTTTGTGGTGGGCTCGCTATCGGCTGCGACCCAGTTGTCGATCAATGCAGTGTGCCGTGACCGCAAAATTATCTTCAATTCAATCAGTCAGTCGGACACGATCAACGAGGCCAAAGACTGGAGCCTTTACACCTTTCATGAAGCCCTTAACCCGCATTTGACCGCCGGTGCTGTGGCACGCTACGCCTTCCCTAAATTCGGAAAAAAAATCGTCTACCTGACCGCAGACTACGCCTATGGCCATGAAATGGTGCGTGGCTTTCAGAGGGCGGGCCAGGCACTGGGCGCACAGACGCTGGCCGACATTCGGCATCCACTGGGGGTTGCTGATTACTCAGCCTTTTTGCCACGTATTCAATCCCTGAAGCCCGATATCCTGGTGCTGTGCAACTTTGGCCGTGACTTGGTGAATTCCGCCAAACAGGCGACGGACTTTGGCCTGAAAGCCAACACCAAAATTATTGCTCCAGTGCTGTTGTACACCTCGCGCCAAGCGGGTGGGGCCGATGCATTTGAAGGCATTTTGGGTGGGACATCGTATTACTGGGGCATGGAGGACAAAATCCCTGCCGCCAAAACCTTCAATGACAAATTCCGCAAAGCCTACGGTGGGTCCGTGCCGTCCGATTACGGCGCTTTGGGCTACGCGGGTGTGCGAAGCGTGCTGCAAGCAGTCCGCGAGGCCAAGTCCACCGAGTCGATCAAAGTCAGTATTGCGCTGCGGCAGTTGCGCTACAACTGGTACAAGGGCGAGCAGTTTTACCGCAAGTGCGACCACCAGTCGATTCAGTCGGTGGTGATTGTGGAGTCCAAGTCCAAAAACATGAAGGACAAATACGACGTCTTCAATGTGCTCTCTGTTGAGGCGCCTGATGAGAAGAACCTGCGCACCTGTGACGAAATGGGTCACAAAATCAGCACGTGAATCGCGCTGCAAGATTTAACCCGCCATGCTTGACATCACGCCCCAACTCTTTGCCCTGCAACTGATGACTGGCATTGCGCTGGGTGCGGTTTACGCGCTTTTGGCAATTGGCCTGTCTTTGATCTTCGGTATGCTGACGGTGGTGAATTTCGCCCATGGGGCGTTTTTCATGGTGGGCGCTTTCTTTGGCGTCTACAGCTTGACTCTGACCGGGAGTTTCTGGTTCAGCCTTCTGTTGGTTCCCTTGGCAACGGGTGCGCTAGGGCTTTTGTGCGAACGCTTTTTGGTGCGCCCCTTGTATGGCCGGGGCATTGATTACCCGCTGCTTTTAACCTTTGGATTGTCTTATGTCCTGGTTGATGCGATGCGTCTCTTGTTCGGTATCGAGGGCCTGCCCACTTCGACACCCGCTGAGCTGAAAGGATCGGTCTTTTTAGGGTTTGGACACTTTCCTTTGTACCGTCTGTTTTTGATTGGTGCCACCGCGCTGATTGTCCTGGCGCTTTGGCTCTTCATTGAGAAGACCCGCTACGGCTTGATCATTCGCGCGGGCTCGCGCGACTCAGAAATTGTCAAGGTGCTGGGGATCGACATCGCCAAGGTGTGGTGGATGGTGTTTGGCATTGGCACGGCAATTGCTGGGCTTTCGGGGCTGCTCGCAGCGCCCACCCGGGCGGTCAACCCTGAAATGGGTATTCCCATATTGGCTGAATCGTTTGTGGTCACTGTGGTTGGTGGCATGGGCTCATTGCCAGGCGCCGTGGTGGCTGGTTTGCTTGTCGGCATTGTGTTCGCGATGACGTCGTTGGTGGCACCCGAATACGCCGAATTGTCAATCTTCGTGTTGATGGCGGTGGTGTTATTGGTCCGGCCGCAAGGGTTTTTCGGCAAAGCTGGGTTGATGAACTGAATAAAGCGACGATCACGATGAAAGACACCCTCATTCTTTGGATCGATCGGGCGCGGCGGCACCGTGTGGCAACCGCTGTGCTGTTCTTGCTGGTGTTCCCTTTCTTGATGCCTTACGACGCTCTTTCCGTCAATATTTTGATCTTTGGTCTGTATGCCGTGGGATTCAATTTATTGTTTGGTTATACCGGCATGCTGTCGTTTGGGCACGCAGCCTTTTTAGGGGTAGGCGGCTATTTGGCTGGCATTGCAGTGGTGCACGCAGAGTGGCCCTGGTGGGCGGCGATTGGTGTGGGTGTTAGCGCGTCGTGCTTCGCTGGTTTGGTGATCGGCTACTTGGCCATTCGCACGCGTGGCATCTATTTCTCTATGGTGACACTGGCACTGGCTCAAATTGTTTACTACGCGTTTTACAAAGCAGAGCGATGGACAGGGGGCGAAAACGGGCTGCGCGGCGTGAAGGTGGAACGCATTGATTTGCCAGGGTTGAGCATTGATTTTTTGAATCCGCTCAACAAGTATTACGTGATATTGGTGTTCGTTGCTTTGGCCTTGTGGTTCGTGTCCAGAGTTTTGAGCTCGCCTTTTGGTGCCGTGATTGAGGCCATTCGAGAGAACGAAAAACGCGCTGCCGCTTGCGGATATAACGTGGCCCGGGCCAAGCTGCTGGTGTTTGTTTTGTCGGCTGGTATTTGCGGTCTTGCGGGGGCGTTGCGCGCCCTGCATTTGTCCATTGTGCCGATTGATTCGCTGCATTATTTGCAGTCTGGGCAAGCCGTGATGATGTGCCTGTTGGGCGGTATGGGTACCTTTTTTGGGCCGTTTATCGGGGCGGCTGTGTTTTTGTACCTTGAAGACGTGGTGACCAACCTGACCCGCTATTGGATGGGCGCAGTCGGCATTATTTTCATGGTGTTTGTGCTTTTTTTCCCAATGGGGATTTGGGGCACACTGCTGCACCAGTTGGATCGATGGAAGGCGCGGCAGGGGTTGCCTGAGGTCGCGCTCGATTTAAACTCAGATGCAAAAGCCAAGCCAGAGATCAGTTCAAAGTCAGAGCCAGTTGTAGGCTCTAAGCTTACGGCGCAAAAGGTCACGCCATGACGCCTCCCATTCTTGAAACCAAAGCGGTCTCGCGCCAATTTGGCAAGTTTCAGGCCTTGCAAAATGTCAGCGTGGCATTTCACGCAGGTGAGCTGACGGCAATCATCGGGCCCAATGGCGCGGGCAAGAGCACTTTTTTCAATGTCATCAGTGGTGGCATTCCAGCAAGCCGGGGTCAGGTGCTGTTTGAAGGGTGCGATATCACCTCATTGGCGTCTCATGACTATGCCCGTATCGGCATTGCCAAGAGTTTCCAAATCACCAATGTGTTCAAGCAGCTTGAGGCGCATGAAAACGTGCGGGTGGCTTTGCAGATGCGGGTGTCCAAGTTTCAGATTCTTCGTGCCAGGCAAAGTTACGCTGAATTGGCTGAAGCCGCCGACCAGTTGCTGTGCCGCGTGGGGCTTCAGGAAAGCCGCAACAAATTGGCAGGTGACCTCGCGCACGGCCAACAACGCTCCTTGGAAGTAGCGATGGCGCTGGCTTGCGAGCCCAAACTTTTACTGATGGACGAACCCACGGCGGGGATGTCGCCGCAAGAAACCCGCGTGATGATGGAGCTGATTTTGCAATTGTCGCAAGAGCGCACGGTGATTCTGGTGGAGCACAAGATGAAAATGGTGATGGGCTTGTGCAAGCGCTTGGTCGTGTTGCACCAGGGTGAGCTGCTGGCTGATGGCTCCCCCGCTGATATTCGCAGCAACGCGGAAGTCAGGCGTGTTTATCTGGGACAAAGTTAAGGGTTCGCCATGCTGAAAGTCGATCAGATCAACGCCTGGTACGACCAGAGCCACGTGATTCAGGGCCTGAGCTTTGAAGTCAAGCGTGGCGAAATTGTGACCCTGATGGGACGAAATGGCGCAGGCAAAACCACAACCTTGCGTACCATCATGGGTTTGTTGGCCAAGTCCACGGGGCAAGTGATGTTTGATGGTCAAGAACTGCTGGGCACTCCCCCGCACGCTCGCTTTCACCGCGGACTGGCCTACGTGCCTGAAGAGCGGCGCATCGTGGCGGGCCTGACGGTGCTTGAGAATT
>JANNCN010000062.1:0-17254 GCA_031386665.1 Rhodoferax sp. | reverse complement strand
ACGCAAGACAAGGTGCTGCCCGTGGGCCGCCACCCGATGCAACTGTATTCATTGGCCACGCCCAACGGCGTCAAAGTGACGGTCATGCTCGAAGAACTGCTGGCCCTGGGCCACAGTGGCGCGGAATACGACGCTTGGCTGATCCGCATCAACACCGGCGACCAGTTTGGCTCGGGCTTTGTTGAAGTCAACCCAAATTCCAAAATTCCAGCGCTCATGGACCACAGTGGCCCGGTGCCGGTTCGGATTTTTGAGTCGGGCGCCATCCTGCTGCACCTGGCCGAGAAGTTCAACGCCTTTTTGCCCACCGACCCCGCCAAACGGGCCGAATGCTTATCGTGGTTGTTTTGGCAAATGGGCAGTGCGCCCTACCTGGGTGGTGGGTTTGGCCATTTTTATGCCTACGCGCCGACCAAAATTGAATATGCCATTGACCGCTTTGCCATGGAAGTCAAACGCCAAATGGACGTGCTAGACCGCCGCCTGGCCGAAAGCCAGTATTTGGGCGGCGCCGACTACACCATTGCCGACATCGCCGTTTGGCCTTGGTACGGTGCCATGGCCAAAGGGCTCATGTACGGAGCCGGCGAGTTTTTGCAGGTGCAAGACTACAAAAACGTGCAGCGCTGGACTGACGAAATTGCCAAACGCCCTGCTGTCATTCGGGGGCGCATGGTGAACCGCGTGATGGGCGAGCCATCCAGCCAATTACATGAACGCCACGAGGCCAGTGACTTTGACACCAACACCGAGGACAAGCGCGTGGATCACAAGGCAAATCCGGCTTAAAACCAGACGCTTGCCTGAATAAAACGGGCCGCTTTTGCGCTCCATGTTGAAAGGCGCAGCACCCAGCATGCGGGTTTGTCCACGCTGAATCGCAAACCCTCCCCATGAAACCCTCTGCAATGATTTGGACTGCTGTCCTGTTGGCCTTCGCGATTTTGATGTTTTGGCTCTGGACGCCTGACAAAGACCGCAAAGCGCTGGAAGGGCTTTACCTTCGCGCGCCGACCGACTTGATCGAGGCCTCAGGTGTTTTGCTGCACGTGCGAGACGACGGTCCACGAAACGCGCCAGCGGTCCTCTTCTTACATGGTTTTGGGGCCAGTTTGCACACCTGGGAGCCCTGGGCTGACGGCTTGAAGTCTGAATTTCGGGTGATCCGCATTGACCTGCCAGGCAGCGGCTTGAGCGCAGCCGACCCTGCCGCCGACTATTCCGACAGCCGCAGCCTGCAAATTTTGCTGGCGCTGATGGACCAACTCAAACTTGACAAAGCCAGCATGGTGGGCAATTCCATCGGCGGGCGCATCGCCTGGACTTTCGCCGCTCACCACCCTGAGCGGGTGAACCAGCTGGTGCTGGTGTCGCCCGATGGCTTTGCCAGCCCAGGTTTTGAATACGACAAAAAGCCCGAAGTGCCTGCTGGCCTGGCGTTAATGCGTTATATTTTGCCCAAGGCCTTGCTGCGCATGAGCTTGGTGCCTGCCTACGCCAACCCTGCGGTCATAACCGATGCACTTGCCACCCGCTACCACGACCTGATGCTGGCCCCCGGCTCGCGCAACGCCCTGCTGGCCCGCATGACGCAAACCGTGTTGACTGACCCTGTGCCTTGGCTGCAAACAATCAAAGCGCCGACCCTGCTGATGTGGGGCCAGCAGGACGGCATGATTCCGTTTGCCAACTCGGCCGACTACCTTAAAGCCCTGTCCAACAGCAAGCTGGTGTCATTCCCAGGCGTGGGCCATTTGCCGCACGAGGAAAACCCGGTGGAGTCGCTGAAACCGCTGCGGAAGTTCTTGTTGGGTGAATGAAGGCTGAATAAGCTTGCACAATAGCCTTCTCAATCCAAGGAAAGTCAAGGTCAAAGCCATGCAAGCCAAGCTCTCAAATTGCCAAAATCTGCTGGTCGCTGCCACCGTCCTGGTGTGCGCCCTGGGAGTCTATGGGCAGGCGGCGGCGCAGGGCTACCCGGCCAAGCCCGTCACGCTGGTGGTGCCTAACCCGCCGGGTGGATTTGTGGATGCGTCGGCCCGCATTTTGTCGGATTCACTGGCCAAAGTGACCAACCAGTCGATCGTGGTGGACAACCGGGGTGGCGGCAGTGGCAACGTGGCCTACCAAGCCGTTGCCCGTGCCACCCCCGATGGCTACACCTTGCTGAATTCGTACTCGGCCTACCATGTCGGCAACCCCAACCTCACGCCCAAACTACCGTGGGCGCAAAAAGACTTCACGCCGGTTGCGCTGATTACCGTGGCGACCAATGTGATTGCGGTGCACCCGTCGGTGCCAGCCAACAACCTGACCGAATTTATCAGCTACGTCAAAGCCAACCCGGGACGGCTTAGCTACGCCAGCCAGGGCAACGGCTCGCTCTCGCACATTGGCACCGAGATGTTCAAGTTGCAGACCAAAACCAGCATGGTGCACATCCCTTACCGGGGCTCAGGCCCTGCCCTGCAGGACGTGCTGTCAGGCCAGGTGCAGGTGTTCATCACCACGCCGCCGTCGGTCATGGGCCAAATTCAGGTCGGCAAGCTCAAAGGTCTGGCCGTGGCCGCAGACACCCGCCACCCGGGTCTGCCCACTGTGCCTACCACGTCTGAAGCTGGCTTAAAGGGCTTCGTTTTAGAGGCTTGGGTCGGAATCTTTGCACCCGCAGGCACTCCTGCAGACATCGTGAACCGTTTAAGCGGGCAAATCAAGGCCGCACTGGAACTTCCCGAGACCAAAACCCGTGCCGATGGCGCTGGCATCGAACTGCGCTACATGCCGCCCGCGGCGCTGGACGCCTTGGTCAAAAAAGATACCGATTTTTGGGCTAAAACGATTCAGAATGCGGGAATCAAGGCTGATTGAAGGACATCGCATGACAAGGTCAAAAACCGTCTCCCGCCGCCTGGCGCTTGCCAGCACTGCCGCCTGGGTAGCAGCGCCTTCGCTGCACGCGCAAAGCGCTTGGCCTGCTGATCGGCCGATCAAACTTATTGTTCCCTTCGCGCCGGGTGGCTCGACCGATGGCATCACGCGGCAAATTGCGGACGAACTGCGCGGACGCATCGGGCAGGCTGTGGTGGTTGATAACCGCGCTGGCGCAGGATCGACATTGGGCACAGGCCAGGTCGCCAAAGCTGCGCCAGATGGCTACACGCTGCTGGTGTCAGTCATCAGCGCGTTCTCGGTGGGCTCCACACTGTACCGAGGGCGTATCGACTGGGACCCGGACAAAAGCTTCGCCCACATTGCCGACATTTTGCGCACCCCCTATGCATTGATGGCCAATAAGGCCGCGCCCTTCTCCAGCCTGGCAGAGTTGTTCATCGTTGCCAAGCGCAGCCCCGGCTTGAGCTACGCGACTTCCGGCATTGGGTCCATTCCCCACTTGGTGATGCTGCGGTTTGCCAAAGCGGCGGGCATCGAGCTGACGCATATTCCTTACCGAGGCGGCGCGCCTGCCGTGGCCGATGCCATTGGCGGTACGGTGTCGATGGTGATGGATGGCCTGGCCGCTGCAGTTCCGCACCTTAAATCCGGAGCGCTGAAAGGGTTGGGACTCACTAGCGCCGTGCGCAGCGCCGTGTTACCCGACGTGCTCACCTTCGAGGAACAAGGGTTCGCAGGCAACGTCGTGGAAGGCTGGGCCGGCCTTGCGGCACCGGCTGGCACGCCGCGCCCGATCCTTGAAAAACTTGCCAGTGCCGTGCGCGAAGTGATGGCACTGCCCGCGCTGCAAGAGCGCTACCGTGCTGCGTCGTCCCTGCCTGGCAGCTTGGTGCTTGATGATATGCAGCGCTTTGTGCGAACAGACGCCGAGGCTTGGCGGCCGCTGGTGATTGCATCTGGCGCGACGGTAGACTGAACGCCGCCCACGCCGCACAAAAAAGCGAGGGAGCACTCTCATGTCACACGTCCTATGTAATCGGGCAGTCAGCCGCATCACACTCGCAATTGGGTGCGCACTGGCTGTTGTGCAGCCTTTGCCTTCCACAGCACAAATCGCTCCGGGTCCGCAGGAGGTGTCTGCCTACCAAGGTCTGCACGCGGCGGCGTACCGCGGCGACGTGGCTCAAATTGAGCTGGCGGGCAGTGCCAAAGCCGAATTGAACGCGCGGGATCGCCAAGGGCGCACACCACTGCATGTGGCCACTTTTGCAAAACAAACGCAGGCCATTCGGGCGCTGGCCAAGGCGGGTGCCGACCTGAATGTGCTGGAGGCAGATCGCTACGACGCGGTCACCATCGCATCAGTCGCAGACGATGAGGTCACGCTCAAACTTCTGCTGCAACTGGGTGCCAGCGCCAAACAAATCACCAGCCGATACGACGGCAGCGCCTTGATTGCTGCTGCCCATTTGGGCCACGACGGCGTGGTGCGCCAGCTGATTGCAGCGGGAGCCACGTTGGATTTGGTGAACAACTTGCATTGGACGGCGGTCATTGAATTGATCGTGCTGGGCAACGGTGGCGCACGACATCAAGCCACACTGAAAGCGCTGATCAACGCGGGGGCCAGTCTGACACTCACCGACAGGCAAGGCAACACTCCCGTGCAATTGGCAAAGGCGCTCGGATACAGCGAGATGGTGAAGATGCTGGAGGCGGCTGGCGCGAGGTAGTCTGAGGGTTTGAAAATGGCGCAAGGGATTGCAGCCCTGCGCGCCACCCTGCCGATCAAAAAGCTTTTGCGGCAATTTGTGGTTTTGGAGAGTTTTTTGAGAAAAAAGAACCTGCAGGTTCTTTTTTTTAAAAACTCGCGCAATTCGAAAAAATATGACTCAAATAGGCCTCTATCTCCCGAATAATATATATTGTTTGCTATTTAATAGATAGCAAATATTTTGCCCTCACCTTTTGACAGATACACCCTGAACAGCTGTTAATCCGCAAACGGTACTTTTACGCTTACCCAGCGCCTCGTTTCCAATGGGCCAGCGGGTGCGCCTCGCAAACTAACGCGCAGCGGGTTCCGCCTCAATCCAGACTGATCTTCTTGCGTTTGACCAACTCTTCATAGATTTTGCCTTTGGCTTGCGCGTTCTCGCGAATTTGATCGGGCGACCAGGCGAGGGGCTCAAAGGCGAAGGTGTCGAACTTGGCTTTGACGTCTGGGTCAGCCAGCACTTTGAGCACATCCGCGTGAATTTTGGCTTTGATGTCACCAGCGAGTCCTTTGGGAGCGAGCAGCGACACAAAGGAATTGACCTCGAAGCCGGCCGGGCCACCGGCCTCTGCCATGGTGGGCACATTGGGCATTTGCGGCACGCGCTTGGCTGCCGCCACGGCGATGTAACGCAATTTGCCCGCCTTAAAGATACCTTGACTGGAAGGAAGACTTCCAAAACTCCACTGCAACTCACCAGAGCCCACCGAAGTGAACAACTGCGACATTTCACGGTAGGCCACATGGGTCATCTCAATTCCGCTGAGCAACTCCAATTGCTCGCCACCCAAATGGCCTGGGCTGCCAATCCCCCAAGAGCCGAAATTGACCGTGTTGGGCGCGGCTTTGGCGGCACCTATCAAGTCTTTCATGTTTTGCCACTTGGAATCTGTAGGGACCGCGACCAAGAACGGGGTGCGAAAAAGCGGTGCCACCGGATCGAAGTTATTCAAGGTGACATAGCCCTTGGCTTTGTACAAGAGTGGCAAAGCTGCCAGGTGTTCGCTGTCAAACTGCACCAGGGTGTAACCGTCTGCAGCGGCGCGTTGCGAGGCTTCGATGGCAATGAAGCCGCCGCCACCGGGTTTGTTGTTGATCAAGACAGGCTGGCCCCAAAGCTTGGATAGTTTTTCGGACACCTGTCGCAGCACCGCGTCAGGGCCGCTGCCTGCTGGGAAGGCTGTAACGATGGTCACAGGTTTAGTCGGAAAACTGAGCGGTTGGGCCGTGGCCGCCAGGCACAGGGTGGCCAAAGTGGCCAGCGCGAGAGAGGTTAACTGAGGTGATTTCAAAGCTGTCTTTCAAAGATGAATAGGGTTAAGAGCAAAGGTGGTGATTGGGTTCAAGCGTCCTGCATGAAGCCGCCAAAAAAGGCGGACAGCGCGTTGGTGGCCTCCAGCGGCAGGATGTGCGCGATGTATTGGTCGGGTCGCACCACCACCAGGCAGCCCTGCAGGCGGTCGATGCGACGCAGGCTGTAAATATTTTGAGCTGCGTCGGACACGGCGCAAAAGGCTTTTTCATAGTCATGCAAGCCATAACGACCCTTGAGCGGAAACAGCAGGTCGGGCATAGCGGTAATGGCCAGCGTGTGGTGGCTGTGCTGAAAAACCGCGCGCACATCAATGACTGCATCAACGTCTGCAACTGACGGGGTGAAGCGCTTAATTGGAGATTCGGGCGAATCAGCGAGGAACTTGCACAGCCTGCCAACCGGCGAAGTTGCCTCGCCCTGATCACTTTGCCCCGCAAAAGCAATCAAACGCCAACGGCCATCTGCTGCGAGCGTCTCGCCCAGCTGCAACAGCTTGCCGTCACCGATTCGCAGCACCGGTGCCGAATGAAATCGTGATCCAATCTGCAGCCCCTGAGCTAGCTGTTGGTACTGGGATTCGCCTGTCAGCAGCGCTGGTTTGTACTGTGTGGCAGTGCCTGCCGTGTAGCGGCCATGCTGGACGAAATAGCGTTGTACAGCGGCAGGATCTGTCGCGTCCGAACCCACGCCGCTGAGCATTGCCGCCCATTCTCGGTCAAAGTCGATCAGGTCTTTGGCGACCGCCTGGCGCTCTGCCGAGTAGGTGTGCAGCAGGCTGGCCGGGCTGCGTCCTTGCAACACGGCGGCAAGCTTCCAGCCCAGGTTGAAGGCGTCTTGCATCGAGACATTCATGCCCTGCCCGGCTTTGGGGCTGTGGGTGTGGCAGGCGTCGCCCGCGATAAAGACGTGCGGCAATCGGGTGCCGACTTCGTCAGTCTGCAGGTCATCGAAGCGGTCACACAAGCGTTGGCCAATTTCATAAACTGACCACCAGGCCACCTCTTTCACGTCCAGCGCATAGGGGTGAAAGATTCGCTTTGCAGCGGCAATCAACTGCTCAATCGTGATGTTGCGACTCGACACGCGCTCATTCGGGTTGAGCTTGTCCAGCTCTACATAAATGCGAACCAGGTAACCACCCTCGCGCGGGATGATCAAAATGCTGCCTTCTGCTGCGGACTGAATCAGCGACTTGAAACGGATGTCTGGAAAGTCCGTGACCAGCAACACATCCATCACGCCCCAAGCGTGGTTGGCAGAGTCGCCTTTGAGTGAAAGACCGATGGACTGGCGCACAGCGCTTCGGGCGCCGTCGCAACCCACCACGTAACGGGCGCGGATCGTCTCAACCTCTGCGGAGTGCCCTGCGTCTTGTCGTTCGAACCGAACGGTGACCGGATGCTGCGAAACACCATCAGGCTGGCGCTCCAGCCCCAGCAGACGGCGGTTGTAATGCGGCACCAAGCGCGAGGGCGACCGTTGCATGATTTCCAGATAAAAGTCATGCACGCGCGCTTGATTCAAGATGACGTGAGGCATGTGGGACAGACCTTCTTCCACGTCTTGCACGCGCCCACTTCGAACAATACGGCGGCTGTCTGCGTCGTCAGGTTTCCAAAAAGTGGTTTCGTTGACCCAATACGACTCCTTCAACACACGCTCTGCGAAGCCAAAGGCCTCGAACATCTCCATCGTTCGGCAGGCCACGCCATCGGCTTGCCCCAATTGCAGCGGACCGGGCTTTTGTTCCACGATCACGGTGCGAATTCCCGGAAACGCCGCCAACTGCGCAGCCAAAGTAAGGCCTGCAGGCCCACAACCCACGATCAAAACGTCGGCTTCGGCTGGCAACGCACCCTCTCCAACACCACCAAAGACCGTTGCCGTAGCCAATGGCACCGCGTCCACAAGGCCCGGGTCACCGGGTCGAAATCCGTTGAGGTGGAATTGCATTTTTTGTCTCTTGTGTTGAAAGAACCTTGACTGTCGCAGGCTGAGACTATTTCGTCAAAGCCAACTATCGAATATTGGGTATATCGTTTTAATATAGAGCGATACACTTGACTGATGGCAAAACTTGACCTGGACTGGCTCAACGTTTTCGTTGAAATCTACAAAACTCAAAGCGTGTCTCGCGCCGCGCAAGCGCTCGGTATTGAGCAAGCCAGCGCCAGCATTGCCTTGAACAAGCTGCGTCGCCATTTCGATGACCCGCTGTTTTGCCGTACTTCGTCTGGCATGGCACCCACAGCCCGTGCACAGTCCATTTACCCCGATTTGCTGGAGGCATTGGTTCGGCTAGAGACGGCGCGCGGAGCCCCGGAGGCCTTCTTGCCGCAAGATTCCACCCGCGAATTTCGAATCTGTATGACCGACATCAGCGAAATCGTGTTGCTGCCCCGGCTGATTAACCACCTACAAACCGAAGCGCCAGGCTTGGTGGTCGAGGCTGAAAAAATCACCCCTGACAGTCGCCGCAGATTGGAATCTGGCGATATTGATTTAGCCGTGGGTTTCATGCCCAATCTTGAGGCGGGCTTCTACCAGCAAGCCTTGTTTGCCCAAGACTTTGTTTGCCTCGCTGCCAGTGACCACCCGCGCATTGGCACCCAACTCACTCGCAAGGCATTTTCAGCAGAAGGCCACGTTCAGGTGATCGCGTCAGCTACAGGGCACTCCATTGTGGACAAGGTGTTGGCCACCCAAAAAGTTGCCCGTCGTATCGTGCTGCGCGTGCCGAGCTACTTGGGAGTCGCACGCATCGTGGCCCAAACCGAGTTTTTGGTCATTGTGCCCCGACAGCTTGGCCGCGCGCTGGCAGAACAGGAACGCGTGAAGGTGCTGGAGCCGCCCCTGCCACTGCCCGGCTACAAGGTCAAACAGCATTGGCATGAGCGCTTTAACCTGGACGCTGGCAACATCTGGCTGCGCAAGACCTTGGCCGAGCTTTTTTCTGGCAAAGGGCTAGGCGCCTGATGTTTCAAATAAATTAACCTGCAGGTTAATTTATTTCTTCAAAATGTCATTGAACGTCGAAATTCGATCCTAATCGTGCTCAAGCTCTCGAATAATATGGATTTAATGCTATATTCTTAATAGCATTTAAATTTCACTTTAGCCCGTTCAAAACAGTCAAAGTCATACTCCCGCCCCCAGCGAATACGTGAATTGACAAGCGCCAGCGGCTGTGCAATCCTTTGCTCCGATCCCAAAGTCATATCATCACACCAAACAGTTTCGGTTGTCTTTTGTCGTTCAAACCTGGAGACCAACATGCACCGTTTTACTTCCACTGGCGTTACCCGTCGTTCTGTCAACTTACTCGCAGCCGGCGCGGCGGCGCTGGGCTTTAGCTCGTTGGCCAGGGCCCAAGGCACCATCACATTGCACGGTGCCGTGCAATTTGCCGATGACCACGCCTTCAATCGCTCCTTGCTGCGGTTTGAAGAATTGGTGAAAAAGTATTACGGCAAGCCAGTCAACTTTGTGCTGCACAGAAACAGCGAACTGGGCCTTGAAAAAGACTATTTTGCATACATGAACCAGGGCAAGGCGGTCGATTACGCCATCGTCTCGCCGGCTCACATGTCCACCTTTTCCAAAGCGGCGCCTTTTATTGATGCGCCCTTCCTATTCCGAGACTTGGCGCATTGGAACAAAGTGCTTGACGCCGATCTGCTCAAGCCCATTGCCGACGAAGTGGCGCAAAAAGGCGAAGTCATGCTGATAGGTTATGCAGGCGGTGGCATACGCAACATTTTCGCGAACAAGGCGGCTCGTAACCTGGCCGAACTTAAGAACCTCAAAGTTCGGGTGCAAGGTGCCCCCATTTGGACGCGGACCTTCAGCGCCATCGGCATGGCTCCACAAGTCATCGCCTACAACGAGGTGTACAACGGCATTCAGAACAAGGTGATTGAGGGCGGTGAAAACGAGGCTGCAGGCGTGGAAGCCATGAAGTTCTACGAGGTCGCGCCCAGCATCAACCTGACCAACCACGCCATCACCATTCGGCCGATTTGTTTTTCTTCCAAAACCTTCAGCAAATTACCCAAAGATTTGCAAGACGCGATTGTCAAGGCAGGCAAAGAAGCCGGCGCCTATGGCCGTCAGATCGAGTCATCAGAAGACCAGAAAAAGTTGGACGCCTTAGAAAAGGCGGGCAAACTTAAACAAGTGCCTTTCAGTGACCGCGCCGCCATGCAAAAACTAGTCGATCCGGTCATGGCCGCCTACGCTAAAGAGATTGGTGCAGAAGGCATTTACGCCAAGATTGCCAATTTGAACTGACCGGTGCGCCGGTCGCACAAAAACCAGCGCAGACAAAATCCGCAGGATGCCATTGCACCTGCGGATATTTTTTTGGGCTAACCCGCACTTCTCAACGATTCACCTGCGTATGACCAACTTCTTGAACATCATTCAACGCGTGTTGACCTGGGTTATGGTTTTGGCGGTCGCCATTCTGATCGTCCCGGTCACTCTGCAAATCGTCGCCCGCTTCACTGAAATCATTCCTCGCTACATCTGGACGGAAGAGCTCAGTCGTTTTTGTTTCATTTGGATGGTGATGATTGGGGCGATTCTGGCGGTTAGGGAACGCATGCATTTTGATGTCGACTTGTGGTCTAACCTATCACCGCGGCAGGATGCACTGTTGCGCATGATCTCTAACGCCTGCGTATTGGCGTTCACGCTAGTGACAATTTATTGGGGCATTGAGTTCACCCAATTCGGCTGGAACCAGACCTCAGAGCTGGCCGACTTGCCAATGTGGCTGATCTTTATTGCATGGCCTTTCACTGGTTTGATTTGGCTCCTGTTCCTCATCGAAGCGTTTGCGCGCGACATCAATCTATACCGCACCAACCAACCCATTCAGGCCATTTCGCCCCAAGACGCCCTATGATGTCCGCGACTTTGACCCCCGGCATGGCCGCTCTGGTCCTCTTCGGTACTTTCTTCTTCTTCATTGCCCTGCGGGTTCCAGTGGCGTTTTCGCTTGGGCTGGCCTCGTTGCCCATTCTGATCATAGAGCCGCGTCTGTCGCCATTGGGTCTGTTCAATGAAATGTTCAAGGCCTACAACTCGTTCATTTTGTTGGCCGTGCCCTTCTTTTTGCTGACCGCCAATTTGATGAACACGGGTGGCATCACAGATCGCTTAATGCGGCTTTCGCGGGCTTTGGTGGGCCATTTTCCTGGCGGGTTGGCGCAGATCAATGTCGTGCTTTCGGTATTTTTTGCTGGCATTTCGGGGTCGTCTACAGCGGACGCTGCGAGCCAAGGCAAACTGTTCATTGAGGCGCAGGTCAAGGAAGGGTATGACAAGTCGTTTTCGATTGCCATTACCGCTGTTTCTGCTGTGCTCGCTGTCATCATTCCCCCTTCCATTTTGATGGTGGTCTGGGGCGGCGTGATTTCGACCTCGATCGGCGCCATGTACTTGGCCGGTGTAGTGCCCGGCCTTTTGATTGGCCTGGCCCAGATGGCCACCGTGCATGCCTATGCTAAACGCCGCAATTACCCGGTTTACCCTAGAAGCAGCTTGAACGAAGGTTTTAAGGCCTTGATCACTTCTGTACCGGCCTTGACCACGCCTTTCCTCATCGTCGGTGGCATTTTATTGGGCTGGTTCACGGCGACCGAATCCGCCGCCATTGCTGTCATTTACGCCGCCTGCCTGTCCACCTTTTACTACCGCGAGATGACTTGGGCCAAGCTTTACACCGCGATTGTGGATACGGGCCGATTGGCTTCGGTGGCCCTGTTTTGCGTAGGCACGGCCTCAGTTTTTGGCTGGTTGCTGGCGTATTACCAAATCCCCAAGGCACTGCTGTCCAACGTCACGTCTTGGGGACTGGGACCTTTGGGTGTGAGCTTTCTGATTGCCGGTGCGTTTTTGGTGGTGGGCTGTTTTCTGGATGCCATTCCGGCCATCATCATTGTGGGCACTACCTTGCAACCGTTGGCCGCTTCGGTTGATCTGCACCCTGTTTCGTTTGCCATCATCGGCATTGTGGCCTTGGCATTTGGCTTGGTCACGCCGCCTTATGGTTTGTGTTTGATGATTTCCTGTTCGGTGGCGGGTGTGCCGATCAAGTACGCGCTCAAAGACACCATGATCATGTTGATTCCCATGCTGCTGGTGTTGTTCGCCCTCATCATCTGGCCTGAAATTCCGCTGTGGTTGCCTCGGTTAATTTCACCCGAACTGCTGAAGTAGGCACTTGGCCCAAAGCTCAAAAAACTGGCGAGCGCTTTTCTAAATTCGCCTTGACCGCTTCGGCTTGTTCGGCGCTGCCTATCAGTTGCGATTGCTCCTGCGACTCGGTCATCAGCAGCGCCGCTGCCGTGTCGTCTACCGAACGGCTGGCCTGATTTATGAGCCGTTTGGCTGCACGAATGGCATTGGGGCTTTGCTGCGAAATGGTATGCGCCAGTTCGCGGGCAGCTTGCAGTGGGTCGGCGCAAATACGAGTCGCCAAGCCCAGCGCAACAGCTTCTTCTGCTTCCACCACCCGTGCGGTGTAGATGAGTTCACGCGCATGGTCGTCACGCACCAAACCGCGCAATAGCGCCATACCGGCCATGTCTGGCACCAGGCCCCATTTAAGCTCCATCACACTCATCTTGGTGCCAGGTGCCAGCAGCCGCACGTCGGCACCAAGTGCTACCTGCAGCCCGCCACCAAAGGCCACGCCATGCACAGCCGCAATCACGGGGACTGGCAGGCTGCGCCAGCCCATGCCCACAAACTGTGGCCCGTTGGACATACCATGGGTTCGCGGCAGCAAACGGTCTTCGGCCTTGGCCGTCCCTTCGGATGCATTGGCCATTCCCGCAAATCGCCCCATATCGAGCCCTGCGCAAAAGGCCTTGCCTTCGCCGCAGAGCACCACTGCGCGCAAGTTCGGCGTGGTTTCAAGCTGGCGAATGGCGTCTTGCAGCGCTTTGAACATAGCCGCATCCAACGCGTTCATCTTGTCGGCACGGGTCAGGGTGACTTCGGCTACGCCGTGGTCGTTAATCTCAATGCGGACGCGATCGTTCATGTTGGCGGGCTTGTTGTGGGTTGAAGTTGAAAGATTTTAGACACAGCCCGATTTATGGCAACGGACTCAAACCAAGTTCCTTAAGAAAGCCATTGTGCTTTTGCTTTGCTATCGCGATGACCTTTTCAATCTCGACTAACTCCTTATGAGTCACCTCCAAGCTAATTTCAACTTCACCCACCGCCGTGCTGATGTAGCGCGAGATGTTCAGGTTGAAGTCGTTCTTCTCAATCTCGGTCATCTCCACCCGCCGTGAATGACGCGGCCCTTCCTCGCGAAATTGATAGGTTTGATAATCTTCGAGATGTGCTCGTCGGTCAGTAGGTTGTGCCGTTTTCCTTTGACGAAGTGCTCTGCCGCATTAATGAACAGCACGTCGTCCGGCTTCTTGCATTTCTTCAGCACCAAAATGCAAACCGGAATGCCAGTGGAATAGAACAGGTTTGACGGCAGGCCAATTACCGTGTCGATGTGGCCATCTTTCAGCAGCTTGGTGCGTATGCGCTCCTCTGCCCCGCCACGGAACAGCACGCCGTGGGGCAAGATGATGGCCATCACGCCCTCATCTTTCAGGAAGTGAAAACCGTGCAGTAAGAAGGCAAAGTCGGCTGCCGATTTGGGCGCCAGACCGTGGTTTTTAAAGCGCACGTCGTCCCCCATGGCCTCCGTCGGCTCCCAACGGTAACGATTTCATCGAGCAGGCGGGCGAACTCTCCGTCTGACAGCTTGACGCGATTAAGAGCCTCGAGTTTTTCGCGAAAGTTGCGCTCCATTGATGCGCGGTCATTAATGTCGGAGCGGTATGCGTATTTGAGAGTTTGAAGTTTGCCGATGAAGCCGTATTCGATGTGCTCTTCTCGGACGACGTGATTCGACGGGCCGGGGTGCGGGGCGTAGTTGAAGTTGGATGACGACATGGATTCGCGATTTAGGCTGTCTACTGTATGCGGGCTGGTCACTTTATGGCTTACCTATGATTGTGACGGCTTGGCGCTCGAAAATATCCAGCCTGAATCAGGACTCATTGCTCACTACATTGATGGTTGATTGAAATAGAAATGAACCTCAAGGTTCATTTTTTTCGTCAAGATCACTCCAAATCATCGAATTTCAATAAAAATCGTGCTCTAGCCCACAAATAATATAAACACTTAGCTATATATTACGTAGCAACTATTGTGGATCAAGCAATCGCATAATGTCGTTGATCACTGCACTGCGGAGCAATCCCGTGCCGCCAACGACCTACCAACCCGCCGTAGCCCCATGTTTTTCCAGTGGCCCGAATACCTTTGGCTGATGCTTGGCTTCCCGCTGCTGAGCGGTGATGCCTTGGGCTGGTTGCAGCGGCGCACGCAAATCGTCGCCTGACATTAAGTATCACCATGAAAGTAAACCATGCCCTCCACCATGCCAAGGCTCTTCGCAGCATTCGCGCAAATCGCGGCGATTATTAGCTTCGCCCTCACCATGCCAAGCGCCCACGCCATTGAAGAACCCACCTACACGGTGGTACAAAAAACCGATGTGTTTGAAGTGCGCAAATACGAGCCCTATCTGGTAGCCGAAGTGCTGGTGCCTGGCCCCGCCAGTGAGGCAGGCAGCCAGGGTTTTAGCTTGCTGGGGGGCTATATTTTTGGCAAAAACAAGGGCGAGCGCAAATTGGAAATGACCGCGCCAGTCACCCAAACACCGGTGGAGCCGCCCGTGCCCGTCAAGCTCCAGATGACCGCGCCAGTGACTCAAGCCTCAGCCCCTGGCGGATTTTTAGTGCAATTTGTGATGCCCAAGGGCTACACGCTCGCGACCCTGCCGGAGCCGCTGGACGCGCGCGTGAAGCTGCGTGAAGTGCCGGGTAAAAGTGTGGCCGTTATTCGATTTTCTGGCAGCTGGTCGCAGAATCTGTACAACGAGCAACTTGAGTTGTTGAGAGCCGCACTGTCCAAAGCCAACATCCTTACCCAAGGTGAGCCGGTATCGTCGCGCTACAACAGCCCGTTTTCATTGCCGTTTATGCGACGCAATGAGATCTGGCTTAGCCGGGTGTGAGCGGGGTTGAATCTGGCTAGAGCCCATTAAAGACCCCTCAGCGCCCATGTTTTTCCAGTGGCCCGAATACCTTTGGCTGATGCTTGTCATTCCGCTGCTGGTGGTGGTTTATGTCTGGCTGCTTGGCCGTCGCGGCAAGCTGGCGGTGCGATTCAGCAGCCTGAACGTGGTGCGTGCTGCCGCTGTGGGGCGCAACTGGCGTCGGCACGTGCCGCCCGCCTTGCTGCTGTTGGCCTGCGCCACTCTGCTGCTGGCCGCTGCCCGGCCTGTGGCGCCTGTGCCTCTGCCGTGGGCGCGTTCTACCATCATTTTGGCGATGGATGTGTCGCTGAGCATGCGGGTCAACGACGTCAAGCCCACGCGCATGGTCGCCGCGCAGGAGGCAGCCAAACTCTTCCTGCGCGACCTGCCCGCGAACGTTGAAGTCGGGCTCGTCACGTTCGCGGGCAGCAGCCAGGTGGCCCAGGCCGCCACGCTGAACCGCGCACCGCTGGTGGCAGCGATTGATGGGTTCCAGATGCAGCGCGGCACGGCCATCGGCAATGCCATTGCGTTGAGCGTCGCGGAGCTGTTCCCCGACCACGGCATCAACCTGGGCGACATGACCTTTAGCGGCAAGCCACGCGGGCGCAGCCTCGATGACGCGGCGAAGCCCGCACCCAAGCAAATCACGCCGGTGGCACCGGGCTCGTACCCATCAGCCGCCATCATTTTGCTGACTGACGGGCGCCGCACCACCGGCATCGACACGCTGGAAGCCGCCAAATTGGCGTCCGAGCGTGGCGTGCGCATTCACGTCGTGGGGCTGGGCAGCGCCGATGGCGGGTCTTACGCGGCAGACGGCATGGCGATGTACTTGCAACTGGACGAGCCCACGCTGCGCGAAGTCGCGCGCATGACCGGCGGCGACTACCACCACGCTGGCACCGCCGAAAAGCTGCGTGGGGTGTACGAGACCCTGGGCTCGCAGATGCAGATTGTCAAGCGCGAAACCGAACTGGCACCCCTGCTGGCACTGGCCGCGGCGTTGCTGGCACTGGCGGCGGGTGTTTTGTCGGTGCTATGGTTCGGGCGGATTGCCTGAACACTGTCCCCGCTGGTGTGCTAGCGCACGGCCAGATGTTGGTCAAAAATCCGCGTCGCCCGCCGCGGATAATGAGATCAACTTTCCAGCCGTCCGGCGCATTGCCGGTTAACACCAATGACGCTCGAACCGCAGGCCGCTTATGTGCTCAGCCATCCCGGCGAATTCGCGCTGCGGATTCTCAAGGGCTTTCGCGCCAACCAGGGCCTGCTGCTGGCCGGGGCGGTCGCCTACTACGCCTTGCTTTCGATTGTCCCGATGCTCATTCTGATCGCGATTGCGCTGTCGCACGTGATCGAGCAAAGCGTGCTGCTCGAGTCGCTGGGCCGCTACATCGGCTGGCTGGCGCCGGGGCAGGGCGGATTCATCGTCGGCGAGCTGGCTAATTTCCTGAAGCACCGCGAGGTGATGGGCTGGGTGCTGCTGGGGACGATGCTGTTCTTCAGCTCGCTGGCTTTCACCGTGCTCGAAAACGCGATGTCGGTGGTTTTCCTGCACCGCGTGGCGATCCGGCGCAGGCATTTCCTGGTTTCCGCCGTGTTACCGTACTGTTATATCGTTTGCCTTGGGCTGGGTTTTCTGGCCGTGACGCTGGTAGCCGGGGCATTTCAGGCACTGGGCGATAAAAGTGTCGAGTTTTTCGGCGTGAGCTGGTCGCTCAGCGGTTTTTCAGGCTTTCTTTTGTATCTGCTCGGCCTGGCCGGTGAAATCTTCGTGCTGACATCGGTGTACATGGTGATGCCGGTCGGCCGGCTGTCGCTGCGCCACGCGCTGATCGGCGGCGTGGTGGCGACGTTTTTTTGGGAAGTGACGCGCCACGTGCTGGTCTGGTACTTCGCCACGCTGTCGCAGATCGGCATCGTCTACGGCTCGCTCACCACCGCCATCGTCGTGCTGCTCAGCCTGGAAATCGGCGCGACACTGCTGTTGCTGGGTGCGCAGGTGATCTCGGAATACGAGCGCATCGGAACGGACAAGAAAGACGCGCCAGCCAAGCCGCTGCGGACCGATTAGCGAAGCGGTTTGTCAAAGCGGTTCCTGAATCCACCCTTTCAAACTGCAAACATGTCCAACCTGGCCGAA
>JANNCN010000038.1:0-81044 GCA_031386665.1 Rhodoferax sp. | reverse complement strand
CCACAGCCAGCCAGCAGGAGACCGGTGCAGAGCACCAATGCCGCCAGGGAGCGCCCCTTGTTCAGGCGTGCCAGCAGCCGGGGAACCCCTGGCGGGGCGGGCCGTGACGTCACAGTGGCTGGGTTCAGGGTTGCTTGATGGTCAGTCTGCGCATCAAGTCGTACAGCGTCGGGCGGCTGACGCCGAGTATCTCGGCTGCCTTGACGATGTTGCCATTGCTGCGCGCCAAAGCCGTGACGATAGCTTGTCGTTCGGCCGCTTCACGCACGGTGCGTAAATCCAGGTCTGAGGCCTCGCCTTCAGAGGGGCTGGCCGATGGTGAAGGCAGGCCCAGGTCTTCGCAGGTGACACGCTCGCCCTCGGCCATGATGGCGGCGCGTTTGGTGGCGTTGAGCAGCTCACGCACATTGCCCGGCCAGGTGTGTTGTTCCACGGCCCGCAGCGCGTCTTCGCTGAAGCTCAGGCCGACACGCTTTTGCTCTTGCGCAAAGCGCCGCAAGAAGGCATGGGCCAGCAGCACCGAGTCGCCCATGCGGGCGCGCAAGGGCGGTATGTTGACCACGATTTCGGCCAAGCGATAATACAAATCTTCGCGGAACCGCCCTTCGGCAATCAGGGTTTTCAAGTCCTGGTGGGTGGCGCAGACCACGCGCACGTCCACCGGTATTTCTTGCCGGCCGCCCAGCCTTTCAACGGTGCGCTCTTGCAAGAAGCGCAACAGCTTGGCCTGCAGCGCGTGGGGCAAGTCGCCAATTTCGTCGAGCATCAGCGTGCCGTTGTGCGCCGTCTCGATCTTGCCGGGTGTGGTTTTGGCTGCGCCGGTGAAAGCACCGCGTTCGTAGCCGAAGAGTTCGCTTTCCAGCAAGTTGTCGGGTATGGCGGCGCAGTTGATGGCCACGAACTTGCCGCTGCGTTTGCTGGCCGTGTGCAGGCCCTGCGTGAGCACTTCTTTGCCGGTGCCACTTTCGCCAAGCAGCAGCACGGTGGCGCCGCTGGTGGCCACACGTTCGATGAGCCTGGAAACGCGCAGCATCTCGGCGTCGCGCGTCAGCATGCCGCCCAGCGCGTCGGGCTGGTGCAGCGCCAGTAGACGGCGGTTTTCGGCTTGCAGTTCAGACAAGCGATAGGCGCGCTCGATGGTGAGCTTCAGCACGTCAGGGTCAAAGGGCTTGGCCAGAAAGTCGTAGGCGCCGATGGCCACTGCGCGCAAGGCGTTGGACTGGTCGTCCTGGCCGGTGAGCACGATGACCTTCACGCTGGCGTCCAGGTCCAGCATCTGCTCCAGCAGCTTGAAGCCTTCAGAAACCGAGTCTGGGTCGGGCGGCAGCCCGAGGTCCATGGTGACGACCGAGGGCTGGTGGCGCCTGAACTGCAGCAGCGCGCTTTCGCGGTCGCTGGCGGTTACGGATTCGAACGTGTCCAGCGACCATTTGATCTGCTTTTGCAGCGCCAGGTCGTCTTCGACGATGAGCAGCGGCGAGCTGCTGCTGGTAGTCATGAAGGCTTGCTCATGCTGACGCGCTCATGAAGCCCTTTCGTGCAGCAAGTCTGTGCTGCGCTCGGCTTCAAACAGCGGCAGTTGCACCGTCATGACGGTGCCCTCGCCCGGGGTGCTGCGCACGCTGATGGCGCCGCCGAGCTCACGTATGTACTGCTGACTTTCGTAGGTGCCGATGCCCATGCCGCTGTGTTTGGTGGTGCTAAAAGGTCTGAACAGGCGCGACTGAATGAATTCGTCGGTCATGCCACTGCCGGTGTCGCCCACGTCAACCCGAACCTGGCCACTGCTGCGCTCAACACCTATCCACACTGTGCCTTGTGCAGGCGTGGCGTCCAGTGCGTTTTGCACAAGATGGCCCAGCACACGTTCCAGCCGGTCATCATGGCCGCGCGTGGCCAGCGGTTCGAGCGTGTTCACTTGCAGGCTGCGGCCCTGGCCGGCCGCCAGGGCCTGAAGCCGCCTGACGATGGGTTGCAGTTCCACACCGTGGCCGGTGCCCACGGGCGTAGCACCTTCACGCAACTGCAGCATCAGACGGCGCATCTTTTCCAGCGAACTTTCCACCGTGAGCAGCATGTCTTGCTGAAATTCGGGGTTGTGGCGCAGGCGTTCAGCGTTTTTCAACATCAGGCTGAGTTGCGTCACGATGTTTTTCAGATCGTGCACCACGAAGGCCGACATGCGGTTGAAGGCCTCGAACTTACGCGCTTCGAGCAGGGCTTCGGTGGCCTGCATCTGGGCCAGGTAGCCGGCGGCCTGGCGGCCAGCGGTTTTCAGCAGGTCCAGCACCTCCCAATTCAGTTCGGTGGCGGCGCGCGGGTGTGCCAGCAGCACAAAACCGAGCATTTCATCGTCCACCAACAAGGGCACCACCAGCCACGGGTTGCTGGCAGCCAGCAGCCAAGTGGGCATCTTCATGTCGCCATAACGCTTGGGGGCCGAGCGGTATTCAGTCAGGTCGATGACCCAGCCTTTGTCGCGCAGCAGCGCACAGAAGGCGGTGTCGGCTGCTTCACTGCCACCGGTGTGTGGCATGTTCCAGCGCGTGGCCTCGGTATAGGGGGCTTCTGCGTTGGCGCGCGTCCACAGGCTGCCGGCGGGGCATTCCACCATGCCTGCAAGGCCGCGCACGATCATGGCGCCGGTTTCCTGTGGTGAACGGCGTGACGACAACAGCGCCGTGAAGCGCAGCCACTCTTCGCGGTAGTCGTAGCGGTAGCTGTAGAAGTGTTTGCCGACAAAAACCTTTACCCAGGCGCGCGTGGATGCAGAAAACAAAAAGGCCCCCAGCGTGGTCAGCCCCACCACCAGCAAGCCCATCTGCAGCGCGCGGCCCCAGCTGCCGCCGAAGTACCTGACGTAGTAGCCCAAGCCTGAAATGAACAGCAGGTAACCACCGGCCAGCAACAGCGTGGCGGAATAAAACGCTGCCGTTCTGGACACCTGCATACGGCGCAACCAGTCTTTGCGCCGGCGTGCCGCCAACCACAAGAAGGGCACCGCCACAGTGTGTGCTGCGCCGCGCAGACCCACCGCTTCCACGTCCACCGTGCCCAGCAGCACCGCTTCTGAATAGACGTATATGTCGAAGGCAAAAATGCAGGCCAGGCCCAGGCACACGGGCTTGGCACCCCAACGCACGTCGTCACCGACGTTGCGAAACACCTGTTCAACCGTTACCAGGCCCAGCACAGGCAAGGCCAGCGCAAAGGCCAAGAGGCTGTGCGGCGCCTGCATCGGGCTGGGCCCGACACCGCTGCTGGCCAGCCAGATGACAGCCGCCGAAGTGGTCAGCAAGGTGCTGATGCGCAAGACCCGCGCGGCTTGGGGCAGATGCGTGCCGCGGTCAACCTTCAGCAATTGCTGCAAAAAGACGAACCACAAGGCATACCGAACCAGGTCAGCCCAGGCGGCCCACAGGCGCCAGTCTCCACGCGGCACCAGTGTGGCTCCGGCACAAAGCACAGCCCAGACGCTGCTGGCCACCAGTGCCGAAATCAGCAGCCAAGCCTTGTTGTTTTCACGCCCTGACATCCGTGCGGCCCACAAGAGCTGCCCGGCAAACACCAGGTGTATGGCTGCTGCTGCCGCGTGCCCGTATAGAGCGATGTATTCGTTGCCTGCGCCCATGGTCTCAGTGTTGTGCAGACGGGGCAAAGTGCCCGCTCAGAACGGCCGATCCCGGTGTGTTTCGGCTTGCTGCACCGGGATACGCGCCAACCCTCTTGCCAAGCACTGCGCTGAGTACAGCTCTAAGTGTTGCGCCGAGTATTTTGCAAATGTCAGCGTGCAATGCAGCGCCAGGGCGGCTTCAGTTGCTGCTGGCCCAGCGGCTGTTCAGCGTGCGCCTTTGCCAGTGAGCACCACTCCAACTGTCTCGAACAGCACCACAAGGTCCAGAAAGAGACTGTGGTTTTTGACGTAGTACAGGTCGTATTGCAGCTTTTCAGCCGAATCTTCCATGGTGGCGCCGTAGTGGTAGCGCACTTGCGCCCAACCCGTTAGGCCTGGTTTGACGCTCAGGCGCACCGAGTAATAGGGGATTTCTTGCGTCAGCTTGTCAACAAAAAAGGCCCGCTCGGGCCGAGGCCCCACCAGGCTCATGTCGCCAACCAGCACGGTGATTAACTGAGGCAGCTCGTCAATGCGCAGCTTGCGGATGATGCGCCCCACACGGGTCACGCGGTCGTCTTGCGCAGTAGCCCACCGGGGTTTTCCGTCCTCTTCGGCGTCAATGCGCATGCTTCTGAATTTGATGACGCTAAAGAGCCGTCCGTTCAGGCCTACCCGCTCTTGCAGATAAAGAATGGGGCCGCCGCTTTCCAGAACAATCAAAACCGCCGTGAGCAACATGACCGGCAAAGAGGCAATGATTAAAATGGTGGCAAAAACGATGTCAAACGCGCGTTTGACCAAGGTTCGACCCAGCCCCTGGTTGAAGCCATCGCCAAAAATCAGCCAGCCGGGATTGACCGAATCCAGCCTGATTTGCCCCAGAGTTTTTTCAAAATGGGTGGCGATGTCGACCACGCGAACGCCGTGCAGTTTGCAGTCGAGCAGTTCGCGCAGGGGCATGCTGCCGCCGCGCCGCTCCGCCAAGGCAACCACAATTTCGTCCACCTGCTCGTCAATGACGATGTCGGTCAGTGACTTGTCGGGCGTCAAAATGCCCCACGCCGACACTTCGGTAACGGCTTCATTGGGGCCGGCAAAATAACCGACCAAATCGACGTTGGGGTCGGATCTTTTAAGCGATCTGCCCACCAGTTTGGCGCGGGTTCCGGTGCCAAAAACCAAAATACGTTGTCGCACAAGAGACTGAGAACTTGAATGCGCTGCGTAGACACGGTGCGCCAAAACCAAAATGACGCAAGCCCCTACCATCAATGCAAATATTTTTCGATCTGTCAGGTTCAGTGGCAAAAGACTGAAGATGGCGTAGCCCAGCGCCATGGTCATGACCAACGACAACACCGCCCTGGAGCGCGATTGACCCACCGAACGGGTGTGAACCCGCTGGTAAAAGCCCAACCCGGAGTTGATAGCCAACATGCCCACTGCCAACAGCAAGGAACTGGTGATTGCCAATGAAAGCCCTGTGCCCAGGTCGTTCATTTGCCACAGGATGGACGCAATAACGGCGGCCACCACAATACCGAGGTCAAAAAATACCTGATACAGGGTTCGCTTGTGAAGGTAATGGTTGAATATTTTGATCACTTGCCAAATTTCCTAGCGATTCGATCCCATCGCGGCTTGCCTTTTGGGTGCCGTTTTGTCTGAGTGTGCCATGGTACACGGCGAAAGCCGACTAATGGGAGCCCAAAAGCCGCAAGTCCAACAGCCTGGGGCCGGCCCGTTGATCAGTTGCGAAAAAGTCATATTCAATTCTGATTTTTTTGCGTCAGTTGAATGGCATAAAACAGCAGCAGAAAAAACAGGAACGCGACGCGAGGCACGTCCATCACGCTGCTGACCAATCCCAAAACCAGGACACCCAATAAAGACGCTGCCAAAAATGGAGCCAACGAGCCTGCCGACTTACCTGCCCCAACCAGCCGTTTCAGGGCCAATGCCACGACGCTGCAAAACAGCAAAAAACCAATGGTGCCGCGTTCAATCAGCACCTCAAGGTAAAGGTTGTCGATGTGCCATGGCAAATAGTAGCTGCCCGCCGAGGTGCCCCACCGCTCCATTCCGTGGGAAAAATCACTGTTTTCCAGAAATGCCTGGCTTTTGGGCGACAGGGCCTGCAAATTGGCGATGTCCACCCGGCCACCTTCATTCAGCACGGTGACTGACAACACGCCAAACTTGCGCAACAGTACGTCTGGGCCTGAAAAAAACCGCCCATGCAAGTGGAATGCCACAGACTGCCAAGCCGTGTTGGCGCGCATCTTGAGGTAGCGCGACTGGCAACGGGCTTCGTACAGCAGGTGTTTTTCGCAGACTTTGAACAAAAGCTCGGTGTCCACCAGGGCCCGCGCCTTTAACTGCAACTGGTAGCGGGCGCCGTCGATCAGCTCAATGCGCTGCGACAGGGAATACAAGCCACCCAAGTCAGGGTTGGTCAACGGGCCGCTCAATGCCAGGAACTGGCGTGGCGCGGAGGTGGCGGTAGGGGTGAGCGCAGGCGCAAGTGGGTTGACTCGTGGAAACGTAGGTGACTGGGCAAAGGCCGCGGCTGGCGCAGGCGCTGGGCTAGCTTTCGCCTCTGCGGCGTTATCTACCCATTGAACTGATCCTGAAAATTCGGTTTCATCGCTGATTTGGGCATAGTCGGCGGGCAAACGGCCCAAACCCCGGCCCCAAAGCCAGTCTTGCGCGCTGTTGGGCAAAGTCAAGCCTCGCGACCAGTGCGCCATGCGGCTGGACAGGTCGCTGTCGGCCTTTTCCAGCCGCTCGCGCATGAAAGTGCCTGCGCTGAAGACCACGGCGATTTCAGAGGCGATCAGAAGCCCAAGCAACAGGCCCGCCTTGCCGTGCCAGTCTGCGGGGACGACGACATGCGCCAATCGCCTGGCCAATGAATGGCTGACCTGACTCATTTTCCCGGGCTTGTCAAGTCGCAGTTTGACGACCCAGGCCACAAGAGCCAACAAAGTAACGGGCAGGGCAGTGGCCAGGTAAACGCCTCTGGAAAACGTGGTCAGCGCGGCATAACAGGTCAACAGCGCAAGCAAAGCGGGCAAAAACCACTGGCGCACCCGCTTGGCCGACCACAAAGCCCAGGCCACAAACGGCGTGGCCATGGCCAAATAGGCGTCAATGGCTGCCCCGCCGACGTGCATTTCCCAAAACAGAGCGGTGGTGCGGTAACGGGTTGAGAATTCCAGCCCACCTGGGTAAACCAAGCGCTCCCACAGAACCACCAGGGTGACGACAGTCAAGCCAACGCACATGCCCAGACCCAAAAACCGGCTGCCTTGGGCGCTTTCGGTTGCCGTTTGCAAGTCAGCCCGCAGCAAAACGATGAACATGGCCGCAAAACCGAAGCTTTTGAAGATGCGCAGCGCATTGACGGGGTCGGCGTAGCCCTGCACCCAAATTGAATCCAAATTGACGCCCCACGGCCAGCCCAAAGCGCCAGACGCTGTGTTGGCAGCGGCTCCAGCGACAGCAGCAGCATGGGCCGCAGCCTGGGAGGCGGCCACCAGGCCAATGCCCAGCGACACCACCGTCGCCACGGTCAAAAGCACAAGCAAAATGGGCAGGAAAGCCGCATTCAGCCTGCTGGGCAGGGTTGACAGTGCTGTGCTGGGGCCACTGGAGCCAGGCGTGGATTGCGCAGTTTTCGCATTTTTGGCGATTTGACTGGGTTGCACGGGTTGAGCGGGTTGAACAGGTTGCCCCGTTACCAAAACCGGTTTGAGACGAAACGCCTCGCGCGCAAAGCCGCCCGCCAGCGTGGCCAGCAGAAGCAGGTCAAATTCATCAACAAAAAACCAGCCGGTCCAGGGCGCAAAACTCAAACACGGCAGAGCTGCCGGCACCACAAACAGCCACAGCCGTGGCACAAAGGCTGACACCACCGTCCAAGCGTAGAAAACCACCAAAATGAAAACCGGCCACAGCGGATGGCGTGATGCGAGCGCCATGCCTGCAGCCAGAAAAAGCGCTGCCAAAACGCCTTTGAAGCAACGGGCAGGAAGCTGTCGACTCGATGAAAATTTCGCTTCGGCGGATGGTCTGGGTGCGTCGCTCATGCGGACGCCTTGGAGTGAGCTTGCGCGGCAGGCAACGGAACCCTTGCCACCAAAAAAGCCGTTTTTTGCGTCAAAAACACAAAAAAGAACCTGCAGGTTCTTTTTTTGTCAAAATGCCTCCAAAACGTCAAAATATGAATCAAATAGGCCTCTAGCTCTCGAATATATTCAATAGTTTGCTATTTAATATATAGCAACTTAAAGTCGACTGTCAAACGCAACCCAAAGCCGCTGGCGGTGGCCCCGTCAAACCAGTACTTCCACACACGGCGGGTGGCCCAAAAACCCGTGCGGGCTAGCGCTGGCACCGTAAGCGCCCGACTGAAACACCACCGCCAGGTCACCCACCTGGGCCACGGGCAGGGTCATGCGGTCAGCCAGTAAATCCAACGGGGTGCACAAAGGCCCGACGACGGAGGCGATTTCAGTGGCCGCAGAATCAGCCGGGTTGCCAATGGTGACAGGGTAGTTTTTGCGCACCACTTGGCCAAAATTGCCCGACGCCGACAGGTGGTGGTGCAGGCCGCCATCTGTCACCAAATACACCTGGCCGCGCGACACCTTGCGGTCCACCACACGGGCGACGTACACGCCTGCTTCGCCTACCAAATAGCGGCCCAGTTCGATCACAAACTCGGCTTGGGGCAGCTCGGTTTTGGCGCGCTGCAGCAATTGCGCCAGGTTGTCGCCCACTGGGCCTAAATCAAAGCGCTGCTCACCGGGGAAGTACGGAATGCCAAAGCCACCGCCCAGGTTCAAAAATTTCACGGGCAGGGGCGCGTCTTGGGCCAAACGCACCGCCAAGTCGAACGACTTTTGCTGCGCTTCGCAAATCGAATCGGGCCGCAGGTTTTGCGAACCTGCAAACAGGTGAAAGCCTTCAAATGCCAAACCCGCCCGGCCGATTTGGGCCAACAATTCAGGCATTTGTTCGGTGTCCACACCAAATTGCTTGGGGCCGCCACCCATCTTCATGCCCGATCCCTTGAGTTCGAAGTCAGGGTTCACTCGCACAGCAACCCTTGCTGGCAGGCCAAGTTCTTGCGAAATGGCATGCAAAACGGGGACTTCACGAAACGATTCCAGGTTGATCAAAACACGTGACGCCACGGCTTGGCGCAACTCAGCGTCGCGTTTGCCGGGGCCTGCAAAACTGATTTCAAGTGGGTTGGCCCCTGCGTCCAACGCGACTTTCAGCTCGCCCGCGGATGCCACGTCAATGCCGTCAACCAAGCCCGCCATGAAGCCCACCACGGCGGGCATGGGGTTGGCTTTCATCGCGTAATGCAGCTTGACGGCGCTGGGCAAGGCCGCGCGCAGTTGCGCCACGCGGGCTTTGAGCAAGCCCCGGTCGTAAGCGTAAAACGGGGTTTGGCCGACACGCGCTGCCAAGTTGGACAGGCGCTCGCCACCGATCAGCAACTCGCCGTTTTGCACCTCAAACTGGCTCATGGGCGCGTGCACGGGAAGCTTGCGTTCGATGACGGTCATAAATTGGGTTTCAGGTGAGGGGTCGATCAAAGGTCGGTGGCAGGGCCATCAGCGACCGTGGCGCGCCAGCCAGTCGGTGGACAATAATTTTCGGTCAATTTTGCCATTGGGATTGCGTGGCAATGGCCCCGTGAGAATTTCAATGCCAGCGGGCACCATGTAAGCGGGCATGCGTTTTTTGCATTCAGCCAGGAGCAGGGTTGTCAACCGGGCCAGCGGGTTGCTGTCACCCGGCAGGGCATTGGCAAGCGCATTGTGAGCGGCATTGGTTGCTATGACATGAATAGCATGGCCCAGGCTGGGGTGGGGCACGCCAAAGGCTACGCATTCGCCCACCAACTGGGTGGCGTACACAATTTCTTCAACTTCAAGTGGGCTCACGCGGTAGCCCGAAGTTTTCATCATCTCGTCGCGCCGCCCGATGAAGTACAAAAACCCTTCGGCGTCCTGGCGCACGTTGTCTCCCGAAAAAACGGCGTACTCGGGCAGCATCAACCCGGCTTGACGACCGGGCGCGTCGGACGCCAGCAGTTTGTAGCGCTCTGCCGTTTTTTCGGCATCATTCCAGTACCCCATACCGACCAAAGCGCCACGGTGCACCAGCTCGCCAGGTTCATTGACTGCACAGGGCGAACCGTCGTCGCGCAGCACCAAAATTTCAGCGTTGGGAATGGCTTTGCCGATTGAATCAGGGCGGCGGTCTACCTCGTCGGGAGGCAAATAGGTTGAGCGAAACGCTTCTGTAAGCCCGTACATCAAAAAAGGCTTGGCTTTGGGGGCCCGCTTACGCAACGCAGCCAGCGTCTCGCCCGGCATGTGGCCGCCCGTGTTGGCAAAGTATCGAAGATGTTCATTGATGGATGCAGGCCATTCCAACTGCGCCAGTTGAATGTACAAAGGCGGCACAGCGGTTAAGCCCGTGACCTTTTCGCGCTCCATGGCCTTTAAAACGTCGCGGGGCATCAAATAATTGAGCAAAACCACCCGCGCGCCCACATGAAACGCGGTGGTCAACTGGCTGAACCCCGCGTCAAACGACAACGGCAACGCGGCCAACAGCGTGTCTTGGGGACCGTTTTGCAAGTAAGACGCCACACTTTTGGCCCCCGCCACCATGTTGCGGTGCGACAAAACCACGCCTTTGGGCCGCCCGGTGCTGCCCGAGGTGTACAAAATAGCAAGCATGTCGGTGTCGATCACGCGATGGCCGGCACGAGGGGGGCTTTGCAGCAAAGCGCCCCAGCCGTGTTGCGCCCAGTGGTTTGAGGGTGAAATGACAGCGGGGTTTGCCGGTGGGTTGGGCGGGTTTGCAATTGCGGCGGCAACGACATCCGTCACTACGACGTGCCGCAAATCCGGGCATTGCGCCAAAGCGGCAGGTAAAGTCGCCAAGCGTTCGGGCGACGTGACCAGCACACGCACATTGCAATCCTGCAAAATAAATGCGACCTGTTCTGGCTTTAAAAGCGGGTTGACTGGCACAAACACGCAACCCGCCGCCGGTGCGCCAAAGCTGGCAATCACGGTTTCAAAGCGTTTTTCCAGGTAAATGGCGACGCGGTCGTTGCGGGCCAGGCCCAAATGCATCAGGCCGCTGGCCAATGACTTGACGTGTTCCTCAAGCTCTGCATAGGTTAGCGACTGCTTGGCATTGGTCAATGCCACAGCGCCGCCTGCACGGCTTGCAGAATGAGTGATCAATTCAGGCAGGAGCGAGGAATCAGGCATAAATAAGTAGCGTGGTGCGCGAACGATGGGGTGCAGCGGCGCGGCTTCAGGCAGGTAGGCCGCACAAAAACACTCAAAAAAACAGTTTATCGGTAAAAAGTTTCACATCGCCCAAAGATCGTTCCAAACTAAACTATTGGGTGTTAAAAGTATTTCAAACGCTAGATCGATAGGAAACGACGATGGATGTTACACAGGAAGTCTTGCGAATTCTCGACGAGGTGCTGAGCTTGAACGGTCGCGCCAACGCCTTCACGCCAGACACGCCTTTGCTCGGAGCGATCCCTGAGCTGGACTCCATGGCGGTTGTAAACCTCATCACCACCTTGGAAGACCAGCTGGGCTTGGTGGTGGACGATGACGACATCGATGGTTCGACTTTTGCCACGGTGGGGTCTTTGACCGAGTTTGTCAGCGGCAAGCTGGCTGGCTGAAACACATCTGCAAACGCGCCCGCACGCTCACACCCGTCGCCTTTTGCCCCCGTAAGACCTGATGTCGACCAAACCCGAAGCATTTTTCTTGCCCAGCACGGTACCGGGCCAAGGTCAGCGGTTTTGTCTGTTTTACCAGCCGAATGGACCGCGAACCCTTGGCTTGGTGGTCTACGTTCACCCGTTCGCTGAAGAAATGAACAAATCACGGCGCATGGCCGCTTTGCAGTCGAGAGCCTTTGCCAACGCTGGCTATGCCGTGTTGCAAATTGACCTGCTGGGTTGCGGCGACAGTTCGGGTGATTTTGGTGACGCGACCTGGCAGACTTGGGTGAATGATGTGGTGCAGGCCTGTCAATGGGTGCGGCAACGGGCTGGATCACCGGATTCAAAGGGGCGAGAGGCACCGTTGTGGTTGTGGGGTTTGCGGGCAGGCTGCCTGGTTGCCCGAGACGCAGCAGCCCACCTGTCAGAGCCATGTAACTTTTTGTTTTGGCAGCCACCAGCTTCGGGCAAACCCATGCTTCAACAATTTCTACGCTTGAAGGTAGCTGGCGACATGCTGGGTGGGCAGGGCAAGGGCATCATGGAGGGGCTGCGGCAACAGCTTGACGCTGGGTCAAGTGTTGAGATTGCCGGCTACATGGTGGCGAGCGCTTTGGCGTTGGGCCTTGAACAGGCCCAATTGGTACCGCCAGGCACGCAAGCCCCTTCTCACTTAGTGTGGATAGAGCTTTCTACCCGCGAAGACGGCGCATTAACGCCGGTGTCGGCAAAAACCCTGGCACAGTGGCAAACCGCAGGCTGGCAAGTTGAATCGCAGGTGGTCAACGGCCCTGCGTTTTGGCAAACCAGCGAGATTGAAACAACCCCCGCGTTAATTTCGGCGAGCGTGACCACTCTTAGTCTTGGCTTGGGTGCAGGCGCGCAATGAACTTCACCGAAGAAACAGCACTGTTTGAGTGCGCAGGTAACACCCTTTTGGGTATTTTGGCCAAGCCCGAAAACCCGTCTGACACGGGCGTCGTTGTCATTGTTGGCGGCCCGCAGTACCGGGCGGGCAGCCACCGGCAGTTCGTGCTTTTATCGCGTTCTTTGGCTTCTGCAGGTTTTGCTGTTTTGCGGTTCGACTACCGGGGCATGGGCGACAGCGAAGGCGAACAGCGCACCTTTGAGAACGTAAGTGATGATGTTGGAGCGGGAATCGACGCGCTAAAAGCCCATTTGCCCGATGTCAAAAAAATTGTGCTTTGGGGTCTCTGCGATGGTGCTTCGGCGGCGTTGCTCTACTGCCAAGAAACGCTGGACGTTCGGGTTGCGGGGCTTTGCCTTTTGAACCCCTGGGTGAGGTCTGATGTCAGCCTTGCTCAGACGCAAGTTAAACACTATTACTCAAAAAGGCTTAGAGAACGGGAATTTTGGTTAAAGCTGGCATCGGGGAAGGTAGCAATCAAAGCGCTAACTGGTCTGCTTAGCAACTTAAGGGTCGCGTTTTCGAATCAGAAAGGTAAGTCGAATCTTGCCTCGATCCCCAATGAACGCATCCCATTTCAAACCGCAATGTCAAACGGTTGGCGCACTTTCAAAGGGAAGATTTTGTTAGTGTTAAGTGGCAATGATTACACTGCCAAGGAATTTCTGGAATGCGCTAACAATCAGCCGAACTGGGGAAATCTACTCAACCAGTCCAATGTCGAGCGAAATGAGTTACTGTCTGCTGATCACACATTTTCCAACGGCCAAACCCGCGACATGCTGGAAGTGGCTACCAGTCAATGGCTGAAGACCTTAGCCGAGGCGAGTTTCGATCGCGCCTTTGAAGTCCCAACCCAAAATTGATTCGAGGCTTTTGCAAAAATGAAACAACTTCAATTTAATTTAGGTTTGACCAAGCTCGCGTTTGGCTTGGCGATTTGTTTTTTGATGGTTTCGAGCGCACTTTCACAGTCAGTTCCGGGATGCGGAACCTTGAGGTCTGCGCTTCAATATGGGCCTTACGATGCTCGCACCGATCTCGACAAACTACCAATCGTGCTGGGTGCTCACTTCCCAGTGGCTGTCGAGGCTCTAATAAGCGGGACTTCCCAGAAATACCCTGGTGGGGACATTGACTACACCCTGCGCGCCATTCCCAACTACCACAGAGCACTCATCGCCATGATGAAACTGGGCGAAAAGTCAAACTCTGACCAGCCTAGAGACGTTCGCTACAGTGTTGATTGCTGGTTTTTGAGGGCAATCGCGTTTCGAGCTGATGACACTGCCGTTCGAATGATTTACTCCACCTACCTCAACAGCAAAAAACGCATTACCGAAGCTAAGAATCAACTTCAAATTGCAACCGGTTTCGCCAAAGACAACGGGTTTACTCACTACAACATTGGTTTGCACTACCTTGATTTAAAAGACTATGAACAGGCATTGACCCAAGCCCACAAAGCGACAGAGCTTGGATTTATTCAAACCGAGTTGAAAGACCAATTGGTGAGCGCTGGTAAATGGCGTGAAGCAGTTATTTCAGCGCCTGAAGTTGCGTCACCACCCGCAGCAACCAGTGACGCGGCCACAACGCCCGCCAATTCTTCCAAATAGCACTTAAAGTCGTTTGTCTACCAATAGCCCCTATGACGGGATTCCGAGTTGATGGAATATTTGCACTTTGATCCCTCTCAATGTGACTTTCCGAAAGCGAATGTTCCAGCTCTGCCACCACTTTGCAGACAATCACTGGGGAAACCCCTTTCGGGTCGCTTCGATATCATTCGTCCAGTTGATCAGGCCCGGCAATTTGTTCGAGCACGCTATGCTTTGTTTGAAGCTTTTCGGCTTTGCGGTGTCGCGCCAGGCGAGCGAGTCCTCGTACCCGCATACCACTGCAGAACGATGCTTGATCCGGCAATTCGCCTTGGCGCGCAAGTGACACTTTACAGTCTCAAAGAAGACCTGTCCCCAAATATTGAAGAGTTAGAGCGACTTTTAATCAATGGTTCACAACGCTTCACAGCTCTTTTGGTCACGCACTTTTTTGGATTCAGACAGCCGCTTGAACCCTTAGCCTCGCTTTGCAACCATCACGGCATCACGCTGATTGAAGATTGTGCCCACGCCCTTTTTAGCGATTCAGAGGCTCATAGAGAGCCATCCAACAAGACCGGCGCAAAGTACGTCATGACAGGCTACGGCCAAGTCGGCAGCTTTTGCATTGCCAGTCCAGCTAAGTTTTTTCCCTGCGAGGACGGTGGGTTGCTCTGGAGCAATGACGAATCATTTCAACGCCCAATCAAATCCCGGACCCCCACCCTAGCCAACCAGACGAAGGGCTGGCTTTTCGCAATGCGAAGCGTGATCTTGAATGGCAACGCTGCATTTGCGCAACAGTTAGAAACCTCAGTTGAGGACCCACAAACAACTAATTTAAGCGAGGGAGACCATCGAAGCGAGCACTCCACGGTCCCCTCACGAGCCTACGACCCTTCACTTGAAGGCGTCGGGTGCCTAGCTTCATCAAGTTGGGTCATGCGCCATACTGACGTCCACCGGCTGGCAGAAAAGCGACGGATAAATTATGCAACGTGGGCACAACGCGTTTCCAACCTTCCTTTCTGCAAGCCCCTCCAACAAGACATTCCGGACGACTGCGTTCCCTACATGTTCCCCCTTGTGCTGGAGCAACCAGGCCTTCATTTTTACCCTTTGAAACGACTTGGTGTCCCAATTTGGCGCTGGGACGACATGGCCGTTTCTCAATGCAAGGTCGCGAATCTCTACAGGCTCGGCTTGCTGCATTTGCCATGCCACCAAGAACTCACTGAAGCGCAGATGGACCGGATGCTTACCGCTTTGGCGTCAGTCTTAACACCATCAAAAGGACGGACTCGATGACAGCAAACTGGACTGTTTTCAGGCTGAATCGAGGACTTGGAGAACATTTGGCGGCCTGGGATGCCTTAAACCTAAGGCTGTTCAGCAATCATCCCCTTTTAAATGGCACTTTTGTCGATCTTTTGCTGCGCAATTTCGATCAGGGCTCGGCTCGGCTCTGTGTTTTGACGGAAGCAGGTCGTACTGAGGCCATGTGCATCCTTCGGCCAGGCAGAGCCGGAATTTGGACGTCGTTTTTGCCTTCGCAAGCCCAAGTCGGGCCGACGCTAATGCTCACGCCGAAGTCGCTCAATCAATTGATGAGAACGCTTCCCGGCTTGGTCACCGCAATCGATTTTCTTTGCAATGATCCAGCGTTCGGGGGATTTTCAGACAACGCCGATTCGGCTTTCGATCTGGAGCAAAACTCCTTGACCATGAGCATTAACTTGAAAGGTGGGTTTGAAAACTATTGGAAAAGTCGATCCAAAAGTCTGACAAGCAATATCTCGCGGTATGAACGTCGGTTGATCGGCGATCAGATTACCCAAACAACGACCTGCATTTCTGAGCCAGCAGCCATTGGCCATGCTGTACGGCAATATGCCGAGCTTGAGTCGTCAGGCTGGAAGGGCAAAGAAGGCACCGCGCTAACAGTAAACAACACCCAGGGCAAATTTTATACGGACTTATTGGAGCGATTTGCGGAATCAGGCAGTGCCCTCGTCTACGAGTTGCGCTTCAATGCAAAACTTGTCGCGTCGCGCCTGTTGATTTGCAGCCCCGGTATGGTGGTCATCCTAAAAACGGCCTATGACGAGTCGTACTCTAGGTACGCGCCAGGTCGCCTCCTCTTGAGGGACGTCATCCGCGATGTGTCTCATCGCTTGCCCGGGCGAATCATCGAGTTCTACACCGACGCCAACTCGGACCAACTATCTTGGGGCACAGATCAGCGCTGGATCAACCACGTCTCCATCTCTAAAAATGCGGCAAGCGGCCAACTGCGCAACGCAGCACGCACTCTGCGCAAATTGGTATTGCCTCGTCCCTTGCTTGGCATCGGTGGGCAAACGAGCATTGCGATCGACGTTTTCGACCATCCTGAATCATTTCCGCCAGACGTGACAGAGTTTTTCTCAGTCGCTGAAAACGCCGACTTTCAAACAGGTTCTGATTGGTATCGGAATTTGATAGACACCGTATTCAAGGCCACTACACCGACCAAGATTTATGTGTTGCGCCAGCATGGACATGTGGTTGCTGCACTGCCAATTGTTGCTGAGGTTTCAAAATTTGGTTCGCGTATCCGATCACTAAGCAACTACTACACCTCCTTGTACTCACCAATTTGTGGGATCGATACAAAGGAGCGGCATTTGGCACTGATCATTGCAGAAATCCTGACACGGCATGCACCTGTCATCTCAATGAGATTTACTCCCTTGGACTCAAAAGCATTGACCTTCAATTGGATGGAAAGAGCTTTGCAGGACAACACTTTGGTCTCATTTCGGTTTTTTTGCTTTGGCAACTGGTACTTGAAAGTCGAGGACGACTGGCAGGCCTATCTAAAAAGCAGAACAGGTACCCTGAGAAGCACAATCAAACGGATGGACAAAAAATTCACTGCACATGGCGGCACCATCCAACTGAAGACAGACCGCACCCAGCTTGAGCAAACGCTGAGGGAATTTACCGCCGTGTATGCAAAAAGCTGGAAAATCCCTGAGCCTTTTACGGAATTTATTCCCGGCCTGGCAAAAACATTTGCCACCAAAGACTCACTGCGAATGGCCGTTGCCTACCTCGATGGTCAACCAGTTGCATCACAACTATGGATAGTTAATGGCAATAAAGCCAGTATTTTTAAGCTAGCCTACGACGAAAATCTGAAAGCTTTTTCACCAGGCACGCTCGTCACGGCGGCGTTGATGCAACATGTTATCGAGATTGACCAAGTGACGGAAGTCGACTACCTGACAGGAGATGACGACTACAAGAAAACCTGGATGAGCGACCGTCGCGAGCGCTGGGGCTTAATTGCTTACAACCCAAAAAATTGGCTTGGTATTGTCGAGCTCATTCGAGAAATTACCGGGCGCATGCTTCGCCGCTACGGTGCTGATATTCGGAAATATTCCAAAAATGCAAAGGCAATATTCACCTAAATAGTCCGACTCTGCCAAGGGTTCACCAGAGTTTTCCGGCCCATTGATAAAGCCCTACGGTGACTTATTGCACAAAAAATCTTGTGTACTCGACTAATAAGCCGCTCCAGTGAAGTTGCGGAAGCGCAAAACTGTCAGGATCGTCGAGTGCGATAGTTGGCGGGTCTCAATCAGTCAGCAAAATATCCAAATGACAAATCCTCATCAGTGGAAAAACACCATTACCCTACCGGCGAGCAGCCAATACACATACCACCCTTAACTCTTGGCCTTGAAGCATTCGCTTGGCGAATTCGCAGGGTACTGGGTGATCAGTGCATAGACCATGCCCTTGTCAAGGCTGCGGGTTTGTGGCGTCCGCTGCTCAAACGGGCAATTTTCATTGGCATCACCGGCAGCGCCGGCAAGACAACGACCAAAGAACTCTTGCTGGGGGTTCTTTCACACAAAGCGCGAGGCATCGCGAACCGCGCTTCACTCAATGCGCTGCCCGAAGTGGCGAAGACTATTTTGCGCCTGCGCCCAAGCCATAGTTTCTGCGTGGCTGAACTAAGCGAAGACCGGCCGGGCGTGATGGACGGCAAGCTGGCTTTGCTGCAACCGTCCATCGCCGTCGTCACTGTGGTTGAGGATGATCACTTGGCTGCTTTTGATTCGCGCGACGCCTTGTTTCAGGAAATGGCCAAACTTGTCCGGGCGTTGCCCGCCGGTGGAACCGCTGTGCTTAATGCTGACGACGAGCGCGTGAGCGCCATGGCGGCCCATTGCTCCGCCAAAGTTATCACCTTCGGTATTTCACCCAACGCCGAGCTGCGCGCTGAAAACATCAGCTCGGTTTGGCCAGATCGATTGCAACTGACCCTAGTGCACGGCCAAGAACGGGTGAGGCTTGCTACCCAGCTATGTGGAACCCACTGGATTCCCTCGGTGCTGGGCGCCGTTGGCGGCGGCCTAGCCACAGGCATGACACTTGAGGAATGCGCCGAGGGCATTGCAACGGTCGCCCCGTTCGAAGGACGTATGCAGCCGGTGACCACACCAGACGACGTGACTTTTATCCGGGATGATTTCAAAGCGCCGCTTTGGACGCTCGACGCTTGTTTTGAGTTCATGAAAGCTGCTAAGGCCAGGCGCAAAATTGTCTTGATCGGGGAGGTCTCAGATATCCGCCCGACGAAAGCCCTGAAATACGCCCGCTTGGCGACAAGAGCGCTGGAAATTGGATCTTGTTACCTTTGTTGGGCCTTGGGCTTCCAGCGCTCTCAGGGCCCGTCCAACCGGGCATGAAGGTGTGTTGTGGGCATTCGGCCACGTAAATGACGCAGCAGAATTCATCAAATCAATCACCTGCGAGGGCGATTTGGTCTTGCTCAAGGGCACGGGCAAACAGGATCACCTGCTGCACATCATCCTGGCGCGAAGAAGGTGTGGCCTGCTGGCGCGATGAATGCCAGCGGTCAATTTTTTGCGATGTTTGCCCTGAGCCGATGAGGCCTTCCGGCGCACCGGTCTCGAATCAGGAAAGGACACTTTCAACCTCAGCTCCACAAAGCCTCAACGATCCAGCACTCTCCATCTCTGCCGCAGAGCAGGTCATTTTGGGCTTGGGCAACCCAGGAGAGCAGTACGCCAACACTCCCCACAATGTTGGCTACGAAGTTATCGATAAACTGGCCACAACCTTGGGCCTGACGTGGAACCAAATGCCGCAGGCCTAGACTGCGCGCGGCCAGTCGCACGGCCAGCCTGCGTGTCTGGTCAAAGTTCAAATGGCCATGAACCTCGCCGGCGCCGGGCTGAAACAGCTTGCCGAAACCATGGCGTTCAGCCCTTATAGTTGCAGTCTCATTTTCGATGACCTCGACCTGCCGCTGGGAACTTTCAAAACTCGGCTGGGCGGCAGTGCGGGCGGACACCGCGGTGTCACGACCATTCTGGAGGTCTTTCAGACCGATGCGTTCAGGCGTGTCAAGTGGGTGAGGCACCCATCGAGACAACTTTCAATCGCCTCGAATGTGTTTTGACACCACTCGACGCGGCGACTCGACTAGTTATGGATCAAGCCACGACAGCAGCCCAAAAAAGAGTTCTCGAAGTGGTCGCCAGCCGCTCTAAAGCCTCCTGACCCAAGGATGGGCGTTCGCATTCGAGTGCCGCTTCAAAAACTCCCGAGTTTCAAGGGTCAGCAGACCACGGCCATGAACTTGGGCAATTTCTGTCGCACCCACATCGTTGAGTTCCAAAATTAATGGCCCCCTGTCAGTCAGGGCAAAATCCCAATGATGAATTTTCATTAAAGGGAATACAGGCCCACCTTGTTGGCAAGCGTCTAAGACTTTGTCCCAACCTGGCAACCTGAAACCACTGACCAAATGGCCTGAGAATGGATTGGCGGCAAACACTTCAGTTTTTGGCCAAAAGCCGCCAACCATGCGACTCACCTCGCCGGTTACAAGATCTACATCGGCCAGAAAATTGCCGTTCTTACCCAGACTGAAGTTATCGACGAAATTGGGCGGAGTCGCGATTTTCCAGATCGCCCGTAAAGGTATGACTCCGTCCTTCCCGTTTAAACAGATTACTCGCACACCGCAGATAGCAGGCCAGTTAGTAAAGGACAGAATTTCAGGAGCAAGTTTGAAAGAATCCTGAAAAAGATAGCCGCATTCAGGCTTGTGGTAGCGTTGATCGACAGTTTGATCGAGCCGTTTCAAAAATTCGTCGACTGGCAAGGACTTGCCGTCGAGTAGCTTGAGCCTGTCCAGTGCCAAATCGTAACTTGCAAGATAGGCAGAGCCATATCCTTGCTGAGAATATGCTGGTTTGCCAAAGATGGGATAAATCGACGGATCGCGCAGAAACGAGCCAACCTCTCCCACGCTTTTGAGATGAAGCCCTAGGGATTTGGAAATTCGGGTTGAGTGATGAAAACATGCCCGAATTGGCGCCACCGGCAAACCGGCCGAACTGGCCATCAGCATAAAAACACATTTATCCCAAGCTGGAAGTACAGAGCCTCTGGGATTGAGGGCCAAACTGAAATTAGCCTGTTGACTCCAACCAACAAAGTCTTTTGCGCCCCGGCCTAATTGATAAGACTCGTCATAAAGTTTGTACCAGTAATAATCTGAAACCCCGCATTGCCCACCCTTGTTCTTCAGCGCGCTAATCTCCCGGATCTGCGTCAGCAAACTCTTGCCTGTCTGTTGCTGTGCCAGCGCCGCCCACTCCCGATACTCGCTAACCTGAGCCAAGCGCCTTTGAATGAGACTCATGTTTTCAGCCTGCATTGCTTACGTCTTTTCCATCATGCGCTTTATGTCCCCATCGAGAAAAGGCGTTCGCGCAAGAAATTGCGGCACGCCAAGGTCGGCTTCTGTGTTCAATTCCATTAAAACAGGCCCCTGCTTGCAAAACGCGACATCCCAGTGCTGCAATTTCAACCCAGGAAAGCAAACGGCCGCGCGAAGGCACATGTCCATCGCTTGCGGCCAATCTGGCAAGGTCTTGCCAACCAACTCCTGGTGAGTGTCCGGGTGATGGGTCAAGCTTTTTCCGTTTGGCCACAATCCCGTCACGATTCTCTCAACACATCCTGTGTCTTTGTTTAGGGCAGCAAGCAGGTTGCCCGTTGATCCCATGTGAAAGTTGTCAGTGATATTGTGCGCACGGGCTATCTTCCAGAATGTCATGTGCACTTTGGGGCCTTGGGCTGTCACCGCGACAATCACGCGCACGCAACTGGTGGTGTTGCCTGTCAATAGCTTCACAGCATCGTGGGGCTGAAGCGGGCGTTGAAACAACATTCCTGAGTACTGGGGCCGTTGGCATTCGCTCAACAGATCGGTCAAAGGGACATGGTTGCCATGGACATCAACGAAGCTCTTGCGCGATGCGTCGTAGGATTCCAGCAGAAAGGTGCCCCGTCCGTAGCTGCCATGAATGGGTTTGATGAAGACCGGAAACGCCATTAACTTCGTCAAAAAATCTTCGAGCGCTTCGCGATTGGTCAACGAGATCTCGGCTCCGATTCGCCGCTTTTTGGTTGAGAACGTTGCGATGGTTTGAGGAATGGCAAAGCCGTATTGCTGGAGCAGCGCATAGTTCAACACCTTGTCATTGGCAGTTGCCCGCCAATAGGCATGGTTCAAACGCATGTCGATCGCTGTGCTGGCGCGCCAGCCGACGCAGTCCAATTTGCGTTCGGGCGGGAAATACGCATCGTTGAACACCTCGAACTCGTAGTACTCCTCAATTCCCAATCGTTGCGGGCCGCGGGCCAGTTGGAGAATCTCGATGACCTGCCGAAGGAGTGGCTTGCAGGTTCGTACTGTGACTGCGGCGGCGTAGCTGACGAGTTTGCGAATTCGAGACATGGTCAGCTTCGATTCGGGACAGAGGTTAGCTGCATAATTGACAGCGGGGGAAAACCAGCTCCTTTGAAGTTGCCGGAAAAATACGCGAGAAACTTCGGCATTGAAGAGGTTGACATGAAGGGGTTTACACCTATTCGGTACTTTCTTGTATAGCCGCGAATCGTAGCATCTCCCACCGCTGCATTCGCCTCAGTCTACGTCTACGTCTATCAATGGTGTTTTATGAACCTGAATGAGTATCGAAATAGTCCGTCTGAAAAAGCGCGAATTGGAGATCTGATGGATCTGTTGCCCGATGCCACGGGCTCGGTATTAGACGTTGGTGCGCGAGACGGTTTTCTGTCAAAACTCCTCGCGAACCAGTTTCAACACGTCACCGCGCTGGATCTTGACCTGCCCGTGATTGGCCATGAACGAATCCTGTGTGTCAAAGGGGATATCACCGCGCTGGAGTTTGAGAGCAACACCTTCGACCTAGTTTTTTGCGCCGAAGTTCTCGAGCACATTCCACCGCCACTACTACAGAAGGCCTGCGCAGAGCTGGGTCGGGTGTCAAAGGAACACGTAGTAATTGGTATCCCCTACCAACAGGACACACGTGTCGGACGAACAACGTGCGGGCAGTGCGGCATGTTCAATCCGCCGTGGGGGCACGTCAACAGCTTTGACGAGCGCCGCCTAGCGGAGCTGTTCAGCGGTTTTTCTGTCGTGCGCCAGAGCTTCGTGGGTACGACTAGGGCCAAAACCAATGCGTTGTCAAGCGCAATGATGGACTGGGCAGGAAACCCGTATGGCAGCTATTCGCAGGATGAGCCTTGTATCCATTGTGGTAAGGCTTTGGGTTCGCCTGTTCAACGAAATATGTGGCAAAAGGTTCTCACGAAAACGGCTATTTTCACTATGGCTGCACAGCAATCATTCGTGAAACCGCATGGCAACTGGGTTCACCAGCTATTGAGAAAACGGCATTGACGACGTCCTGCATAAAGTTCACCGCTTGTTGGGGGCCAAGCCACTTTTGACCTTGCCCCACACTGTCATCACCTCCTCTTGTAGCGGGTGGTTAAAAATTCGCAAGCCTATTAGAAAGCCGGCAAGACCGCACAAAACACCAATGGCAATAGGGGCGACTCTTTCTTCTGGATAGGCGCCATAAGCCACCAAGGCCATCAAAGGTCCTGCGCCTGCAAAGCAAGCCACTGCCATGCTCTTACCCATCATTTTAAAAAATGCGGAAAGGGGGAGGCCGATATTTTGGGATACAGCACGCAGCCAGATAGCTGAATTGACACAGGCTGCGAGAATCATGATCGCACCCAGTATCAACAGCCCTTGAGAGGCGCCAAGGACAACCAATACAAGACTTACCAACGCAGTGATCACGGTTGTCCGAGTGATAGTGGAGACAGCGCCGGCCGACAACAGCGCAGTGGCGCATAAGGACGCTGGAACGCCAAAAGCTGTTGCGACAGCAAGTAGCCGCGCCAAGTCGACCGACTGATCCCACTGGTATCCATACAGCGTTCGGATCACCGGCTGTGCCAGACAAATGATGCCAATGCAGAATGACCATCCGAACGCTGTTACGTAGGAAGTTGCCTTCAGGAATGGATCTGCGAAACCACCCTGCTCTCGCAACTGTTTTGCAAACCATGGCAAGCACACCGCTCCTACGGCATCGACAAAAAGCCGATAAAACATATGTACTAGCCCGCTTGAACGTGAATAGAGCCCAGCCGATGTCAAGTCCTGCAATTTCCCCAACAACAGTTCTGGTGCACTGCCCGACAAGACGCCCACAAGCGAGCCGGCTGTCATTTGCGACCCAAATGTCAACACCCGCTTGATTTCGCTCAGGCCGGGTATCCACGGAAAGGCCGTGGGCCGAAAATAGATAGCCAACAACGCATTGACCACGGTCGACGTCAACGAGCCAATAGCCAAGCTGATCGGGCCGCAGCCCTTCCAAGCCAACCACGCGCTGACAACCGCACCCGCAACAGTGGAAGCGAACCGCATCAGCGCGATGCTTTCAAAACGCATTTCGCGCATCAGCCACGCATAGGTCAACGAGCCAAATGGATTCACGGCATAGTTCAGAGCCACCACCAGCATGATGTCACGCATGCGCGGCTCCCCGTAGAACACCGCCACCGGATGACTTGCCAGCAACACGATGATTGCCAAGGCAAACCCCAGCCCAAGTTGAACCGTCCAAACCGCCCTGATACGCTCGGTCGTCAGGTTCTTTTCCTGAATCAGATATTGCCCCGCACCCATATCGCGCACGGTCGCCACAAACATCAACAGCACCATGGTGACAGAAAAGATGCCAATTTCGGTCGGTGTGAGCAGCCGCGCAATGAGCATTGACGACGCAATGCCGATCACCAAACTTGCGTAGCGATCCAGAAAAGAAAAGAAAAGCGATTTACGGGTAGACAAAAGATTTAGTACTGAGGAGTCGAAAAGCCAATAGTCAAAATTACGCGCTCCAACAAAGATGCCAGCGCCTGTGATCTTCCATGCCTTGAGGCCTGTTGCACAGCCAATGCCTGTGGTAACGACACGACGCCGTTGCGCCAGTCCCGCACCAGCCCTGGCAGAAGCAGGGCAATTTCATGTGCGGAATCGAGCCGCGCCATGTCGCTGAGACCAGCCTTGCGCAAAACTTCGGCTGTATCGCCTGCTGGATCAGTTAGGCCTAGGATTGGTTTGCCGGCTCTAAGGTACTCATAAATCTTGGCTGGGATTTGGGCGTTGCAGTTGCTGGCCTGCATGACCAAAAGCGCGTCCACGCCAAGCATCTCCGTAAGGGCTTCACGATAAGACACCGCTGGGCACAGTTCAATAAAATCCTGGACACCGTGCGTTTGCGCTAGGCTTAGCAGCAGCTCGTCATGTACCGATGCACGAAAGCGAATGCGCAGGTCAGCAGGAGTCAGGCTGCCTTCAGTCCTGCACCGGCCCAGCGCGATGAACAATTGGGTTGGGTCACGCTCCCACGGGTAAACAATCCCGCTATGCAACATCAACAGCGGCCGCAGGCCGGCGGCCAGTGCGTCGGCATTTTGCGGCGGCGGAGGGGTTATGGCAGCAGATGCAAAACTCTCTTCGTCATAGCCGTTTTCCAGAACTACCATTCGGTTTGCAGCAAATGGATAGCGCTCTTGGTAGGTGCGCGCTGCACTGGGGGTTGTGAAAACGCAGTATGTGGCATGGGCAGCGGCATCTGCTTCAATATCAAGGTAACTCTGCCTCACAAGCGGCTCGGAGGGGTAGCCTTCTTGCGCCATCGGGTCGCGGAAATCGGCCACCCAGGGAATGCCACTCTTTCGGTGGAGCGCCGACGCAATCAGGTGCGCAGTGGCGATCGGGTAGGTGGACCAAATCACCTCCGGCTTGTACTCATCAATCAGCTTTAGCCCCTCGCGCACAGCATCAAATTTCCAGCTGACCCAACGGTCTGGCCTTGCCATCCATCCGATGTAGCGGCCTGCTACCTGTAGGTGCCGCGCGGTGTCAAGACCGAAAGTGCGGCGTACGACCGTTCCTGCTGGCACGTCAGCCAGTAAGTCATTGCTTGTTTTTTCATAGGCTCGGGGGTTTGCACTGACTACGAGAGGTTGCCATCCAAGCGCCGGCAAATGCTGGACAAAACGCAGGGTACGCTGGATGCCACTGCTGCCAACAAGTGGCGGAAAGTGGAATGCGATCATCAAGACGCGTTTCAAACGAAATTCCGATAGTGATATGAGAAAGGATAGGTAAGGCTATAGCTTATCATTCCAACATCGCCTTCAAATCTACTCTTTCAAACAGTTCGCCAGCTATTGATTTCTGGCAGTTCCTCGCCGCAGGCTGACTCGAAGCTAAGTCGTTCACCATGAACTTGCTCAACACGACAACCGGGCACCCTCCTTTGTCACGATGGGCAACAGGCGGCGCTCTGATTGCTGCATCCTCGTCTCTGCTTTGCGTCGCGGTGCTCATCTGGCACTATCCGCTAGGTGTATGGTGGGCGGTTGGCGGATTTGTGGTGCTAGCAGGTGCAGCCTGTACGTCGCCTTATGTGGGATGGGTTATGGTTCCCACCCTTCTTCCTTTGATAGGATTGGCTCCATGGACTGGGTGGATCACCTATGAAGAATTTGACTTAATTGTTTTAACCTTGGCTTTCGTAGGCTATGGGCGGTGGTTGTTGTCGTGGGGTTCGTACAACAGCGGTACCAATGCGTACCGTGAATTCAGCGCAGTCTTGTTTTGGATTGCGCTAGCATTATTCGCTGGGTCGACACTTCTTGCAATGGCGCGCGGCTTCACCGACGCGGGTGGATTTACTTTTGGGTGGTTTCAGGGTTACCACGAGCCCATGAACAGCGTGCGCCTGGCTAAAAGCGTTTTTCTGGCAATGCTGTTACTGCCACTTTGGCGACATTCCCATCGCCTTGCGCCCGGCCCGAGCGGACGCGCAATCTCTTTAGGAATGACTTTGGGCCTAGCGGGTGCGTCATTGTCCTCAGTCTGGGAGCGCCTCGCTTTTACCGATCTGCTCAATTTCTCATCAAACTACCGCACCACAGGCTTGTTTTGGGAGATGCACGTGGGTGGAGCTGCACTTGATGGTTTTTTCGCTCTGACCATGCCGTTTGCCATACAAGGGCTATTGCAGGCGCGTACGCCTTATCGTTGGGCTGCCGCTGCAACGGCCACTGCGCTTGGCACCTACGCTTGCTTGACCACGTTTTCAAGGGGTGTTTACCTGGCAATTCCGATTGGGCTGGCCGTGCTATTCCTGCTGCGAACCCTGCAAAGCCGACGGACAGGGGGCAACGCCCAGGTTTCGCCAGACGCCAACACAACGCGGCGATCACAACTGACATCTTTGCTTCCTGTTGTTGCCTTTGGGGTGGGTGCAGCATGGATGTTCACGACCAGCGGCTATCGGGGCGCTGGCGCACTGTTTGGCGCGGCGGCCATCTTGATGCCTTTGGCAGATGCCTTGCGGGCCACGACGACCAAAGTTTGGATCCCTGGTTGCGTAGCGGGCGTCCTGATTAGTGCCGCTCTGGCTCTCCTTGCATGGGCCATACCCAAAGGCGCATACGCCGGATATGTATTGGCACTGATATTTGTGGCCTTCACGCTAGTGGCACGTCAGCGTGGCCAAATTTCCGAAAGCATGGGCAGCCCGATGGCTTTGGCAGGGTTCGTCGGTACACTGACCATGGTGGTGTCGGTAGCAGACTATTGGGGCGGCACTAAGGCAGTGTGGCCAGCCGTGGCCGCGTCAGCCAGTTGCCTTGCCGTCCTTGGGGTTGCCTGTGCAATGGGTCGACCGCTTTGGTCAAACTCTTTCCGCAGGCAGGGAGGCCTAGTCAGCGCGATGGGAGTGACTTTCGCGGTCATCGCAGTTTTTTCGGGCGGCGAGTACATGGGCAGCCGCTTTGCTACTGGAGGCAACGATCTGGGGGGCCGACTTAGCCATTGGAAACTCGGCACAGACATGCTACAGACCCCGGCAGACTGGTGGCTAGGAAAAGGTATTGGTCGGTTTCCGGCCAATTATTTCTTAGTGGGGGACCCCCAGCGACATCCAGGCGACTACCGGCTCAAGCATGATGGGGATAACAATTTTTTAAGACTTGCCGGGGGTCTGCACTCCAATGGCTGGGGCGAAGTGTTTCGTGTCACCCAGCGGGTAGATGCACCTGGTGGCTCCCCCACACTGCGTGCCCGCGTCCGCACGGCAATGGATATCACCGTCAGCTTTGAAGTTTGCGAAAAGCATTTGCTCTACAACCAAGCGTGTTTGATCAAGGCGGTTAATTTCAAGGCAGAGCCTGATCAATGGCAAAGCATTGATTACAAACTCGACGGGCATAGCGTTACCCGCGGCCCGTGGTACGCGCCAAAACTGATCGCGTTTTCCGTGGGCATGGCCACAAAAGGAGGCGAGGCCGATCTTGACCAAATCAGCCTGGTTGGAGAAGATGGCCGAGAACTCTTAGCAAACGGTGACTTCTCTAAAGAGATGGCGCATTGGTTTTTTTCCAGCGATATGCACCACTTACCCTGGCATATCAAAAGTATATTCATACATGTGTTGTTTGACCAAGGCATTTTGGGGCTGACTCTATTGGGCCTGTTAGTGGCCGGTGCCTTTGTGCGGCTAACAATAGGGCAAGGCAGAGACCACACAATGGCACCATCCATCGCAGCAAGTTTGGCGGGGTTCGTAATTGTTGGTTTGTTCGACAGCCTGCTGGATGTCCCGCGAGTGGCGGCGCTCTTCTATTTGATCCTCCTCATTGGGTTGACGCTGCCCACGCGGCACCACGGAAGTGGCCCCGGACGGGCTGGCCAATCCACATGAAATGGTCGTTTGGAGTCTCTTGGTTGGTTGCTGTGGCACTGCTGGCAGCAACAAATGTGTCGGCAAGGGTCATCATGGTCGGTCCCAATGAGACTGTTAAGACGATTGCGGTCGCTGCGCGCCAGGCCCAAGACGACGACATAGTGGAGATACTTTCGGGAGAGTACAACGGAGACGTGGCAGTATGGGCGCAAAAGCGGCTGACAATCCGCGGCCGCGGGCAACGCCCTGTACTCAACGCAGCCGGAAAAAGTGCGGAAGACAAGGCTATTTGGGTTTTTCGAAATGGGGTCTTTACGGTATCGAATATTGAGTTTCGTGGAGCGCGTGTAAGTAGCCAAAACGGTGCTGGGATTCGTTTCGAAAGAGGTAAACTTACGATCGCTAACTGCGTGTTTTCTGACAACCAGATTGGCATTCTGACCGCCAACTTTTCAAGTTCTGAATTGATAATCGAGAAGAGCACTTTTGCCGAAGCGCCCGCTTTGGACACCGCCTTGCCGCATCTTCTTTATGCGGGGAAAATTGCGCTGCTTCGAGTGTCAGGGAGCCGTTTTCACGGAGGAAAGCGTGGACACCTGCTTAAAAGCCGCGCCCGCGTGAACGACCTGCGTTACAACCTGTTGGTCGATGGCAAGCATGGTCGCGCCTCTTATGAATTGGACTTTCCAAATGGCGGCGACGTCACCTTGGTGGGAAATGTTCTGGGGCAAAGCGTATTCACCGAAAACCGAACGATGGTGGCCTATGGTTCGGAAAGCAAAACCTGGCCTGTGGGTCGATTGCGGATGGTGCACAACACGTTCTATTCTGAGAGCGTCTGGCCGGCGCGGTTTTTACACGTGTTCGCGAACAATTTCGACATACTGCCCGAAATCATGACGCGAAACAATTTGCTTTCAGGCGCAGGCTCATTTATGGAAAACGAACCGGGACATCACTTAGGGAACTTTTTTGTAAGCCGATCAGAGTTGGGCGATCCGACCACTTTCGATTTCACTTTGAGTGCGCGATCCGACCTGCGAGGAAAGGTCAGCCCCATTGAACCAGACTCAGAAGGTCTTCAACCCCAATTTGAACATTGGCCGCCCGGCCAGCTTGCCACGATCTCTGCTGGGGCAGGATGGGTGCCGGGTGCACGACAGGCGACCACCATCGGCAACAAACCGTAATACAGCCCCTATCCAAACAACCATCATCCAATGTTGTTTAACTCCTACGCTTTTCTACTGGCGTTTTTGCCAATCACTGTCTTTGGTTACTTTGCCATCGGTCGCTATGGGAAAAGTGCGGGTGCTGCTTGGTTGGCGATCTGTTCCCTCTTTTTTTACGCTTGGTGGGACTATCGTTACATAGCCTTATTGCTTGCGTCCGTGTGCGCAAATTACTTCGCTGGCAGCTATATCACTAAGCACCCAGCCTCACCACGGGGTCGCCGGGCACTCACAATCGGCATCGCTGTGAACCTTTTGCTACTGGCTTACTACAAATACGCTGATTTCTTTCTGACGAGTAGCAATTCCCTCCTGGGTACCCAATGGTCAGCACTGGGCGTCATCTTGCCCATTGGCATTTCTTTTTATACCTTCACCCAAATTGCTTTTCTTGCCGATGCATACGCCGGCAAGGTCAGGGAATATCGATTCACGTACTACCTATTGTTTGTCACGTACTTTCCTCACCTCATTGCCGGCCCCGTGCTGCATCACAGTGAAATGATGCCGCAGTTTGACAAAGAACGTAACTACCGGCCCCATGCTGCCAACTTTGTTATTGGTATCGCTATATTCGCAATAGGACTGGGCAAAAAAGTATTGATTGCGGACAACTTGGCTGGCTACGCGTCGCCGGTATTCAATCAACAAGCTGATGTGCCAACGCTGTTCATCGCCTGGGGCGGCGCATTGGCCTACTCGTTTCAGCTTTACTTCGACTTCTCCGGTTACTCCGACATGGCCATTGGGTTGTCTCGCCTTTTTGGAGTGCGCTTACCTCTGAATTTCAACTCTCCATACAAGTCTCGGAACATTGCAGACTTCTGGCGCCGCTGGCACATTACATTGTCACGCTTCCTGAGGGATTACTTGTATATCCCTATTGGCGGGAATCGCCAGGGAAGCTTTAGACGCCAAATCAACCTGATGATAACAATGGTACTGGGTGGCCTTTGGCATGGTGCAGGCTGGAACTTCGTTGTGTGGGGCGGCTTGCACGGCTGTTTTCTGGTTATCCATCAAGGCTGGCAATCACTCTGCCGACCATTGCAGCTCGGGTTACCAAATCGTCTTGGTAAGTTCCTTGCGATTGCCATGACATTTCTCTGCGTGGTTTTTGCCTGGGTTTATTTCCGCGCCCCAGACCTTGCAACCGCAAATCGAATCATCTGGGGCATGTTAGGCGGTGCAGGAGCGGCAGTTCCTGATGCTGTCGCAAACCGTCTTGGACTATTCAAACCTTACCTTGAAGCGTTCAATATTGGCAGTTACTTGGGGGGCGGCTCAATTTTCGTTGAAACATGGGCTTGGGTGGCGGTCGGTGCCATCATCGCTTTCCTGACACCTAACACCCAAGAAATTATGATTCGCTTCGAACCGGCTTTGAAGCTTGAACCTCAACCATCCGGACTTCCACCTATCGGAAGTTTTTCATGGGCACCGCAAAAACGTTATGCTGTCGTGATTGGTTTACTGCTGGCATTTGGCATGTTGGCTTTAAGCCGTCCCACTGAGTTTTTGTACTTCCAGTTCTGATGCAAACCACAACTTCGCCTGCCGTATGGTGGACATATTTACGATGGATGTTGGGCACTTTTGTCTTCACAATTGCGATTGTGGGCGCATTCAACATATTCATTGACCCGCTCGGAGTCTTCAATTTGGCAAAGGTTGATGGCGTCAATTCAATCAAGCCCAACCTTGATCACCAACGCGAACTTACCCGATATGTCAATGCATGCCGATCCTTTGCTGATACGGGAATATTTGGGAACTCTCGGGCGGGTATTGGCTTTGATCCAGAAAGCCCCGCCTTAACAACAAGGTCGCTTCAGGCCTTTAACCACGCTATTCCCGGCACTGGGGCAAGAACAACATATCAGCAAATCATTTGGCTCCAAGCTGCGGACCGCTTGCCCAAGACCGTATTCATTGGGGTGGATTTCTTCGATTTTCTTGGCGGTACCAATCCTCGCGCACTTCCTACACTCGGTACTACCCCAGCTCCTGAAAGGGGTATGCGCTTTTTTGCCGAATCAGTTTTCTCCATCACGGGACTGCGAGACTCAATATCTACTCTTCTCGTGCAGCGATCCAAATACCCCGCTACTCTCACAGACCGCGGATTTAACCCTCTCTTCAACTATGTCCCGGAAATTGCCCACAACGGTCACTACGCTATGTTCCGTCAACGAGCAGAGGACAACATAAGGAACTTAAAACGCAAGCCTCTTCGTTTGCGACCAGATCAAGGGGCTATATCAGATGAAGAGTCGGTCACTGAAGCAAGCTTGGCGCGGCTGGCGTCTACTGGAACGAAGACTTATATTATTATCTATCCATACCATGCCCAAATCCGCTTAATAATAGAGCGACTGGGCATGGGGAGGCTATTTTCTGAATGGAAACGCCTCATTTTGGGAATTGCGGAGCGCCAATCTACAATCCGTGGGCATATCGAAGTATGGGATTTCAGCGGCATATCATCCGAAACACTAGAAGAGATACCGGTCAAAGGCGACTACCGGACCCAATTAAACTATTTTTGGGAAGCTGGACATTTCAAGAAGGAGCTTGGGGATTTGGCCCTAGCGCGAGTGCTTGGAAAACCAGGTAATTTCGGAGTCAAGCTAGACCCGTCTACATTAGAAAGCTGGCTTGCCGAAGATCAGAAACGAATGGGTGACATTCTTGATACGCCATCGAATTTACTTGCCGAAGTAGCAAATGTAATTGCGACACAAACAGCAGAGTGAACGTAGCCTTGAGATTCAAAAATTACAATCACCTGCATAATCAAGTAAAGGTTAGGCAATGGATACCGAGCATTTTTTTGCCAGTTAGCATGCCCCCAAAGCCATTGGCCGTTTATCGGATACTGTGCAGTGAGCGCTCACAAATTACATTGTCGCTTGCGGAATTCGCTTAAATCGAAACTGTTCAGTGTTGGTAACAAAACCTGAACAGCTCTGAGAAAATTTATGAAAGAAGCAATAGAGTATTTTATTTGTCGCCTTGGGCGAGACCACTGGTTTTGGAATGAGTCAGACGTTAAATGCTAGACATCTACCTGACGGTTGACGTTGAAGTGTGGTGCAACGGATGGATCGGCATCGACGCGAAGTTTCCCGCAGCATTCAAAACGTACATTTACGGTTCGACGAAGGATGGTGATTACGGGCTACCTTATTTGACCAAGGTATTGAACTCGCACCAATTGACTGGGGTTTTTTTTGTTGAGCCCTTATTTTCCTGTAGATTTGGTATGGCCCCATTGGTCGAGATAGTTCAACTTTTGACGACAGGGAATCAGGAGGTTCAACTGCACTTGCATACAGAATGGGTTGATGAAGCCAAAGTACCGTTGCTGGAAAGCGTTGACGGTAAACGCCAACATTTGCGTTACTTCAGCTTGAAGGAACAGGTGCAACTTATGCGAATTGGTCAACGCCTGCTTGAAGAGGCTGGCGCGCAGTCGCCAGAGGCGTTCAGGGCTGGTAGCTTTGGATTAAATCAAGACACGCTTGCAGCATTGAGTCAATGCGGAATTCACATCGACAGCAGCTACAACGCCACTATGATGGGCATGAGCAGCGGCATTTCCCCAGGCGAACCCCTGCTTGATGTCACTTATGTCTCAGGCATACATGAGGTACCAATGACAGTATTTAAGGACGGCTTTGGCAAGATGCGCCATACCCAGTTGACCGCCTGTTCTTTTTCAGAGCTCGAAGGACTCTTGTGGCGCTCACTGGAGACTGGCCGACAAAGCTTTGTGGTGTTGATGCACAATTTTGAGCTGCTTAACACCTCAATGAACAGGCACGACCCAATTGTCGTCAAACGCTTTCATCAGCTTTGCGAGTTTTTGGACAGAAATCGTGATGCGTTTCGAGTGCGTGGATTCAAAGACTGGCATGCCTCGACGCAGCCAAAATGTACTCAAATGCTCTCGACACCCTGGTTGCATACCGGGCAGCGTGTATTGGAGCAAGCCTTGCGCAGGAGTTTTATTTGATGCCCAATTGTGACGCCAGAAGATGATACCTATCAAGCCAGTTCTGTCAGTTTTGTCACCTCAAGGAGCAAATGGTCGTTTGTCAGTGCTGCTGTTCCACCGCGTTCAAGCCAAGCCCGACGAGATTTTTCCGGGGGAAGTTGACGCTCAACAGTTTGACGAAATCCTGGGTTGGGTCAAGAATTGGTGCAATGTGCTTCCTCTTGACGAAGCCGTAAATCGCCTGAAAACCGGCAGTTTGCCAGCGCGAGCGGCAGCAATCACATTTGATGATGGGTATGCAGACAATCATGACGTAGCCTTGCCTATACTCCAGCGCCACGGCTTGAAGGCTACTTTCTTCGTAGCCACAGGGTTCTTGAATGGCGGTCGCATGTGGAATGACACCGTGATAGAAGCGATCAGGCATGCACCCCAAAACAACCTCGATTTACGTACCCTAGATGGTTTTCAGAATTCTGGGGCAACGCAATGGCGTCTAGACTCTCCGATCCAACGCCGAAACGCCATTGCAGCGATTATTGGACACATCAAGTATGAACATCCACAAAGAAGGGAAGCTCTCGCAAACGCTGTCGCATACTGCTCGCGGGCAGCGTTGCCTTTAAATTTAATGATGCGTGACGAGCAGGTACGCTCGCTGCACCGTGCGGGCATGCAGATCGGTGCGCACACGCACACCCACCCGATTCTTGCCATGTTGGATGCCCAAACCACACATGACGAAATCTTGCGTAGCAAGGTCGAACTGGAATCCCTAATTGATCAGCCGGTGAGCTTGTTTGCTTATCCGAATGGTAGGCCCAAACTGGACTACACCGCAGAAAATACGACAGTAGTGCGCCGCCTAGGGTTTGCTGCCGCTGTTTCCACCGCGACGGGCGTGGCTGACGGCAATAGCGACTTTTTGCAGATTCCACGCTTCACACCGTGGGATCGAACGCGAACCCGATTTGGGCTGAGGCTAGCTGCAAATCTTGTAGCAAAGCGCCAGTCCATCCAATGATGTCAGGGCAAGTGCCAGACGCTACGAATAGTGTGCTCTCACGCCCCGCGCCGATGTGTATTTCCGCGCTGCGGCTCCCCGCTGACTTGGCTCAGGTGCGCGTTAGCGCCCCGCAACTACATTTTTTGTTGCGTGTGCTGCTGGCCGAAGCACGTTGCACGCTGGAGGGCCAAATTGCGGTGTATGTCTCGTCAACAGAAGCTGCCACTGAAATGCTTGTGCCTTGGTTGGCCCAAACAATGCGTCTTCCCTTACGAGTAGGAGAGAAGGTGCTGACCTCTTTGCGTTTGCCGTCCGTGAGGCTGATGCCGATGGCTCGAAGTGGTGTCCTGTCCAAGGCAGATGCACTCACCCTGCTCAAATGGGTCCGACATAACCAGCCTTCGTGCGCCGTCGTATTCACGGACGTACCGACAAATACTGCACTTTTTGCGGCCGTGTTGGAAGCCCATGATTTTGGCTATGTGCTCCTCAAAAACGAACCCGCCAGCCATCTTTTCCACAGATTTCGCGATGGTTACGCCAGCTTCATTGGAGAACTCAGCAGCAAATACCGCAATCAGTTGCGCAAGAAGGAGAAGCTCTTTGGCGAGCGCGTGGGAACAGCCTTTGATCTCAAGGAATATCGGTCTACCGAAGACGTTGAACACTTCCTGCATGCTGCCAGTGCAATCAATAAGAAGACTTATCAATTCCGCCTTTTCGGCGAATCGGTCGACAACGACAAAGCCACAATTGAAGCCAGCAAGTGCGCAGCATTGGGAGGTGCATTTCGTTCTTTCGTCTTGTGGCATAAACATGTACCATTGTGTTTTGTGCTCGGGCACCAGGGGGCTGATGGTACATACGAGCATCGTAAAACGGGCTATGACCCGGAATGGCGGGATATTGCCCCCGGCATCATTTGCAATTTACTGATGCTGAGGCGACTTTATGAGTCCGATCGCCCTCAGGTTCTGGACTTCGGCAGTGGCGATTCAGACTACAAACGCTTGTTTGCCAATGAGTCAACTTTGACCGCCAGTCCTGTGTTAATTCCTCGTAGGCCTAAGTACATGGTCGCCTTTTGGCTGTTCAAGGGTTTCACTGCAGTCAACGATCGCTCGGTCCGCCTACTGGTTCGCCTGGGACTCAAGGACTGGATCAAGCGTCGATTGCGTCGCGCCGCTTGACAGGATGCAAAGTGACTAAAGCTTTCTCCATCTATTTGGACCTGCTACGTTTCGTTGCGGCTTGCCTGGTAGTTGTCTACCACTCTAACTCACGGATGATTGTCGAAGCCGTGCTGCCATTTTCAAACTATGGGCACAGTGCTGTCATCATATTCTTCGTGCTCTCTGGCTACGTAATTGCGTACGCCACTGACATTAAGGAACATAGTGCGCAGCTTTACTGGGCCAGTCGCCTTTCGAGGGTTTGGTCGTTAGCCTTGCCAGCAGTGCTGTTGACACCCGTTCTCGATGCTGTCGGTCAGTCTCTGGCCCCCGGCCTCTACGCGGGTAATACAACAGAAGGGAACACGCTTCTTCGCGTGTTCACAAGCTTAGCGTTTTTGAATGAAATCTGGTTTATCTCGATCATGTCGTTCTCGAACATTGCCTACTGGTCTTTAAATTACGAGGTTTGGTATTACCTGCTCTTCGCGATTCATGCTTTTGGACCAAGGCGCTGGCGCTGGTTGGCGCTGGGACTTGCTTGTCTAGTGATGGGGCCCAAGATTGCGCTACTCGCACCCATATGGGTGTTGGGTGTAGTCATATACCGCTGGAAACGCCTACACAGCATGCCAGAATGGAGTGGCTGGGTCTGCGTGGCAGCCTCAGTGACACTGCTGACAGCGTTTGAACATTATCATGTTATGGCGCGATTCACTGATTGGTTGAAGACTGCCATTGGTTCGCATTGGCATCGCGAGTTGACGTTTTCCAAGTGGTTCTTGTCCGACTATTTGCTCGCGGGCATCGTATTTCTCAATTTTGTGGGTATGCGCCGCATCATTCACCGGTTAGAGCGCGCCTTTTATTTGATGGAAAAACCAGTGCGCGTGTTGGCCAGTTTCACATTTTCAATTTACCTCCTGCACCAGCCACTCATTTACTTCTTTGCTGCCTTGATTGATCTGCCAACACCCGGATATCTGCGCTACGTAGCGGTAATGACTTGTGTAGCCGCCTCAATCTGGCTGGTAGGCAGCGTCACCGAACATAAACGCTTTGCCTTGCGCCAATGGCTATTAAAGCTTTTGGGTCATCGAAAGGCTTCTAGCAAGGCGGTTGCGTGATCCGGCTATTTCACAGACTTGCCATTGAACTCCGCTCTCGCGGGACGATTGGATTCTTGCGATTTGCAGCGTTGCGCTTGGCGCAAAGGCGGGCAGACTTGTTATTTGAACGGTCCTTGGGAGGGCTTTCAGGACTTCTGCAAGGCGTCGACCTGAAGAATGTAACCCAGGTGGACAGGAATACTTTGGGCAGCGCGGCCACTAAGCTTGTTGAGCAAGCCGTGCTGACTGAGAACAATCACGCTTACCGAGAGGATGTGCGCGACGATGGACAACTGTATGCCATTGACAACGGTCAAGGTGAGATTACCTGCTATGGCTTTGTAGTGTATGAATCGTTTTACAAACGTATTCTCGGTGAAGCCAACACCGTCCCGATGATCAGCAATTGTTTTACATTCCCCGAGCACCGTGGGCAAGGGTTCTATCCACGGATTCTTCAGGCTGTTTGCCTCAATCTCGCTGCTCAAGGCCATGGTCGGGTGATTATTACTTGCGCAACAGACAATCTTGCGTCGATTCGTGGCATTGAAAAAGCTGGGTTTAACCGTATCAAAACCCTGTACACCCTAGTGCTGTTTGCTCGCTGGATCACCTGGCAGAAGTGCGTTAAATTTTAGACTGCTTTAACTGACTCCAATTTCAAGTGAGCTTGAATGCGGGCTTTTTGGCCTCTAGCCAAAGCTCAAGCATCATCAATATCCACACCATCTCGCCATAATAACCAGGATGCTCAGGCAACAAAACGTTCCAGAGGTGGCTTGTAAAGCCAGATCGAGTCACACCGCGCGCTTCCAAATTTTGCAAGGCATCGCGCGCAATTCGATTCAAAGTTTGATGTTTATGCATCCAGACACCAAAGGGAAGTCCAAAGCCATGTTTGCTTTTGGCTATGATTTCGTCGGGAAGAAAGCCGCGCAACGCTTCTTTGAAAAACCAGCGCAATTTGAGCCCACGCAATTTAAAATCATTGGGCAAGCGCAAAGAAAAATCGAGCAAGTGACTGTCTAATAGCGGGAAACCTGCTTCCAGACCGGCCAAACCTGTCATCCCAACCACTTTAGGCAGATCACTTTCGGCCAGGGTGTAACGCCAATCAAATGCAAGTGTTGTATTCAGATCGGTGGCCCCCTGCACTTGGCACCACACGTCCTGCTGGTGCTGAATTGGTAAATTTTGATTAATTCTTGCAAGCAAGTTTGGGCTCAACACTTCGACAGAACCAATTCGGAGCAAAAGGTTGTACATGTTCAACCTGGCGGGCATTGGCACCCTTGCCTGCTCAACATAGCTTGCACCCTTCCGAAGAAGATTGACATGACCTGCAAAAGGGCTAACCAACAAGGGCTCTAGCACTGAGTTTCGAAGAGATACAGGAATTTTTTGATACCAACCAAAGACACGCTGCTTGGCATACCTTGCATTGCCTCCAAACAACTCATCCCCTCCATCGCCAGCCAGCAACCGAGTGACACCGTCTGCGGCAGCCATACGGGAACAGTAATAGGTAGGCAACGCGGAGGAATTTCCAAAGGGCTGGTCGTAATGGGCCGCCACTTTGTGAATGCTGTCCGCAATATCTTGCGGTGTCACGTAGTACTCGTGGTGTCGTACATCAAAGCGCCTGGCCGCAAGACGCGCATACGCCATTTCGTCGTAGCCTTCGGCTTCAAAACCAATGGAGTATCCATCTGCACCACGCCCAGTCACTGACTGGATCAAACCCGCAATGCTGGAGCTGTCGGTGCCGCCGCTCAAAAAACACGCTGGCTTACTTCCATCAAGCTTTCTCTCTACGCTGCCCTTAACCAGATCAAAAAACTCAGCCTTGCAATCCCGAAAGGAAGCGTTGCGCCCGGAAACGAATTCGGGAGTCCAATATCTCCAGACTCGAACACTGTGGCCGTCGAACCTTAGCGCGTGTGCTGCCGGCAGGCGATAGATGTCTTTATAAATAGTCCGCGGTGATGGAATGTTGTGAAAGAACAGATAGTCGTAAATGGCTTGCGGATCAATTTCAGTTTTTACATCTGCTAGGTCGTCTGCGCGAGCAGCTATGGCAAGCCCTCCGTCTTGAATACGCCAGCAAAGGCTGTGGGTTGAAAACCTGTCAACCACTGCTAACCCATGACCTCTCACATCCACATCTGCCATCGCGAAATCACCATGTACGCGGCTGAGCGCAATGTCTGGATTAGCACCGGAAAATAAGGCCCGCCAAGCAGCCTGGACGCCGACTGTTCGCGCAACCTGCTGAAGCTTTGGGTCTTCAAACCCGGGTTGTCCAAGGTTCAATGAAAAGTCTTGGTCTGTCATGGTTTGTTTTTCTAATTAGGTCGCCGTTGCCGCCATTCAGTAAGCGAATATGGAACCAGCTCAAATGATTTAGGTTTCAGGTTTTGATTGCTGGCGAAGGTGGCGGCGCAGTGCTACTTGCGTCCAACAACCAAGCTTTGCCCTCTAGCCAGACCCGGGCAGCAACCACGAGAACTATGATGTTGTAGGGTAGGTCAAAATAAGCCAGGCTCAGAAAGGCACCCCCAACGGCGTAGCCCGCCAATGAAACCTGACACATTGATCCTAAGTCACCAACCCAGTGTGTTTGAGGAATTTTCTGCCCTTCTTTTCGCAGATATCCAGCCGACTGCCAAGTAAAAAAATACAAAAGCAAAAACAGTATCAATCCAATAAAACCGTGCTCACCAAGGATTTGGAAATAGATACTGTGCGCAGCATGAATGTCTGTGGGATCCGGCGCATAAAGTCCAAAATTACGGGCATTGTAAATATCGAAGCCACCGCCGAATAGATTTGCTTTTGCTAGATTCCAGGCCATCCACCAAGCATTAATTCGACCCAACGCAGAGGCATCGTCCTGATATTCACCAATCGTTTCCATACGACTAAACCAACTTTCGGACATGATGGCAAATAATCCCGCGCCAACCAAACCGCCTATGATTGCGCCGGACATTTTGCTCTTGCCGCGCCACCACATCACGACCGCCATGGCCATAATCGCCAGCAAGGCGCCACGCGAGTGGCTGCCCAAGGCTGCGGCGGCCATAAGCGCCATCGAACCAAGAAGCGCCAAACGGTGCCAACGAACCTTGGTCTGCATCAAAAAATAGTTCACGAATGGGATGATCAGGATGAATGCCAGCGCTACTTCATTGTTGCCACTGATATAGCTACCTTCAGGACCCCATACTCTGTAGGTACCACCTGTCATCATGGTAAATACTCCGCCCTTAACTCCGTAAAACCCGATGGAAACCACCAAAGCCCAGCAAAGTACAGTAATTTGCTTCTTGCTATGGAGAAGGTAGATTGCGACTAACACCATCAAATCAATTTTCATCACTTTTTTGAACAGCTCGAAACTCCCTTCAACGTTAAAAGCAAATAGCAAAGTGATACAAAAAAAAACCATCATCAGAATGAGTGTGATTGGCTCCCTTCGCCAGGGAAAATGCTTGTCTGCACTCGGTGCAATCATTAAACCAATCAACGTGGCTATGGCCACAGTCGCAGCTACTGGAAACGAGCGGATAGAAAACCCGAAAGTGTGAGGGTTCATGATCGAGACGATAGTCCAAGCAATCACGCCCATCCAGGCACGCCTCAGTGCAAGGACCACCGCAACGCCTAGCAGGGCGAAAAGCACTAGGTCACGCATCTCGACCCTCTGCCAAAGGCACTTGGCCAGTCACATGACTCACGACATACCGATACTTGCCATTCCCCTGAGCAGGGATCGAATCGACCAACTCAATATCAATTTCAACCGCGTCACCGAGGCGTTGCTTAAATCCCTGAATCAATCGCGCGCGTAACTGCGCAGGCAGGCCATGAGGCCGCACCAATTGCAACCGCGTCAAAGTTAGGGTTTCTTGCGTGATCTTGTAAGACTCAATTCCGTCCGCCTCACGCATGAGGTAGGTGAAGGCACCGCAAGGCAACAGTTTGCCGTCCAACGCCAACAAAAAATCATTGGTGCGCCCCTGAATTTCTTTGAGCATTGGCAAACCGCGTCCGCAAGGACAAATGCCTTTATCCATCACAGCGATGTCACCAGTGCGGTAGCGGATAAATGGAAAGTCACTTGAAAATAAATGGGTAACCACGACCTCACCCGGTTGACCCAGCGGTACGGCTTGCCCTGCTTCGTCTAATAGTTCGACGATTAGGTCCTCGGATGTGATGTGCATTCCCCCAGATGGGCACTCATGAGCAATAAATCCCGCGTCACGACCGCCGTAGCCGTTCGCGACTGGGCAGCCGAATACACGCGAGATAGTCTCACGCTGATGGTCGTGCAGGTATTCAGAGGTTACAAAAACAACCTGCACCCCCGATTTATCTAGTTGAACTCCTAGTTTCTCAGCACGTGACGCTATGAGAGCAATCGAATACGGATACCCGAACACCATCTTCGGACGCAAAGAGCGAATACGCCGCACATAATCGTCAAGATTTTGCTCAGTCATCTCGAAAGCGCTCAACAAATTACTTCGCAACAGCCAGTCGCGCACCTGGCGCACTCGATCCTGTGAAGTCAGTTCTATTGGTGATCCCCAAATTACCAATTCACGATCTCCAATATCAACGCCCCACCAGCGGGTAGCGCGCCACTTGGCGGCAACATCATGACTGACGCGATCGCTACCAACTAGAAATACCAAAGGCTGCCCGGACGACCCGCCCGTCGAATACTTCACGAGTACACCTGCACTCAGGTTTTTCAAACCATCAGAATTCGCACGGATAAGAGACTTCGTTAACGTCGGTAACTGATGTAGATGCTGCAAGGAGTCGACCCGCGCCGGGTCAAACTTCAACTGACTGAAAACTTCACGGTAGTAAGGAACGCTATTGCCAGCAAGAACTAACAGGTCGCGCAATCGATGAACCTGCAGTTCTTCAATTCGCGCAGGACTCCACCATTGAGTTTTTTCCAACTCGCGCCGTGCAGCAACTGAGTTGTGCCTCTTCAGCCTCTCATGAAGTGGAAATAACAGCCAAGAGACAAATTTAGTGTACGGGCCCATGCTCACAATATTTTCGGTTTTTCAGTACATGAGCATAGGTCTGCTCGAGCAGCGGCTTGACCTTAGTCCAAGTGTAGCGCTGAACCTCAACTAAGCCATTGCTGACCAAGCGCTTGCGGAGGCAATCGTCGTCAAACAGACGTCGCGCGGCCTTCGCTAAGGCCTTCGGTTGCCGGGGTTCGACCAACAGGCCATTCATTTCATTAGACAAAAGGTAGGGAACACCACCTACATTTGTGCTTACTATTGGGACGCCGCTAGCCAGCGCCTCTAAGACCGAATTGGGCGAATTGTCAATGACGCTGGGATTCCACATTAATTGCGCGGAACGGTACAAATCAGCCATTTGCTCAGCTTGCAACCTGCCGGCAAAAACCACTGCACTGGAAAGGCCCAAGGCGATCACTAACTGCTGTAGTCGTTCAAGTTCAGGCCCGGTACCCGTCAAGGTAAGACGCGCCTGTGGGTGGGTCTTTCTCAGCAATGCCAGGGCCCTGACTGCACTTTCATTGTCATAGATTGGCTCCAAATTGCGTGTCACGATTATGTGGGGAGCCATTTGGGCACCATGGTCAACCTGCGCACCCGGAGCAAACCGTGAAAGATTAACGGCATTGGGCACGATGGTTGCCTGAATGTTGAAGGTCTCAAAAACATTCTGTAAAAATCCAGAGGGCACAATGAGAGCATCTGCTCGCGCTAACGTGGCCAATACAAATCTGGGTCGTCTAGCAAGAAACTCACCAGCGCCACCTCCTCGGTAGTTGACAACGACCGGTGTACCGCGCCAGTGCGAAATCCAGATCGCTGGCGTGGCAAACAGATACCAAGACCAGCCAGAGTTTGCCATCAAATGCATGACATCGCAGCGGCCGGAAACTACCCAAAGCCGAAACACGTAAGGGACAAACCGAAAGACCGCGCGCAACACAGGTACCCAGGCAATCCAAGGCCAATAAGCCTTATTTGTCTGAACAACATGGACTTGAACGCCCTCGCTGCCCAACAGGTCCGCCAATTGAGCAGTTTGGAGTGCCATGCCACCGGCAGGAGGCGCCAAGGGTCCGACTAAAGCAACCCTCAAGCCTTTGAACCCGCTCATGCCGACACCTTAAGGTAATTTTTTTGCAACGACTTATAAACCGGTGCATACCTGCCAACTGATTTGCCCCAATTTCGTTCGCATTCAACAAATGAGCGCGCGTTGATTCGAAATTGAGGCCAGGAACTGACGTTTGACAAGACGCTCAAAACAGCCATACCCAAAGACTCAGAACTACCAGATGCAAACAAAGTACCGGTTTTCCCATTGACGATCAGTTCCTTGTGACCACCGACATCGGACGCAACCAACACGCGTCCTTGTGCCATGGCCTCAAGGGGCTTGAGTGGGGTTACCAACTCGGTCAGGCGCATAGAGCGTCGCGGATAGGTCAACACATCAATCAGGTCGTAATACTTCTGGACTTGGTTATGCGGCACTCGCCCAGAAAAGACGACCTTTGCTGCCACACCTAAGCGAACCGCCTGCGCCCTTAGCATCGCATCTTGCGGCCCGCCACCCACCAAAAGCACGCGGACATCGGGTCGCTGTAGGAGAATTCCGGGCAAAGCGTCGATCAATAGGTCAAGCCCTTCGTAGCCATAAAAAGAGCCAATAAAACCGATGACTGTGGCACCTTGCAAACCCAGGCTGGATTTAAGTTCTGTGTCGGGCTCCCCTCCCGGTGCAAACGCTTCAATGTCAACTGCATTAGGGATTACGGTAACCTTGTTGGCGGGGATACTGCGGGCAACAATATCGCTGCGCAGGCCTTCGCAAATGGTGAAGATATGGCTCGCATCCCGCAATGCCCGAGTCTCAAGCCATCGAGTTAGGCGATACCTGAGACTGCCCTCGGTTGTCGTGCCATGGTCCACAGCGGCATCTTCCCAAAAGGCCCTGACTTCATAGACAACCGGAATACCCAGTCGCTTGCCAACTCTCAAGGCTGGTATGGCGTTCAAAACCGGTGAATGAGCGTGAAGCAGATCTGGCCTGACGGCACTGGCGACCTCAAAAAGGCGATTTTCGAGTTGCTTCATGAGAGCCCACTGACTGACTCCAGGCACGTGACTCAATGCGCTCGGCGTCTCTGGAGTACGGTAAAAGTGCCAACCATCCACGTCTTCCTCTAGCAACTGGCAACTCACCTGCTTAGGGCTTGTCAGGTGAAAAGTCTCCCAGCCCAGCTTGAGTTGTTCCCGCAGGATTGACAACGTCCTAAAGGTGTACCCGCTGTGCAGCGGAATGGAATGATCCAGTACATGAAGGATTCTCATGTTCAAGCAGAAACTGCGATTGGTTTGTCGGTTTTTGCGTCCGCCGCACCGAGCCCCGAATGCCGCAAAAACGCCTCAAACATCATGAGAGTCCAAAGTGGCGCACTGTAATCTCGCGCGCCTGACTGATGGGCGTCTAGCAAATGGCGCAGGTAAACCGGATTGAACCAGCCGGTGCTGGCCAGCGACTCACCCAACAGTGCGTCGCGCGCACGTTGCTTCAATGGCCCGCGAAACCATTGCGCCAGCGGCACTGAAAACCCCATTTTGGGACGGTAAAGCACCTCATGGGGCAGCGAAGGCTCCATGGCTTTTTTGAATAGGTACTTGCCTTCTTGTCCGCGAATTTTTTGCGATGACGACAACGTGGCCAACCACTCGACCAGCTCGTGATCCATCAACGGTTCGCGCACTTCAAGCGAATGGGCCATGCTGGCACGGTCAACCTTGGTGTTGATGTCACCAACAAGGTAAGTCTTGATATCCATGTATTGGATCAACGCTAACGGGTCATCGGTAGCCGCTTGGGCTGCATGCCGGTTAAACACATCTTGAGCGCTGTAGCCCGCCAATTCAGCTTTGAACTTTGAGCTGAACAACTCGTCGCGCATGGGGTCGCGCAAAATCGAAACCGTATGAAAATACGCCTCGACTGAACTGCGTGCCAGGCCTTCAAAAGTGGTTTTGGCGCGGAACACACGCGGTGCCCAATCGGCCTTGGGGTAAATTTTGCCCAGAGCGCCGAAGAGCGGCTTTCTCACCGCCATTGGCAAGGCCGACCGCATGCCTTCTTCCATCAAATGCATGCGGTAACGTCGGTAACCCCCCATGGCTTCGTCGCCACCATCGCCACTGAGCGCCACGGTCACGTGTTTCCGTGCGAGTTGGCAAACCCGGTAGGTGGGAATGGCTGAACTGTCGGCGTAGGGTTCATCGTACAACCGAGCCAGCGTGTCGATCAAGTCGAAGTCATCGCTCTTGACGACTTCGAGACGGTGGTTGGTGTGGTACCGATCTGCGACTTTTTGCGCGAACTCAGACTCGTTGAAAGCCGGGTCGTCAAAACCAATGGAACACGTGTTAACTGGTTTTTGCGATTGGCCCGCCATAACAGCCACCACGGCGCTGCTGTCAACACCGCCGGACAAAAAGGCACCCAAGGGCACTTCGGCAATCATGCGCAAACGCACCGACTCTTTGAGGCGATGCACCAGTTCGGCTTGGGCGTCTTCATCGGACATAGGATTGTCCAGCGTGAAGCGCACATCCCAATATTGAACGGGTTGGGGCACGGGTTGCCCTTGCTTGATCGTCAGCGAATGACCGGGCGAAAGCTTTTTGGCTTGTTTGAAAATCGTGCGCGGCTCGGCCACGTAGCCCAAAGCAAAATACTCTTCCACCGCCAAGGGGTCAATGTCGCGACGCAGACCGCCATGGGCCAGCACTGATTTCAGCTCAGAGCCAAACAGCAAGGTGCCGTCGTCCAGAACGGCGTAGTACATGGGTTTGACGCCCATGCGGTCGCGCGCCATGAACAAGGTCTTCTGGTTGCGATCCCAAAGCGCGAAAGCAAACATGCCGCGAAATCGCTTGACGCAGTCTGGCCCCCAAGACTCCCACGCGTGGACGATGCATTCGGTATCGCTTTTGGTATGGAACACATGCCCCAAAGCTTGCAGTTCAGGAATCAGATCTTGGTAGTTGTAGATTTCGCCATTGAACACCACCACCACGGAGCCATCTTCATTGAACAAAGGCTGCTGGCCGGTTGCAATGTCGATGATGGACAAGCGGCGGTGACCCAACCCCAGGCCGGGCTCAATGTGCAAACTGCCTTCGTCGGGCCCGCGGTGCAACTGCGAGTCGTTCATGCGTTGCAGCACGGCGCGGTCAATGTCGCTGCTGGCGGGCCCTTGGCTGGCACGGGTTTTAAAGATTCCGGTGATTCCGCACATGGTATTTTCAGGATTTTGAGGTCTGGTCAACGGGCTGCACGGCACCAAAGGCTTGATGGCCGGCTTGGCGGAATAGCTGGGTATCGTACACAGACTGGTAAGTGTTCACCATGGCCTGCATGCTGAATTTTTGGGTCACCCGAAGTCGCCCAGAAACTCCCATGGCCTGCGCGGTCTGGGGGGCAGACGCCAATTCCACCAGGCGCTCTGCCATGGCTTGGGGGTCAGCGGGAGCGACGATGTAGCCCGTCAAACCGTGTTGCACCAGATCTGCATTGCCACCCACGGCTGTCGCGACCACTGGCAAAGCCGACGCCATGGCTTCCAGTATGGTGTTTGAAATGCCTTCTGCCAACGACGGCAGTGCAAAGGCATGCAGCCCCTGCATGACTTGGGCAATGTCAGTGCGCTCGCCTGGTAACCAGGCCAAATGGGAAAGGCCCGCGTTTACTAGCACAGCCAGGGCGCTGGCGCGCAAGGGGCCATCGCCCACCATCACCAAGCGCAAACGCTCTGCCAACTGGGGCGCGAGTTTTAACGCCAGGACGAAGGCTTTGGCCAGCATGACCTGGTCTTTGACGGTTTGCATGCGTCCGACCGTGCCGATCAGCCAGTGTTGAACTGGGTTAAAAGGGCAACCCACAATCGATTGCGGGCCGGCTGAATGGGGTGCAAAACGCGCCGTATCGACCCCGTTGTAGGCTTGGGTGATGGCATCGCTCGGCACCCGAACCTTGGTCTGCAAGTAATCAGACAGTTCGCGCGACAACGCGACGTAATGGTGAACAAACGGCTTGTACAGGCGGCGCACCCGTTGGTAAGTCTCGTTATTGCCATCCAGGTCGCCCATATCGCGCCCGTGTTCGCCATGAATGCGCACGGGAACGCCCGCAGCCCACGCAGGCACTTGAACCTCAAGTGCCGCCAAATTTCGGCTGTGAACAATGTCAGGGCGCATTTTTTTAAACAGGCTGTACAGCTTTCGGTACTGCCAAATGCCGTGCCCTGGCGGTTTGTTCAGCGCCGTGAATTCAACATCCGCACGGTCAACACGTTTTTTGAAGTCAGTGACCACTGTCATGGAAAGCACTGCGTGGCGATAGGCGCTGCCTGGCATGTGGTTGATGAGGTTGACGACGCCGTTCTCCAAACCACCCGTATCGAACCGGTAGACCACATGCAGCACCAAGGGCCGCGTGTCGCGTCCTGGCATGGGGTTGGGTTGGGTCGACATCAGGTATTTGCAGTTCAGCGCTGGAACGCCATCGAATCGCCCAGACAATCGGCGCAAAAAGTTGCTATATTATTAATAGCAAACTTCGTATATAATTCGAGAGCTAGAGGCATATTTTATTGATAATTTAGCATTTTCGAGAGCTTTTTAAGAAAAAAGAACCTGCAGGTTCTTTTTTTCAAAATTAGCCCAAAAATCGAGCTTCAAAGACGCCACAGGCGAAAGCCTGCCGCCACAATGGCTTTGCGGTCAAACGCGGCTTTCACATCAATAAACGCCCCGCCTTTCACCAGTTTTTGACCAAAATCTTCCATGCTTAACTCTGCATATTCCTTGTGCGCAACCGCTGCCACTATCGCATCGGCACGAGGCAAATCGGCCCACGCCATCAGCGGCACGCCGTATTCGTGCACCGCTTCGTCTGATTTGGCTTGCGGGTCAGTCACATGCACTTCGACGCCATAGGTTTTAAGCTCATTGATGATGTCGATCACCTTGGAATTGCGCAGGTCACCGCAGTTTTCTTTGAAGGTCAACCCCAGCACATTGACTTTGGCGCCTTTGATGTAGCTGCCCGCTGCAATCATGTGCTTGATAGTTTGCTCAGCGATGAACTTGCCCATGCCGTCGTTGATGCGCCGGCCCGCCAAAATCACCTGCGGGTTGTAGCCCAACATTTCGGCTTTGTGCGTCAGGTAATACGGGTCCACGCCAATGCAATGCCCACCCACAAGACCCGGTTTGAACTTCAAAAAGTTCCATTTGGTACCCGCCGCTTCCAGCACTTCGGTGGTGTCGATGCCCATCTTGTCAAAAATAATAGACAGCTCGTTCATGAGCGAAATATTCAGGTCGCGCTGGGTGTTTTCAATGACTTTGGCTGCCTCGGCCGCCTTGATGCTGGACGCGCGGTGCACGCCCGGAATCACAATGGTTTCATACAGTTTGGCGACTTTTTCAAGTGTTTCTGGGGTGTCGCCCGAGACGATTTTCAAAATCTTGGTCAGCGTGTGCTCTTTGTCGCCAGGGTTGATGCGTTCGGGCGAATAACCGACAAAAAAGTCTTTTTTCCATTTTTTGCCGGACTCGCGCTCCAAAACAGGAATGCAGACTTCTTCAGTGGCTCCCGGGTACACGGTAGATTCATACACCACGGTGGCACCGATTTTCATGTGCCGACCCACGCTGGTGCTGGAGCCGATCAGCGGGCGAAAATCAGGGATGTGGGCGTTGTCAACTGGCGTAGGCACCGCCACAACAATGATGTCGGCCTCAGCAAGCATTTTGGGGTCTGCCGTGTAAACAGCCTGCGGCGACGCCCGCATTTCTTCGTCTGACAACTCACGCGAGGGGTCCACGCCTTTTAGGCAAGACTCAACTTTGGACACCGCAATATCGAAGCCGATGGTGCGAAAGTGTTTGCCAAATTCAATCACCAGCGGCAAGCCCACGTAGCCCAAACCAATCACTGCAACCACGGTCATTTCAATTACTCCATCGCATTCAAAGTTAACAAGTCGAGCGAACCAGCAAACCAGCCCACAAAAAACAGCCTGCCCGCCAATTACCCAGTCCGGCTATTTTGGCCGCCTGGCTGAGGCCAAAGTTTTGTTAATCTGGTCGTAGTTCGCATCCAGAAATCGCTGCAAAGTCGCTTCTGGTGCCCCAGCCGCGCTGCCCGGCTCACGGGTTGTGTAAACCACAATCACGGCAGAGTCATCGCCCCGCCCCAACAGTCGGTAGACCGCACTATAAACTTTGGCAAGGTAATCATTGGCGGTCAAAGTGCCGTTTACCCAATATATTTGCCAAGCAATCAGTCGCAGATCGGCTGATTGACCCGCAGGTGCAGGCCCTCGCAGCTCAGCGGATCTCACCGTCACAGGTTGGCATTGCAAGACAGCGCTGCGTTGTGAGTTCTTGACCCATGCCCAGCTTGTGTCTTTGCTGCCTGCCAACACGTTAGTTGAACTGACCATTTTGCGGTCATATTTTTGCTTTTGGTAATAGCCTAAATAGAGCCCGACTTCAGCCCCCTGGCTGCCAAAGCCCGCGTTGACCTCTGCTGATGGGTTTTGAAAGGACGGTTTGAAAGCGACTGTTGGCGTGGGCCGCTCGATCCAGTCGGCCGATAATTTCAAGGGTTGTTGGATTTGCCCGGTCACTGTGCTCTCGCTGAGCTCAATGGAGCTCAAAATAAAATGCGGCAGGCTTAACAGCGCGGCAAGACACAAGGCGGCCAACCCAAAACCGGCTACCGACCCGCCAGAGCCTGCACTGACGGCGCCAGGTTTGCTCAGCGTCTTGGGTTGATCCGGCTCAGCCCAACGCGCCCCAATCATGAACATCAACATGATCACCACGCCGAAAAACACCCAGCCGTAAACCAAATGGTCGACGCCCGTGGCGAGTTTGTTGCCTGACAAGTGCCCCAACATCACAATGATGTAGGCTCTGAGCCAGTTGGCCAGCACTGGAACCAGAAAGGAAACTGCCACAAAAAACAGGCGACGTTGCGTCGATTGGTAGTTCAAATAGGCAAACAGGGTGCCCACCGTGATTGAGGCAATCAAATAGCGAACGCCGCTGCAGGCCTCGACCACCGACCAGTTGCCTGACGGAATGACAAATTGAAGGCCTTCGCGGTAAACCGGAATGCCGCTTAGGCGAAGGGCTTCAACTGTGAAGTCGGCCGTCCAAACCATCAGCTGCGGCATGGCAAATTCGCCAATCGGTACCGCAAAAAACAAAAACCCAAGTGGAAAAATGATACTGCGTGTGACCCGCCAGCCCAGCAAGGCTGGTACCAAAAAGACCAGCATGGCCACCAAAGCCAATTGCGTCAGGGCGTTGACGGCAGACAAGTCACCCAACAACCAGGCCAGCGATGCGCCCGACAGCAAAACAAGCGCCCAAAGGCTGGGCTTGGGTGCTATGTTCGCCAGCACCTCGCGCTGTCGCCAAATCAGCCAGGCAGTGATTGGCGGCACCAAAAACCCATGGGTGAAGGTTTCGGACCGTGACCAAATCAAAACGATAGTGCTGGCCGTATGCCAGTACAGGAAAATGGTCAGCCCGATCAGCACCGCCAAGGCTGTCAACGCCCAGCGCCAAGTGATGCGCCATGAGGCTTCCGCCAACCGCGCGGAAGGCATCTGCAGCTCAGCGCTCATGCAGTCACCTTTTGGCCCAAATTTACCGAACCAGACAGGTGCCTGTCGATTTTACCGAGATGGGCGGACCAGCTGTAATCGTTCAAAACTCTTTGCCTTCCTGCCAAGCCAATGTGCTCTCGTTGCTGAGAATTGCCCAAAAGGGCTTCAACTTGAGCTGCGAATTCTTGCGCTGTGTTCGCCTGCAGCACCTCGTTGTCTTGCAGCGCGCTGATGGCTTGCACGCATGACACAGACGCCACCACGGGTCTGGCCATGGCCATAGCCTCCAGAATCTTGTTTTGAATGCCACGGGCCAATCGCAACGGCGCCACCACCACGTCAGCGTATTGTAGGTAGGGACGAACGTCATCTACCGTGCCTGTGACCACTACATCTTGAGCGGCCAGCGCCGCCACAGCAGGCGTTGGGCTGCGGCCGACAATATAAAAACGCAGGCCAGGACGTGACCTGCTCAATGTTGGCAAGATGTCTGCGACAAACCAGGTGACCGCGTCAACATTGGGCCAATAGTCCATCGCCCCGGTAAAGACCACCACACCGCCGGTGGCCTCAGCCAAACCCGCCCAGTAAGGATTTTGGCGCTTTGAGTCGGGCGCGAAAAAATCTGAATCCACCCCGTTGCACATGGCCTCGACCTTGCCAGTCGACTCGGGCGCGGCCTGGTTGAAGAGCTGAACTTCGTTGTCGGTTACAAAAAAGGATCGGTTGGACTGCAGAGCCAGCTTGCGTTCGTACTCAAGCAACTTTTTACCTTCGCGCCTATAAAGCCAAGACAACGGCCAGCGGTGGTTGGGTGCATACTGCGTCCATTTGGCCGAGTCAACGTCGACAAAATCAACCAACAACGCAGCGCCAGGGCCACTCTGAGCATACTGACCCATTGCCGACGAAAACACTACCACGGCGTCTATCTTTTGCGCGGCGAAGACTTGGCTCACCCAGTCTTTGAGTCCCGCGTTCAGGTAGTAACGCAAAGACATGGCCTGCCCGGTCAACATCGCAGACAAGCTAAGGACCTTTTGCAAGGCGGGTGTGAGCTTGGCCGCATGCAATTCAAAGCAAAGCTTGCGCACCGTTTCAACATGAATTTCATCTGCTTGATCGTCCACAAATGTCCCCAAAAAGACCCGGTGGTTTTTTGCCAAATGCTTCAACAAATGGTAGGAGCGAACTTTGTCACCCTTATTGGGCGGATAGGGCAGCCGGTGAACCAGCAACAAAACATTGGCCATGGCAACGGTCAGCCCAAGTTGCGAACAATGAAGGGCCCAAGCCAATTGGCCAGCCCAATCGGCATGCGCCGCCAGGTTTCGATCAGCAACTTGTACTTGGCGTTGGACGGGTTGTTTTGCGGGATGGCATCGCGTTTGTAAAGGCAATATTGGTAGTTCAACTGGCGCGGCTCAAAGCCCCAGTTTTTCTTGAAGGCGTAAGAGCCTGTGCCCTGCTTGCTTCGGCCATAGTCAAAGACTTTCAAGCCCTTTGCACAGGCGCGGCGCAACAACTCCCAGTATTTGAAGTCATTGGCAGCCAGGTCGCGGGCGGATTCATCGTCGCCCGCGTAATACGGCAAAACCTCATCGCGAAAGTAAAAACTCAAGACTGAGCTGAGCAGGCGACCGTCAGGCCCAGTCACAGTCAAAATCTCGCAATTGGCACCAAACTCTTGCTGCAAAGCCTGAAAATACCGCTTGGGCATGGCGGGCGTGCCGTGGCGGTGGACGTTATCGGCGTAAAGCCTAAAAAAACGATCAATCTGCGTGTCAATTTCACTGACGAGCCCGTTTTTGATGCCTTTGCGCACCATGGCGCGCTGCTTGCGTGGAATGGCCAGCATATTGGCCTCTTCCGCCGCCAAAATTTCTTTACGAAAGGTGACGTACAAATCCTGAGTGGGCCAGTCGTCATGGCGAGCCACCACGTTTCTCAGTTCCAAGTGATCGACGCCGAGCCGTTTGGCGATTTTTTGGGCTTCGAGTTCCAGCACTTCGATAGCCAACGGGTCGGTCACTGCCACCCCACCGTACACGGCAAAGGGCAGCCCAATGAGGGAGTTGCCAAACAACCAACTGTTGACGTGGGCCAGAGGCAGCACGCCAACAACGGTGTCGCCCTTCTGAGCCGACAAAAAGTAGGTGTCGTGGCGAAACACCTCGCGCACAATTTTTTGCCATCCCGAAAGATGAAAAAACGTGGCTTCGGCACACTGATGAACAAAATCATCCCACCGCTTTGACGCAGCGAGATCGCTGTGAGGCAAAAGCGAAACGGTCAGCAAACCCGCGTCAGGCAAGCGCTGCCTCGCGATGAGTTTTATTTAAAAAAATCTCATCCATCCGGCCCCACTTGAAATCTCTCAATAGCCTTTCCAGGCGCCCTTCCATCTTGTCGATATTAACGTAGTGGCGAAACTTGGTTTTAGCCCCAATTCCGGCCACTCGCGGTTGCGCAAAATCAATTTCCCAAGGGTGGAAGTAAAAAATACCCGACTGCTGGTCGCCCTGGTTGACTTGTCTTAGCATCCAACGCGAAAGCGCATAGGGAAGCAATCGAAAGTACCCACCGCCACTGGACGGCAGATTGCGATTCAAAACGCGCAAGGTTGTGACCGGAATTTCAAGCAGGCCAGGACGCACGTCATAGGCAAACCGGGGCGAATCAGGCATGCCGTAGTGGTCATGTTGAATCGGATAAACGCTGGAGCTGTAGCGGTAGCCCGCCCGCGCCAAGGTGTCAAACGCCCAAAGGTTACCCGTGCCAATTGAAAAACTCGGTGCCCGGTAACCCTTGACCTCCGCACCGCTCAAGTCTTCAAGAATCTTCTTGGCAAGGTGCACATCGGCATAAAAGCTGTCTTCGCTCAAGTCACTGGCGCGCTCATGCCCATACCCGTGGCTGGCAACCTCATGGCCTTGGTTGGCGATTTCCCGAATGAGTTGAGGGTAGCGCTCGGCGATCCAACCCAGAGTGAAAAAAGTTGCCTTGACCTCGCGTCGGGCCAGCATGTCCAGAATGCGGCCAACGTTCCTTTCAATTCGGCATTCGCGCAAGTTCCAATCAGAACGCTCGATGTAAGGCGCAAAGGCAGACACCTGAAAATAGTCCTCGACATCAATGGTCAAGGCATTGGCCAAGCGATTTTTTGGCGTTTCTGCCGATGGCATAAATTGCAGCGCGGTGCTCATGGCCCGTCAACCTCAGGGAAATCAGGTGCCTGCTTTTTAAGACCCGTCATCAGGCGATGAAACATGGTCAGCATCTCCAGGTTGACCCGTTCCATGCGCAGCAGGCTGCGCTCGAGCCGCATCAATCGGTCGCCATATTGTTCAGCGCCCAAGGCCTCAACTTTTTTGGCGAACCCGTCAACCACGTCAGCGTCGTATTGCAGGTCCGACAGGTCAATGTCAAATTGCTCCTGCGCACTCCGGGACTTGGCTGACCCGCCGTTGCCCGACACTGTTTCAATCGGGTTGTACGCTGAGGAGCCGCCTTCTTCCTGAATTTCGGTCACCACTTCGGTAACGTCGTCTGCGCTGAAGCTTTCTTTTTCACCCAGAAAACCCAACAACAACAAACGGTCGCACACCGTGTTGATTCGCCTTGGAATGCCGCCGCTGGCCTTGTGAATCCCCTCAAATGCGCCCGCATCAAACCCAGGCCTGCCGGTGGAGCCCACGCACTTGAGCCGATGCTCGATGTAGCCCCGGGTTTCGTCTTTGTCCATCGGGCCAATGTGGCAAGTTGCCGTCACGCGCTGACGCAGCTGCTGCATATTGGGGCTTTGCAGTATCTCCCGAAATTCCGGCTGACCAACCAAAAAAGTTTGCAATAAGGCTTGCTTGCCGAATTGGAAGTTGGAGAGCATGCGAAGCTCTTCGACCGCACGGGGCGTCAGGTTTTGTGCCTCATCCACCACCAAAAGACAACGTTTGCCTTGGCTGATGTGGGTGACCAAAAAGGCCTCAAGCGACATCAGCAGATCAGACTTGGACAAGTCTTTCACACCCACACCAAACGCTGCACCCACCATCCGCAAGGTGTCTTCCGCGTCAAGCTGGGTGCTGACCAAGTTGGCGGCGACGACCGTGTTTTGATCAAGGCTCTCCAGCAAGCCCCGCACGATGGTGGTTTTGCCAGCGCCTATTTCCCCGGTGATGACGATGAAGCCTTCGTTTCTCTGAACCCCGTACTCGAGGTAAGCCTTGGCTCGGCGGTGCTGCTTGCTTCCGAAATAAAAACTGGGGTCGGGATTGAGTTGAAACGGCTTGCCGGTCAAACCATAGAAAGCTTCATACATGGGTCAAAACGGCACGTTCAGGGTGCCGGTGAATGCAGTTTCAGAGTACGGCGTCGTATTGCTGTCAAACACGACACGTCGTGCACTGACTACAACCGACGTCTTCACGCCAACTTTGGTGGAAAGACTGATGTTCACGGTTTTGGAGGTCGAATCCTGCAAGCCAGCAGCGTCAGAAGAGTGCTGGGTTGACGCCAACACGTTCATAGACGAATCCGGCGTCAACCGATGCGCATAGCTGACGCTCAGGCCATTTTGGCGAATCACTGCCGTGTTGGAGAAATCGTCAATGAAGGTGCTGAAAGAGTCCAGCCGAGAGCTTTCACTGCGCGTCGCAATGACGGTGATCGTGTCGCGCACGCCCAACAGCGAGAAAGACAAGTTTTGTCGACGTTGCAAGGTCAAACCAGAGGCTTGGAAGTTACTTAAAACGGGTCCAGCCGGGTTGATGCCATTGGTTTGCAAAAAAGCAGTAACTAAGGCCGTCCGCTTGACAGGGTCCGGCTCGATGGATGCGAATTGGCTGAAATAAAGGTCAAAGGTAGACCCCAAACTGGTCACGCCACTTTGGGCGGGCGACGAGATAACGTCCATCGAGTCACTTAAATTCCAGGCAGTGCGCGCTGTTCGATGCGACAGCGTAAAAGAGTGCGACTCCCCAAAAGGCCGATTCTGTCGATTGACGGAAACACTGGTATTGGGTGATGGAGTCCAGTTCACGCCGAAACCTGATGTCCAACTGGACTGTTTGTCGGCACTGGTGAAGTTGCTGGACTCCTGCCCCCCGGTGAGCGACAGGCTTAATTGCGGCGCAACAGCGTAGGTTACGGTGCCCGTGAGGCGATCAGACTCGGTGGTACGGCCTTCGCTGAAGGCCACGTTTTGCTGCCCGGCATTCAATGACCAACCTAGTCTGGAGCTGCTGCCCTGCCCGCTCAATCGAAAAGACAAGTCTTTGGTTGTGACATCTGACACCTGAGACGATTGGCTTCGATTCGCAGACACACTGTAGCGTGCGTCGTAATCCACTGCGTTGGCCCATCGGCCACGCACATAGGGTGAGATCCGCAAAGACGTGGTTTCAGTTTGATTCGCGTTGATCAGAGGACCACCAGTGACCTGTGGGCCCAGCGCAGAAATCGCCTGCTGGGTAATGCTGGCATTCAGGTCCAAAAAGGCCCGCTTGTCAACCGCTTCGAGAGTCCCAAAGGCGGTCAAGGAATTTTGCGTTGTTGTGCTTGAAGTGTCCTTGGCAAACAAACGTGCACTCAAGGCGTAGTCCAAAAAACCTTTAAGCCGACCGTTATTGCCCGTGATGGTAATCCCCGGACTGACTTCAGTGACGAGTTCTGCTTGCCGATTGTCCGTGGAGAGGCGAACGTTGTCAGTGATGGTTTCAGTCACAGAAACGCGCGGCACAATGGTGATGACTCTTTTTTGACTAGCCTCCTGGGCAAATGCCTCCGGATTGCAGGCCATGGCGGCGCATACGGCCAGCAAGGTCTTTAAACCTGCAAAACCCGAGATATCTGGCTCAAGCCTGGCCACTTTAACTAGGTCATGAGGGGATTTAACCCTGCTCATGGAGTCGGCTGCTCCTGCCCATAGCCATATCCATACCCGTATCCGTAGCCATAAGTACCTTTGGACGCGGATCTGGCCTGATTCAAGACGAGCATTTTCACGGGACAGGCATCAATAGTCGCCAAGGCGTGCTGAACGTCAGATTGCAAGGTTTGCTCAGCCCGCACAACCAAAACCACTTGCCCCATGTGCGTGGCCAACACGCGAGCCTCGGTAGTCAACAGCAAAGGCGGCGAGTCAAAAATGACAATTCGATCTGGGTAACGGCTAGCCATGTCCTTCAATAGTTTGATCATCGCGTCGCTGGCTAGCAACTCGGTGGCGCGCTCATGTGCGGTTCCGCTAGGCAAGATAGTCAGCTTTTCGATGTTGGTCTTGAGCAGAACATCGGCCATCTCTTTGGTGTCATCCAGCACCAAGTCCAGCAGCCCCGGGCTTGGGGGTAAACCCAGGACACGAAGCACCGAAGGCCTCGCAACGTCTGCATCGACCAGCAAGACGGTGGTATCAAACTCGGTAGCGATGCTTAAAGCCAAATTGATGGCTGTGAAGCTTTTGCCTTCGCCCGCCAACGCGCTGGTGACCATGATCAAATTGCCATTGGCAATGATCGACGCACCTTTGCCCAGTGCGTTGGCAATCAATGGCCGTTTGATAACCCTGAACTGATCTGCAATTTGGGAGCGAGGCGCGTTGGGACTGACAATGCCGGCGGCGGCAAGCGCATCCAGGTCAATTGCGACGTATTTTGACTTCGAAACCTCAGGGTCGGGCAGTAGCACAGGCTTTGAGGCGGGTGCAGCTGCAGGTACGTCAGCAGGAGCAAAATTACCAGGGCGTCCAACCGCGCCGCCAGGGCCGCCCAAACCAGGCGATGCGCTGTCTGGCATCGAGGCCCCTGCTCGGCGAAGTTGCTCCAGGCGCAGGGTGGCCTGCTCAATCAAACTGCTCATAGCTTACTCATGTCACACGACCTGACAAAAAGGCCAGAACACCGATTCCAGCGATAAAAACACCCATCAGTCCGCCGGACGCGATGACAAATTTGGTCAGCTCAGCCCGCTCTTTTTTCTTCATGCCGTCATTGACCACCAAGGTGACAACGCCCAGAAGTGGCAGTCCCGCCATGTCGCGAAGGGAACGTGCATCAAAAAACACAGCGCGCAATTGACTGGCGACAAACGCGGTTGCCAAACCGGCGGCAATCGCAGCCAGCAAAGCCAGAGGCATCAACAACAATCGATTGGGTGACACGGGTTTTGGATCCACCCTTGGTGGATCGATCAACCGAAAGTCCACAATGCCTGAGGCGCCTTCCAAATCGCCCGACAGGGCGGCCGATTCGCGCCTGGCCACCAAATCTTCATAATTCTTTTTGTTGATGGCGTAGTCGCGATTCAGTTGTGAGTATTCAGACTCAATTTGCGGCGCTGTCTTCATCATTTCTTTGGCCCGTTTGAAGCGAGAGTCGTACTCACCCACCCTTGCCCGTAAACCAGCCACCTGAACTTCAGTGGTCGCCAGCATTCGGCCTAACTCTTGGGCCGCCAAACTTGAGTTAGTCTGCGCTGCACTGGGGGCCGCCATCGCGGTTTTGCGCAGCTCTGCCACCTCTTTGCGCTTCTGCTCCTCAAGCTCTTTGAGTTGCTTCCGAATGATTACGACATCGGGGTGTTGCTCAGTAAACCGTTGCAACAACGCATCAAGATTGCGTTTTTGGGAATCAATGCGTGAATCAATCTCAGGCGTTGCGACTGACAAGGCAGATTCTTGCAACAAACTGCGGGAGCTGACACTGGCGCTTTGGTTTTTTTCCGCGTCAAGCTGCTTTTTGGCAGCATCTCTGGCGTTTTCAGCTTCACGCAGCTCTAAACGGGCCTGGTTGAGCTGGTTGCTGATTTCGCCCAAGCGGGAGGTCATGTCTTTGCCGTCAGCAGTTTGGGTCTCCAGATTGCGCAGCTTGAACTCTTTGAGGCGGGTTTCAGCCTCTTCGAGCTTGGCAACGTAAGTCTTAATCTGGTCATCAATAAATTTCTTGGCCGTGTCAGAGTCTTTGCGGGTGTCACCCAAACTCGACTCGACAAAAATCGACACCAATGACTGAACTACCTTTTTGGCCTTTTCAGGGTTGGGGTCACGAAAACCCAAGGTGTACAAATTGTCGCGGGCAGTGTTTTTGATTTGCAGCGTCTTTGTAACGCGCTCAATCAGCTCTTCTTGCGCGCTTTTTGATTTTTCGCCCAAATCAAGATCCGCCATTCGGATGAGTTTTTCGACATTGGGGCGGCTGATTAAAGTCCTGCTCAACATAGCAACTTGCTGCTCGACATTGGGCTGCACCGCCAAACCTGACATCAAGGGCTTCAAGATCGATTGGGTGTCCACGTAAATACGGGCGCTGGCCTCATACTTGTCGGGCACCCACATCACCACGGCGGCACCAATGGCACCTACCACCCAGGCGACCATGATGCCCGGCCAACGGTGCTTCCAGACCCCTCGGGCAATCGCGGACAACTGATTGAGTAACTCATCCATTAAAAATCTTCAGTCCAGTCTGGTGAAAAAAAAAGTGATTTTGGTGTTTGTGTCAGACACAGACACTGATGCCGCTAGAAAACCCAAAAGTTCGAGCTCTTGCTCAAAGCCAGGCTCAAAGCAGCCTAGAACCAACCTTGAGGAATGATCAACACGTCGCCCGGCTTCATCTCGACGTTAGCTGAAATGTCGCCGCGTTTGATCAAGTCTTTCAGGCGCACTGTGTAGCGTTTGTCGCCTTCCGATGCGCGCACCACCACGGCCGAATTGCCATCGGCAAAATCTGTCAACCCGCCCACGGCAATCATCACGTCGAGCACGGTCATTTTTTGCTTGTAAGGCAAGAACTGGGGTTTGGCAGCTTCGCCGACAACTCGAATTTGCTCGCTGTAAGGCCCAACAAAGCTGGTGACGATGACTGTGACCACCGGATCACGCACAAACTTGGCCAAAGCCTTTTCAACATCTCTGGCGATCTCGATAGAGGTTTTGCCCTGAACCACCAGCTCGTCAACCAATGGGGTCGACAGCTTACCATCTGGCCGCACTGGCACTGACATGGACAGCTCTGGGTTGCGCCACACAATGATGTTGAGCGAGTCACCCGGCCCCACGATGTAGTTGTATTCGGACGTGGCGGCGGTGGCAGGAGCTGGAGGGTAAACCGGCGCGTTGAAGTTGGCGCAACCTGCTGCCAATGCGGCAACGGCTAGCAACGCTGACCAACGGGCCATAGACGTCAAAGGAGCGAAGTTAATTCTCATGGTTTGTCCTAATTGCGAGCCGCTGGGCTACCCAAGGTTCAAGTGATTGGCAAATATAACGCATTTACCTGCAAAAACCATGACTTCAACAGGGTGCATGGGCAACGGCGCTCTAAAGCCGTGAAAAAATCACACCTAAAATTGGGTCATATGACCAACGTCTTGATTGTCTGCATGGGCAACATCTGCCGCTCGCCCATGGCCCAGTTCGTGCTGGAGAAACAACTCGCGCAAGCTCAATTAGCCGCCGCCGTTCGCATTGACTCCGCGGGCACACACGCCAGTGGCTCCGGTGAGCGCCCTGACCCGCGAGCAGTTGCAGCGCTGTTGCGCAGGGGCTACGAAATGGGTCGGCACCGCGCGCGCCGCGTGGTGGCGCAAGACTTTGACAAGTTTGATCTGATTTTGGCAATGGACGCTGACAATTTGAAGGCCTTGCAAAAAATCTGCCCTCTGCAGCATTTGCCAAAACTGAAGCTGTTTTTGAGCTTTGGCCAACGCGATTTGACGACTGCAATGGTTGCCGCCGAGGTTGACGATGTGCCCGACCCGTATTACGGCAATGTCGCAGGTTTTGAGCGGGTGCTGGACTTGTGCGAATCGGGCACCCGAGCGCTGATTCAACATTGGAGGCAACAACAAAGTTGATCGGATTGGCAAGTCAAAAAAGCAAAAGCGCATTCGACCTTGAAACACGAAGCGCAGCAGACATTTGCTATATTAATAATAGCAAACTATTGAATATATTCGGGAATTGGAGCCCTATTTGTTGAATAATTTGGGCGCTTTGAGGTGTTTTTAGAAAAAAAAAAGAACCTGCAGGTTCTTTTTTCGTCAAAAAGCCGTCAAACCTTGTAATAGTCCCGGTACCAGGCTACAAATCGCCCAATTCCCACGTCGATGCTGGTGCCAGGCACAAAACCCACCCAGTCGTTCAGCGCATCGGTGTTGGCGTAGGTGGCGGGCACATCGCCATCTTGCAGGGGCAGCAGGTTTTTTTGGGCTTTGATGCCGATGGCGTTTTCGATGCAGGCAATGAAATCCAGCAGTGGCACCGGGTTGTTATTGCCAATATTGAACACTCGGTAGGGCGCGTTGCTGGTGGCCGGGTCGGCCTTGATGGCGTCGTAGGCGGCATCGGGCGTCGCCACTCGATCCATCACACGGATCACGCCTTCCACAATGTCGTCGACAAACGTGAAGTCGCGTTGCATGTTGCCGTGGTTGAACACGTCAATCGGGCGGCCCTCCAAAATGGCTTTGGTGAACAAAAAAAGCGCCATGTCTGGCCGCCCCCAAGGTCCATACACTGTAAAAAACCTCAGCCCCGTGGTAGGCAAACCAAACAGGTGGCTGTAGGTGTGCGCCATCAGCTCATTGGCTTTTTTGGTCGCAGCGTACAAACTCACGGGGTGGTCCACGCTGTCGTGCTCTGAAAACGGCATTTTGGTGTTGCCGCCGTACACGCTGGAGCTGGATGCATAAACCAAATGCTGCACCTTGGCGTGGCGGCAGCCTTCTAGGACATTGGTAAAGCCCAGCACATTGCTTTCTATATAGGCATGCGGGTTTTGCAGCGAATAGCGCACGCCGGCCTGGGCGGCAAGATGAATCACACGGTCAAACTTTTCGGCCGCAAACAAAGCCGCCATGCCGGGCTGATCAGCCACGTCCAGTTTGACAAAGCGAAACCTGGGTTGAGACAGCAGCCGGTTCAGTCGACTTTGCTTCAGGGTGACGTCATAGTAGTCATTCAGGTTGTCCAACCCCACTACCTCGTCGCCACGCGCTAGCAGCTTTAACGCGGCTGTCATGCCGATGAAGCCCGCCGCACCTGTCAAAAGTATTTTCATACGGCAATTTTGCCATGCTTGACCAATCAATCATTCACGTACAACAACGCGATGGTCTGTTTCAAGGCCTGCACGGTTAGACCGTCAATTGCCCCCAAGCTCTTCCCCAATCGCGATTTGCTTACTGTGCGAATTTGGTCAACCGCAATTTCACTGGTCACACCGTCGCAATTGCATTGGATGCGGCTTGCCCAATGAGGATGGAGTTGGCTAGTGAGCGGGCAAACTACGACGGTTTCAAGACGCTTGTTCATTTCGTCATGGCTGACCACCACGACGGGACGAGTCTTGGCAATTTCATTGCCCCGGGTCGGGTCAAGTTGCGCCCAGTACAAGCCGAAGCGCTGAATCTTGGGCTTTTGACTTACAGGCGCTGTTCCCTTGAGCGTTACCACTTGATGGCATCCAAGCCATCAGCCGCAGCGGCTTCAAGATCGCTCCAGTCCTCCCGCCCGGCAGCCTGCTCGCGCGCCATCTCGGTGAAGGTTTGTTTGAGTGAAGCCTTGCCAGCCGAGTCGCCACGAAGCAAGAAACCTTCAGGCCGCTCCTCCACCATCACTTGCTCGCCCACACCATAGCGCCTCAGCAGCACTTGGGGCAGGCGAATCCCACGCGAATTCCCGATTGCAACAATTTTGAGAGGGTAAGACAGGCTGGAGGTTGACATCAATCTAATACTTGTAATTACAGTGAGCACATTTTAATCCAACAAAGACTAATTCGGCTACCCCCTTACCCTTGGCCGAATAAACCTCAACAGCAGTTGCTGGATCGGGTTGGCGTTGCCAAAAGGCCGCCAGGTGTGCTTGAGCGTCTGGTGGTAAGCGTCAAAATGCAGGCCCCAAGGGGCTGCTTTCAGGCTGCCGCGACCCAACAAAACTTTCAAGACCGACGTTCCCATGACCCCCGCACACAGGTCGCAGGCCATGATGGTGGACGGCCCGCGCTTTTCATTGAAATTGACGGCTTCGGGAGCCACCAAATAATTGCGCTGCACCATGGCCGGCGACAAACCGGCAATGAACCGGGCATATTGCTCGTGATGGTCATGCCCTTCGACCTTGAAGTAGTCTTCAAAACTCATGCCCGTCGGGCTGAACATCAAAAAAGCCACACCCATGCCCAAAGGCGCCGCCGTCAGTGCGGGAATGCCCATTTCACGGCACCTGGCAAACACCATACGCCGCGCGGGCAGGGCAAAAAAATCCAACCCGTCCACATACACATCAACATCTTTCAAAAAGTCGTCCACGTTGTCGGGTTTGACACCGGTGGGAAAAAGGCGCAAGTCCAGCTCGGGGTTGATGTCCTTGGCCATTTGCGCGATAGTGTCGAGCTTTTTGCGCCCCATATGCGGCATGAAAGCCCCCGCCTGGCGGTTCAAATTGTGAACGTCGAACTCGTCAAAATCAGAAATATTGAAATGGCTGATGCCCAATCGAGCCAAAGTCAGCAAATGCGCGCCACCCACGCCGCCCAAACCCGCAATCGCGATTCGCGCAGACTTGAGCCGCGCTTGCTCTGCCACCGTGACCCAGCCGATGTTGCGGGAGAAGGCGCGGTCGTAGTCAAAGGTGATGGGGCTGGCCATGGGGATCCTCGCATTCCAATAATTGTGATGCCTATTGATTCAGGCAAAAGCCGCCTGCAAACATATCTCGGTATAGTACCAAGGCATGAGCCGCGACACCTTACGCCAAATTCTCGATTTCGCTCGTTGGGCCCCCAGCGGCGACAACACGCAGCCGTGGCGGCTTGAGGTTGCGGGTGACTATTTGATTCGGGTGCACGGTCACGACACACGAGACCATGTTTTGTATGATTTTGATGGCCACCCTGGCCATATTGCCCACGGCGCGCTACTTGAAACATTGCGCATTGCGGCCACGTCTTTTGGCCTGAAAGCAAGCTGGACTGTCGCCTCCAGTGGCGAACACCGCACGCCAATTTACGACGTCACGCTGGCACCCGACCCCACCCTCAAACCAGACCCGTTGTTTGCCAGCATCACCACCCGCACGGTGCAACGCCGACCTATGCAGACCACGGCGCTTACCGACTTGCAGCGACAAGCCCTGCTGAACGCCGCAGGGCCAGATTTTACGGTAGAGCTGTTCGAACCCTTAAGTCAGCGCCTGAAAATAGCCAAACTGTTGTGGAACAGTGCCCATATTCGCCTGACCTGCCCTGAGGCCTACCCCGTGCATCGCGACATCATCGAATGGAACGCCCGCTTCAGCAAAGACCGCATTCCCGATCAAGCGGTTGGCGTCGACCCCGCCACTTCAAAACTCATGAAATTTGTTTTGGAGAGTTGGGAGCGGGTGGACTTTTTCAACAAATACCTGTTGGGCACTATTCCGCCGCGCATCCAGCTGGACTGGCTGCCTGCAGTTTGTTGCGCCGCACATCTGCTGGTGCGCCCCAACCGCGCGCCCACTCAACTTGAAGACTGGGTCAAACTCGGCGAAACCGTGCAACGCATCTGGCTGACAGCCGCTGCCCAAGGCTTGCATTTTCAGCCTGAAATGACGCCCGTGATTTTTCGCTGGTACGCCCGCGCGGGGCGTAAATTCTCAGCCAAAGCATCTCTTTTTGATGATGCCTTGAGGTTATCAACTGACTTTGAGCGCCTGACTGAGTCGCAACCCAACCAGCATTTCGGGTTTTTCGCACGGGTGGGCACATCCAAACTCCCTCACAGCCGGTCTATCCGGCAAGACCTTAAAGATCTGATGAAGGTTTGAGGTGCAGCAGGGCAGTGCCAGCCAAAATTAGCAGAATGCCCAAACCCCGCAAAGGCGTTATGTGCTCTGCAAAGATCACAACACCTGCCAGCACGGTGATGGCGTTGGCCGTGGCAAGCTGCAGCGGCACAATGACTGCAGCCCGCCCACGTTGAAAAGCCGCCTGCAACAACACCAACCCCAACACATTGGCCAAAACGACCGCCAACAAAAGAGGATCGACCAAAATTGCCCAAGTCATGATGGTTTGACCGGGCCCCGCGTAGGCAACCGTCATGGCTTTGGTGAGCACAGACCCGGCGCCAAAACACAATCCGACCACCAAGGCCAGCAAAATCTCAGGCCGTGCTGAGCGCCGATTGGCGAGCAGCATACCCAAGCCAGCGGCAATGACCGTGCCCAGCAAGACCATCAATCTCTTGCTGTCAAAGGAAGTCACTTGCGAATCCTCAACATTCCAGGCCAATGCCACCGCCCCCAAAACGGTCATCAAAACGCCAGCCCACTCCAGCCTGACCAGCCTTTCCTTCAAAAAAACCACAGCCATAATGACCAGCAACAGGTCGCCCGCCGACATAAGCGGCTGCACAAGACTGATGTCTCCCAAGGCCGTGGCCTGAACAAACAGCACCCATCCCAAACTCGTCGCAAAAAACCCCAACATCCAACGCCAGTCAGTCACCAAGGCTTTGATAACCGTCCAAACTGGCTCCCCCCCAATTTTGGGTTGCCCGTCTGCCGACAGCTTCCACAAGAAATAGCCCAATTGAATGAATAGAGTGGCAGCGAGGGTGATAAAGACGACGGTCATGGCAAAGATTTTTTAATGTGATGGGTCGACCGCTTTGAACCTACGTCTGCGACCTTGTCGCTGCAAATCTACGCTCCGCCGGTTATTGCGACAAGCTGACGAGCCAAAACCGATACAACGGGAAGGTCGCCCACCGCGCTTACGGTTCTGACCAACGTGTTTCTTTCGGCTTTTGTTAGGCCATGCAGATCACCGTCTTCGAAATACACAAGAGCTTTTAAACACTCACTAGGTTGAAAGTTTGGTCCAAAAGGTGCCCGCGATGCCGCCAACCCTTTCGAAAGGCTAACCCCAGCATCAATTAACGCGGCGATGTCCCGGTAGTCCTTCAACTCTGCTCGCTGAAGAATAACTTTCAGCTTGGTCGCCATCAAGTCGTCCAAAGATGCCGCTTGCAGCACACCATCCGCAGTCGTTTCGGGTTCGCCTACTCTTCCAAATCCGATCGTGCCAAAGAACGACACCTTCACGTAATCGTAGTCAGAGGCCCCACATGGCACATTGACAGTGAAAGTGTTTGACTGATCTTGCAACACCGTTGAATTTGCTACAAACAAGAAGGCCGAGCCAATCGCCGCTCGATTCAGTGCATTCTCAGTGAAAAAATCAAAATCAATTGAAGCCCTGTGCCCCAAGCGCAACGCAATGGCGGTGCCACCATAAAGCGCGAAACCAAGAGACGAAGCTGGGCGGAGTTGCGCCCAAAGGCGTTGTTGCGCCGGGGGCAAAACGTCCATACGCGGCTCGAAGGTGCCAGTCATTGAAAACGCCGTTTCGGCATCGCTGGAACCTCGTCGACATTGGCAAGCCCCAGCCTGTAATGCCAGTACGCCCAAGACCTTGGGCCAAATTGACCTGCCTGGGCATTCAAGACCACCGCACGAAGGGCGTCATCACCCACCTGATTGGCAAGATTCCGAACGTCCTCGTAGTCGCCCATATTCATCACTTGCGCGATGACCCGTTCTGGCATTTCGACCGCTTCATCGGGTGTTTTCCACCATACATACTTAGCAGCCAAACGCTTGAGATTGGGCAAGTCCGTACGACCCAAAGCACCCCCCCCCAAATCCGCGTTTTTGGGCTTAGAAAGTGCAATTGAGTCGAAAATCATCGTGAATTCAATAATGACACAAAAAAAAAGCCCGGTGGAAAACCACCGGACTTTTTGTATCAGTTTCAGCGATTAGGCTGATTTGCGGCGCATGAAACCCATGCCAGCAAGGGCCAAGCCCAGGAGAGCGAGTGAGCCTGGCTCTGGGATGCGATTCATGAACAATGGATCGTTTACTTCATAAAACCAAGGAGAACCCGCACCTGAAAACGCATGTTTCTTGATATCTGCATTACCTGCAAAATCCGTACAAGCAACCAATGGGTTAGCCAGGTCCGCTGCTGAGCAAAGAATTTCATTGCCAACAGTCACCCCACCGCGTTGCGCTTCGCTGTTGTCATTGACTTTATTCAACTGACCTGCAGCGAAAGAACCGGGAGTCACCAAATCAAGAGCCAAAAAGGACTTCGAGTTGAAGCTAATGTCTGCACCCGAAACGGTCAAGTCATCACGGGTGTAAGCATAACCTTCAGCACCCAGTCCTAAAGCACCAAAGAACGTACCGTCCGTTGCTGTAGCCAAAGAGGCTGCGATCGAACCAAAAACCGAGAAGTCAGGAGTAGCGTCTGTGTACAGACGGAACATCTCACCCGCACCCAGCTTGCCGAATGGGTCCACTGTTACCGTCTTGAAGTTAACAATAGCGTTGGTGAACGAACCAATGTTTGCGCCACAACCACCCAAACCAACATCAACGCAATCCACTTGTTGCGCAAAGTAACCTGTCATTTCGGACGTGGCAGACGGCAGGCTCAAACCAGCAATTGAGGTCACGCCAGTTACCCGCAGAATGCCTGCAAAAATGTCGTTTGCAGAAATACTGGAAAAACCAACCGAAGTTGGATCCACACGCTGATAGCCAGCGGGGTCATTAGCTGTTGCCGTCAAGCAGCCGCCACCAGCGCAATCCGCACTAGCGCGGTATTGGTTCTCGTACGAGATGAAATTAACGGAATTCAGGCCGGCTGCAAATGTTGGAAAAGCAAATGCAGAACCTGCGCTTAGTGCCACCGCAGCAGCTAGTAAAGTCTTTTTGAATGTAGTCATCATTCTCTCCGGTTGAGGTTAAAAGTCAGCCGCACGGTGCGGTCTCCACTAGTTAAGCACAGTCTGTGCCACATTTCTTCCGTCACTTCTAAGTCTATGATTTATATAAACTTAATATGAATTCAGTTACCTCATCAAAACCCGTCTTGGTACCTAGTGTAAGAAAAATCGACATGAAAAAGCTCCAAATAGGCGACCGAAACAGGCAACACGGCTCCGAGCAATTCAGAAAACCCTAATGGCGAATCCAAAATCGTTCAGATACGTCAGCCGCGACGTCGTTTCCTTGCGCACTAAGCGAATAGGCTGAAAGTGTCTGGACACAATCCCGTCGCGACAGGAAGAACTCTTTAAACTGACTGCCGTAAAGCTCCATAGCCTCAATTTTTCGATTTAACTGCATTGGAATACCAATGGATACCGCTTTCAGGCTCGTCTTTTGAGAGCGTGCGCTTACTTTTCGGTGAAGCGCCATGAGCCGATGTAAATAGAAACTTACCACCGGGACTGCAAACACGCGAACGATCCAAGGTTTGAGATTTTTCATCAGGGCTGTCTGGGCATAAGCCGAAGACGCCTGTCGCCAAGCAAGTCTCTCGCCAGTAGAAGCCAGCGTCTGGTCGTTAGCTTCGTGCGGATAGGTTGCGAGTTCATCTAAACGATAGCGCGTGCTGTGTGGGATACAACAATAAGGCGCGTCTTCGTAAAAAAACAGATTCGGCCTATTCGCCCAAGGTTCGAAAAGCAAGTAGGTCAGTATGTGATCGACATGCCAACCAATGCCTAACGGGACATAAAGCTGGTCGTAATCCATTGCCGACAAAAGGGCAAATACTTTTTCGCGCAGCGCGGGTAGCCAAGCAATGTCTTCCGCGATAGGTGGCCGAAAAATATTGCCGATCTTTTTGTAATGGTCGCGTCTGAACAAAACGTCCAATTCACCCAGGTTTAGTGACTCGAAACCTAAAAACTTGGCAGCGTTAATTTCTTCTTGGTATCTCTCTGGACCAGACTGAAGGGCACCGGCATTGACGCCTTCTGCAAAGTCGGTAAACAGGTTCAAAACCAGAACTGGCCCTTCCCCTTCTTCAACAAGTCGGGCGATCGTGCCGCCACAAGAAAAAACAGCGTCGTCCAGATGCGGAGACACAAAAATAGCCTTGTAGCGGGGTCGATGCTGGGGTTCAAGCATTGATCGTGCGAGCTTTCAAATCAACATACATGGCAGAAAGCTCTTCAACGACTTTTTCCAACTCAAAGTCTTTTGCGTGCCTAAGACTTGCAGAGCCTTGAGCAAGCCTGAGCTGAGGGCCTGAAGCCAATAGGCGGAGCTTATGGGTCAAATCCTCGACAGATTCGGGGTTAACGATGAAACCATTCACGCCCTGGTCGACCATTTCCTCTGCCGCATCAATTGCCCTGGTAACAATCACTGGGCGTCCAAAACGCATGGCTTCCATTGCGACCAAGGGTTGCGCTTCTTGAATTGATGGCAGAACAAAAACGTCACATGCGGCGTAGTACTTTGCCAATGTAGGGTGATCTAAAAACCCCAAAAACTTGACTCTATGAGCAACTGACAACTGCCCACAAAGCGCCTCAAGCGCGGCTCCCTCCGGGCCACGCCCAGCGACCCACAAAACCGCTTCAGGAACATCTTTCAACAAAACGCCAAACGCTTTGATCAGGTATCCAATATTTTTCTCTGGCCCCAGACGCCCCGCATACAAAACCGTGAACCCTGTGGTTCTTTCAGCAGGAATAACCTGCGAAATATCGCCAAAAACAACGGGGTTGGTGATGTAGCGCACAGGTGTCGTCACGCCTTCGCTGGTGATTCGTTTTGCCAAATTTTTGGATGGTGAAATAACGAGGTCGAAACGGTTATTAAAGTTGACCATCATGCGACGAATCAAGCCACGCAACGGGCGCATCGGCAACGGCTGGGTTAACACTTCCGCACTGAAGTGAAATGTCGATACCTGCGGCAGTTTGAGCGATTCAGCTACTACGCAGACCTGACGCATCATGAACCCAACGTAATGGTGGTGCACCAAATCTGGCTTGACGGTTTGCAAAATGCGCCGGACAGTCGCCGTAGACGGCAGGGCCTGATAAAACCCATAGGCCTTGAGCGTGAAAACACGGTAAATAGTGACGCCCTGCCATTGGTCGACCTCTGGCTCGCCTGCACGCCGGGTGGTAATAACGCACACCCTGTGACCACGGCGAACCAGCTCTGGCCCAATCAACTTGATGTGAACACCCACCCCAGTCATTTCAGGCACAAAGTCGTCCGAAACCATGCAGATCGACAGAGTTTTTGCCATGGGGTCGAAGCTTAAAAGAAATACGTGCCCAAAACCTGAACAACGCTGCGGTCAGGCAAGATGCCGTACTCGGTGTTGGCGTTGCCAATGTGCTGTTGAATTTGAAAAGCCAAGTCAAATTTGGGCCAATGGTGGCGCAACTCTGCCCACACCAGTTGGCTTTGGTCGCCTGCATTGATGCGCAGGAAGGCGGTTAGGTCCAGATTCTTAAGCACCAGGCTCTTTTGTGTCAGGTAAATCAAATAGGCTTCGCGCGGCGCCAAGTCTTGGCGGCGCTGGGCCTCAATCAAATAAGCGACTTGCGATGCGGGTGACGAGGCACCTAAAGCTGCCCAATCCGACTGATTGAGGGCGAAGCCGTTGTATTGGTATTCAGCGGTGATCGACAACTTGCCCAGCGTGGTGTACGTGATGCCACCCGCCAGGCGGTTTTGGGTGGTTGAGCCCGCTGCGGTTGTACCAGGTAAGGCCAAGGCGCGACTTAACAAGTCTGGCTCAGTGCCACGCGACCACTCCAGATGGGCAGTGGCTGCGTCAGACAGCAGGCCAGTCAAACTGGCACCCAGTGCCGGGGCCAATCCAGCTTCTTTGTAAAGCAAAAATTGGCTGCTAATATTTTGAGAAAACTGGGTGCCCAAAGCGATAACCGCTCGGTCGCGGTTATTGGTTGAACCCAGGTCCAAATTCCAGCCATCGGTACTGGGAAGATCCGCTAACTTGGGCGACAAAGCCAAAGAAAGCGAGCCATTTGCCCACAATCGCTGAGCCCGAAGCATGACACTGCCCATGCGGTTTTCACGCAAGGCAAATGGGTTGGCACTGGTTAAGGTGCGTAAGCTGCCGTCTCTAAAAAAGTCGGTCGGGTTGAAACCATAGGCTGGGCCGTAACGCAAATTTATGCGGCCAAACTCAACCACCGTGTTGTCGCCATCGGGTTGCCAGCTAAGGTAGGCCTCGCGCAGGCTATTGACGGTGGCAGAGGTTCCTTCTTCGCGCGGGCTGAAATGATCGATTCGGTCGGAAATAACGGCCCGAAGCCCAGGCGCCAGCCTTGCTGAGTGCGAAAAATCGAGCGAAACACGGCCTAAATTGCGGTTGCCAGGCTCGTAACGCAAGCTGGCGCTGCCCACGGCGCCTTCAGCAAAAATCTTGGTGTCGCTGGCAGCGGCTGCCTTTGCAGTGGGTGCGCTGACCAAATTGAGTGCGTCCTCGTCGGCCGCGAACCCCGGCAGCGCCTGCGCCAGAGCCAATGCAAGGACGGAAGAAAGTGTGAGGCGTGTTTTAAAAAGCATGGCGTCAGTCGGGTTGAAAACGGGGCAAAAAGTCGCGTTGCAACCAAGTGTCTGGAATGGTGCGGGCAACGTAATCAGAAAAGCGCATCAGCGTGACTGACTGGGGGTTGAGGCCATCAATAATGACGGTCTCTGTGGGTCGCTCAGCCCCCAGTTGCGACTGAAACCGGCGGTAATAAACCGTCTTGAGCAAGCGGGCAGATTCTGCGAAGAACCGGCCTTTGATGGGGCGGTTGTTTTCAGCATCGACCCACAACTCGATGGTTGCGTAGGTCACCTCAGGGGACACAGCGGTCAATGCCAGCTTGTTGGCTTTGCGTGTTTTGCGTTCGCCGTCCTGAACGTCTTCAGTCGCGGCCAAAGTGGCTTTGTAGTCCCTTGCCAAGTTGACGGTGGCCACATCCCCGTTAGAGGCCTGCCCCAGCAAGCGCTGCTGGGGCGAAAGACGCACGCTGGCTTTGGACGTTGGGTCATAAAACCACATGTCATTGCCGTTTTTGAGAATTAACTTGCCAGCGTCTCGCGCTGGCAGGGCAAAACGCATCAGGCTGGAAAACTGCCCGCCAAGTTGCTGCGTGCGGGCGTAGCTGGTCAAAGTGCTGGTGTCGGTTTGCTGCCCCGCCTGAAACTCAGTCAGCGTGACCGTCACGCTGAAAGACCGACCCGGGTTGCGAATAGCGTCACTGGCGGCCAGCATTTCGTCAGCTGTGGCGGCCACTGCAGTCAAAGCTGGCAACACTGGCAAAAGCGCCAAGGCTAAAAGCAAGCGATTCAAAATTTTTTTCAAAGCAATTCCCTCTTGGTGAATCGGTCAAACATGCCGCAAAGCTTCGACAACGTCAAGTTGGGCCGCGCGATACGCGGGCCACCAGGCAGACAAAACGGCCACGCAAATTAGGCCCACCGTGGTGCCCAAAATCATACCGTTCTCGCCCCAAACCCTCAAAATCAAAGGCAGAGGGTCGACGCTGCCAGGCGGTAACCATGTTAAGCCCAACTGGTTGGCAATACCAGCAACGACAAGCGCCATGACAACACCCAACAAAGCGCCACTAAGCCCTAACAAAGCGCCCTCGGTGACAAAAAGCTGGCGAATTCCCGCGCGGCGCAGTCCGATGGCTCGCAGGGTACCGATTTCGACCGTGCGTTCGACCACTGCAGTGTTCATCGTGTTGCTGACCGTGAAAAGAACAATGGCTCCGATGAGTACAAAGATGAACCCGAAGATCGTGTCAAACAATTGGATGGTTTGGACGTAAAACGGGTTCAAGGTGCGAAAGTCCAAAACCGTGAGGGGTTGACTGCTTGCAAACTGCGCCAAAATGGGGGCCAAGCGCTCAGTTGCCGTTTCGATTTGATCAGAATGCTTGAGTTGAAGGATGATGGAGCTGACTTTGGGTGGCGCATTACCGTAGATCAACTTCTGCACCTGCGCCAGGTGCATCATGATGTAAACCTCGTCAAGCTCTTTAAACCCTTGCTCTTCAGCCTTGATGACTTCCAACGAAGCGACATTGGGCGTGCCTTTGGAATTTCCGGCCAAAACTTCAATCCTGCGTGGGTTGGCCACCGCAGCACCCCCAGTTGCAGGAGTCTCTAGCAGACTAAGCTGGGCAATGTCGTCCGGCAGCGCGGTACCGGTCGATTTTTTTTCCTCTTGTGGTTTGGCACAGCGGGTGATTTTTAGCGCCTCGCACAATTGCAGAACGCGGGCGACCCCTGTGCCGACAATGGCGGCGTCATGCGCCGCGCCTTCAAGTGCAAACGCTGGTGACGTGCTTTTAAGATCAAAGTCGTTCCACTTTCGCATGCGGTTGATGTCTTCGGCAACAAAGCCATTGCCCATGATGGTGCGCGACACACCCGCCGCGTAATTGCCAGCAATGCCACCAAATTGCAGGGTTGGCGTAGCGACCAGAACCATGTTTTTGAGTACTGGGTCGGCCTGAATACCCGCAAGAATTTTGGTATGGTCCGCAATGGCGTAGGCGGTTGGGTTACCGCTTCCGTAAAGGTAAAAGTCACGGTGCTGAATTTGCAGATGCCCGCCGGTTTGGACATATTCCGTGTGCATGGTGTAGTTGATGTTGGTGCTGTAGCCACCAAACAGCAAAATCGACGTGGAGCCGACTGCCATGGCAATCAAAGTCGCCAAAGACCGCCGCCTGTTGCGCAGCAAATTGCGCACCGCCAGATTCAGCGTCATCATTTCACGCCCTCCTGGCCACGTCTGCGCACACCCTGAATCAGCCCGTCTTTCAAAAAGATCGTGTCATCGGCCGCTTTGATGACTTCAGGATCGTGGGACGAAAAAATGAAAGAGATTTCGTAGCGGTTCACCATTTTTCGCATCAGAGCCAAGATGGCGGTGCCGGTTTGGCTGTCTAGATTGGCGGTGGGCTCATCAGCAATGACCAGTTTGGGTTTGCGGGCCAGGGCGCGGGCAATGGCCACGCGCTGGCGTTGGCCGCCTGACAGCTGGCCGGGCAAGTTTTTGGCTTTGTCGCCCAGGCCCACGGCTTCAAGCAGTTTGGGCACGCGGTCACCCCGGGTTTTGGCTGAGGCGCCGGCCAAGAGCAGCGGGTATTCAATATTTTCGTAGGCGCTTAAAACCGGCAGTAAATTGAAGTTTTGAAAGATAAAACCGATGTTTTTGGCCCGAAAGTCAGACAGCGCATCGTCTGTCAGCTCGGCGATTTTGCAGTCGGCAATGGTGACTTCGCCCACGTCGGGTTTGTCGATGCAGCCGATCATGTTCAATATAGTGGTTTTGCCGCTGCCAGAGGGGCCCATCAGCACGGTGAAGCAGGCCTGGCGAACCATGATGTCAACGCCCTTGATGACGGGCACGTCAATAGAGTCGAGGTGGTAGGTTTTTTCGACCTTGGAAAGCAGGGCGACCGCGCGGTGAACCACCGTTTTGTCTGCAGCACCGTTCGCTGCTGTCTCCGGGCTGTGTGCCGCCACCTGCTCTGTCATCGTCTGTCCCTTTTTCGATCTCGCCGCCGGGTGTCAATGCCATGAAGAGCTGACTGGGCGCAGGTTAATTTTTTCGTTGCCTTTGTTAATTATTACCGCAACTGAGGGCCAGTGGTTACAAAAATGCGCTGGTCACGCTGCGACCCATGGGTGCTATTGGGACTCGCTTGATCGATTGAATTCATGCACGCGAAGGCAGGCTTGTTGCACAGATTTAACTGTCGATTGTCAAAAAACATTAAGTCTTTGTTTTAAAACAATGTTCAATGTAAAATTATATTTTTTTAATTGACAATGAACATGTCGACATCTGGCTACTTTTTGGATTTGAACGAGGGGCAAAAGCGCCAGTACATTGACGCAGAAGCTGTGTTCATTGCGCTTCAGCAGGCAAAAAAAATGGCCTCTGAGGTGCGCGGTTCAATGATATGGCGAGAGCTTCGGGGCAAGCGCACGTTGATTCGCACGTCATCGTCAGGTGCTCAAAAATCCCTAGGGGTGCAATCAGATGAAAATTTGGCATTGTTCAACAGCTTTGTGGCCCGAAAGTCGAGCATTGAAGAGCGGGTCAAAGCGCTCAAATCACAGTTGGCAATTCAGCAGCGACTCAATCGAGCGCAGCGGGTTGGGCGCGTTCCGAATATTGTGGTGAGCGTCCTTAATGCGCTGGACAGCGCTGGCTTGCAAGAAAACTTTAAAGTCGTGGGCACCCATGCGCTTTATGCCTTTGAGATTGCCGCTGGGGTTCGAATAGGCGAGGCGGCCATGGCAACGCGAGACGTTGACATGCTGTTTGACTCCAGAAAACGGCTTGCCTTTTTTTCTGCCATGCAAAAGCTCGACTCCTCGTTGATCGGGCTTTTGCGCAAAGCCGACCCCAGCTTTGAGGTGGTGGAAGACCAGCGCTACACCGCCAGAAACAAGGATGGCTTTGAGGTTGATATCGTACGGCGTACAGCCAAAGATGCTGACCCGCATCCCTTGAGGATGAGCGAAAGTGACGATGACTTTTGGGCAGTTCAGGCGTCAATGGGAGAAAAGTTGCTTTCGGCCCGACGTTTTGACCAAGTGGTGGTTGCAATATCAGGAGAAATGGCAATGATGCGAACCGTACACCCGCTTGACTTTGCACGCATCAAGTTGGCGCTATCGCAACAAATTAACCGAGACGCCAACAAGCGCGGCAAAGACGTGCTTCAGGCAACCGTAGTTTCAGAGCTGGTCACGGAGTTTTTGCCCCATTTGCTTGATTAGTGAAGCGCGCATCTGGGGTGGTGGATTATGGTGATGGAGGACTGACTGAATTTCTAGGCTCTATGACCTTGTGCAGGTCTACGCCAAAGAAACTAATAAGCCCAACAACTGCAATTCTACTTATACTGATAATTTATACAGTTAATTAGGGCTTGTTTTGTTTGACAAGGGCTACGGCCTGTTCACGGCCCCACCCCCCGCCTACGCCGAGCTGCACTGCCTGTCCAATTTCAGCTTTCAGCGGGGGGCGTCGCACCCGGAAGAGCTGGTGACGCGGGCTTATGCGCTGGGGTACCAGGCGCTGGCGATCACGGACGAGTGTTCGGTGGCGGGGGTGGTGCGCGCCCATGGCGAGGCTAAAAAACTGGGTGTGAAGCTGCTGGTGGGCGCTGAGTTTGCCATGCCCGCCACTGAAATGCACGGCGGCTGCACGCTGATAGTGTTGGCGCACAACCTGAACGGGTGGGGCAATTTGTGCGAATTCATCACTGCCGCGCGATGTGCTGCGGCCAAGGGCGACTATGAAATAAGCTGGGGCAGCAGCGATTTTGCCCAGTTGGCCGACTGCGAGGTGCTGCTGGCACTGCCCCGCGCCCTGCCCCACGATGACCGCTGCACGCCGAGCTTTGACGCGCTGTGCAGCCAGGTGCGCCAGGCCCAGGCGCTTTTTGGCAGCCGTTTGTGGCTGGCCCTGGAGCTGCTTCATGGTTTGGACGACGCGCTGTGGTTGCAGACCTTGACCGAGGTGTCGCGCCAGACGGGCGTGCCGCTGGTGGCTGCGGGCAACGTGCACATGCATGTGCGCTCGCGCAAGCCTTTGCAAGACATCGTCACGGCTGTGCGTTTGGGCAAGCCGGTGTCTGAATGCGGGTTTGGGTTGCAAGCCAATGCCGAAGCCCATTTGCGTGCCCCCGCGCGGCTGGTGCAAATTTACCCGGCCCAGGCGCTGGCCAACACGCTGACGGTGGCCGCACGCTGCACTTTCAGCCTGGACGAGTTGCGCTACCAGTACCCGCTGGAAACCGTGCAAAACGGCCTGACGCCGGTCCAAACTTTGCGCAAATTCACTTATGAAGGAGCCAGCCAGCGCTACCCGCAGGGCGTGGCTGCGTCGGTGCAACTGCAGCTTGAACATGAGCTGGCGCTGATTGCCGAGCTGAAGTACGAAATGTATTTTTTGACCGTGCACGACATCGTGGCATTTGCCAAAAGCCGCCACATTTTGTGCCAGGGGCGCGGATCGGCGGCCAATTCTGCCGTGTGTTATTGCCTGGGCGTGACCGAGGTGGACCCGTCGCGCATGAACATGCTGTTTGAGCGTTTTATCAGCCGTGAGCGCAATGAGCCGCCAGATATTGATGTCGATTTTGAGCACCAGCGCCGCGAAGAAGTGATTCAGTACATCTACGCCAAGTACGGGCGTGACCGCGCCGCCATTGCCGCCACCGTGGTGACCTACCGCCCGCGCAGCGCGATTCGGGATGTGGGCATGGCGCTGGGCATTGACGATGTGCTGATCGACGCTGTGGCCAAAGACCACCACTGGTTTGACGGCGGCATGCTGCAAGACGAGCAACTGACCGAGCGGCTGGCCCAGGCAATGAAAGATTTGCCGGGCCACGGCCCCAGCGTCACCTTGCCAGCCTTTCGCCAATGGCTGCAACTGACCAACCAGTTGCTGGGCTCGCCGCGCCACCTGAGCCAGCACGTGGGCGGTTTTGTGCTGACGCAGGGCAAGCTGACGCGCCTGGTGCCGGTTGAAAACGCCGCCATGCCCGAGCGCAGCATCATTCAGTGGGACAAAGACGACCTGGACGCGATGGGGCTGCTGAAAGTGGATGTGCTGGCGCTGGGCATGTTGAGCGCCATCCGCCGCTGCCTTGATTTGATCAGCCAGCAGCGCGGCTACACCTTTTTGATGCAGGACATTCCCGCAGAAGACCCCGCCACGTACGACATGATTTGCAAGGCCGACACGGTGGGCGTGTTCCAAATCGAAAGCCGCGCCCAAATGAGCATGCTGCCGCGCCTGCAACCGCGCACTTTTTACGATCTGGTGATTGAAGTCGCCATCGTGCGCCCTGGCCCCATTCAGGGCGGCATGGTGCACCCGTACCTGAACGCGCGGCGCGATCCCGACAACGTGATCTACCCCAGCCCGGCGCTGGAAGAAGCCCTGAAACGCACCCTGGGCGTGCCCATTTTTCAGGAACAGGTGATGCAGATTGCCATGCTGGCAGCGGGTTTCAGCGCGGGCGAGTCCGATTCGCTGCGCCGCTCCATGGCCGCCTGGAAGCGCAAAGGCGGGGTGCACAAGTTTCACGACCGCTTGGTCGGCGGCATGCTGGAGCGCGGGTACACGGCCGAGTTTGCCGAAGGCATCTTCAAGCAAATTGAAGGCTTTGGCGAATACGGCTTTCCCGAAAGCCACGCCGCCAGTTTTGCGCTGATTACCTATGTGAGCTGCTGGCTGAAACACCATGAACCCGCCTGCTTTTTGGCCGCCATGCTGAACAGCCAGCCCTTGGGGTTTTATTCAGCGTCGCAACTGGTGCAAGACGCCCGCCGCCACGGCGTGCCCGTGCTGCCGGTGGATGTGATGGTGTCGGGGTGGGATTGTGCGATGGAGGGGCCAGCGGAATTGGGGCCTGAGCCGGGCAAATTTGGGTCGGCGCGGGCCCAATTGGGGTCAGATCGCAATTTTTCGGACTCGCGCAGCGAGTCACCCACAGGGTCGGCCAACGGCCGAGAAAATTTGGGCTCTGACCCCAATTGGGCCCGCGCCGACCCAAATTTGCCCGGCTCAGGCTCCAATTCACAAGCCGTTCGCCTTGGCCTAACCCTCGTCAACGGCCTGCGCCAAACCACCGCCCAGCGCATCATCGCCGCGCGGCAAGACGCGCCCTTCACCTCCACCGAAGACTTGGCCCTGCGCGCGGAACTTGACGCAGGCGACCTCAAAGCCCTGGCCAGTGCCGACGGGCTGATGGCCCTGTCTGGCCACCGCCGCCAGCAGGTGTGGGCGGCTTCCGCCCTGAAACCCGCGCCGCCTCTGCTCAAAAACGTGCCCATCAACGAAGATTTTTTAGAGCTGCCCGCCGCAGAGGAAGGCGAAGAAGTGGTGTTTGACTACGCCGCCACCGGCCTGACCCTGCGCCGCCATCCGCTGGCCATTTTGCGCCCCCGGCTTGCCAAAATGGGCTTACTCACCTCCGCCCAGTTACACGATTTGCCCAATGGCCGCCTGGTGCAAGCCTGCGGCATTGTGACCATGCGCCAGCAGCCCCAAACCGCCAAAGGCGTGGTCTTTGTCACGCTGGAGGACGAAACCGGCAACATCAACGTGATCGTCTGGAAAAGCCTGCGCGAAGCCCAGCGCGCCGAGCTATTGAAGTCGCGCCTGATGGCCGTTTATGGCACTTGGCAGCGCGGCGACGGCAAACCCGCCGAGGCCAGCCACCCCGGCAGCAGCGAAGTGCGCCACCTGATCGCCAAACGCCTGCGAAACCTGACGCCGTTGCTGGGCGAACTGGGCACCGCGAGCCGCGATTTTCATTGAGGGCGCTATTGAGTGTGTTGTGCAGTGCGTGGTGCCGTGCGTTGCGGCGTGTCGGGGGCAGTTTCAGGTCAAAAATGACAAAAAAGAACCTGCAGGTTCTTTTTTTCTAAAAATCACCTAAAATCGCCATTTTTAGAACAAAATTGACCTCTAGCTCTCGAATATATTCAATAGTTTGCTATACATATAGTAGCAACTTAATCGACGCCATCAACGCCAAATTGCCACATCCAGAGTCAACTGGCCGTCAAAGTCCCGTTCAACGTGGCGTTCAATGGCTGCCCCGTCAGCCCCAAATCCAGCAGCGCTTGCTGCGCGGCCTGCGCCAAGGGCGTGTGGGGCTCGGGGCCAATCAGGCGCTGCAGTTTGCGGTTGTCCAAGGCGTGCGGCGTGTCCCACAGGTAGCGCATTTCCATCAGCGCAGCCCAGGTCGGCACAAAAGGCGATGCCAAGCGAATGAACAGCCAAGGCAGGCGTTTGAAGCGAATCAAAGACTGAGGTTTTATCCAGCTTTGCGCGCGGGCCAAGGGCGTGAGGGCATCCAGCCACTGCTGACCTGTGACGCTGGTGCCTTTGAAGTGAAAGACCTCAAACGCTTGCAGGGCCTCGCGCCGCGACACGTCAACGTCAGTCACAACGCCTGCAACCATCACAAAGCAGCGCGCCAAATCAGGCAAATACGCCCAGGCGGTGGCTCGGTCCAGGTGGCCGGGGTAGGTGAACACGCCTTTTTGAATGCTTTTGACGATGATGCTGTCAAACCAGGTGCCCTGCCCGCTGCCAAAAAAGTCGCCCGCCCGAATGACGATGCTGCGCACGCCGCTGTGTTGCAACTTTTGCTCCATGGCGATGCGGATTTGGCCTTTCACGGTCTGGGCGCTTTGGGGCGTGTCCTCGCGCAGCACGCCAGGCATGTCTGCGCCAAAGTTGTACACATTGCCCGGCAGCATGACCGTGGCATTCAGGGCGCGGGCGGTGCGAAGGGTGTCGTCCAGCATGGGCAAAACCTGTGCGCGCCAGGCGGTGTGGGTGTAGGCGGGGTTGAGCGCGTGCACGACCACGCTAGCCCCTTGAGCCGCCTGTTGCAAGGCTTGCGTGTCGCCCAGTTCCAGCGCCAGCCACTGAACGCGAGGGTCGCCAGCCATCTCAGCCGGCACCACCGCGCCAGGGCGCATTTGGCCCAAAACCCGCCAACCGGCATCGGCAAAAGCACGGGCTGTGGCCAAGCCAAACCGGCCCCGGGCACCCAAAATTAACACGGTCGATTGCATGGTCTTGTCTCCTAAAAGTGAACGTCAAAGGTGAATGTCAGTACAGATTGTTAAAAAATACCAGGCCATGCACAATTGCATATTTGTGTCTATCTGATCAACATTTGTGAATATCTCAACCGAACTCAAACGGCGATGAACAAACCCTCTGCGGCCAGACCGTCGCCCACCCAGCGGCCCTCCAACGCATCCACCAAAAGCTTTGACTGGAGACTGATTCGCAGCTTTTTGGCAGCCCTGGAGGCGGGCAGTTTGCTGGGCGCGTCTCGGCGGCTGGGGTTCAGCCAGCCGACCGTGGGGCGGCAAATTTCAGAGCTTGAATCACAACTGGGACTGGTCTTGTTTGAGCGCACGGGGCGTGGCCTGTCGCCCACGGCCAGCGGCCTGCAGCTGGCAGACGCTGCGCGCGCCATGGAAACCGGCGCTTTGCAACTGGGGCGCCAAGTGTCGGGTGCGCAAGCGCAGGTGAGCGGCACCGTGCGCATCACCGCCAGCCAGCCCGCCGCCTGCTTTTTGCTGCCGCCGCTGCTGGCTGAAATGCGCCGCGCCTTGCCCAATATTCAGGTCGAACTGGAGGCCAGCAACAACATCAGCAATCTGCTGCGCCGCGAGGCCGACATTGCCCTGCGCATGGTGCGCCCTGAGCAGGCCACGCTGGTTGCCAAAAAGCTCGGCGTGGTGGGGGTGGGCGCTTTCGCCTCGCGCGCTTACCTGGCCCGGCGCGGCACACCCAGCGTGCCTGCCGAGCTGTTTGACCATGAACTGGTTGGCTTTGACAAGGTGGACAGCATTGTGCGAGGCTTCAAAACCTACAACGAAGCCATCACCCGCGAGGCTTTTGCGCTGCGCAGCGACGATTTGATCGTGCATTCGCAAGCCGTCCGTGCAGGGCTGGGCATTGGGTTTTTGGCCGACTACGTGGTGCGAGACGACCCCACCGTGCAGCGCGTGCTGCCCAACCTGGTGTTGCCTGAGCTGCCCATGTGGATCACCGTGCACCGCGAAATTCGCACCAACCCGCGAATCCGCGCGGTTTTTGACTTTTTGGCAGCAGCTTTGCCCGATTTGATTTGAAATGGCTTGAACCGATTCAACTCAACATGACAACGACTGACTCAAACACTTCTGACTCCCACAACGGTTTGGCGATTGTGATTGGGGCCAGCGGCGGCATTGGCGCGGCGCTGGTGGCGCACCTTCAGG
>JANNCN010000019.1:0-1571 GCA_031386665.1 Rhodoferax sp. | reverse complement strand
AGTCGCTTGCTTCAGCGCATTCACCTCACGCACGGCAGCGGTGTAGCGTTCAATCAGCTTTTCAACGTAATAAACGGTGTCAAACACGGTGGTGGTCGTGGCGCAGCGGGCGCATGGCACTTTGCTGCCCACCGGGGCGTTCAGGTCTTCAGTGATCAATCCACATTGATTGCAGCGGTAAATTGGCATGGTCTAATCGGCTTCCCTGGTGGCTCAAATCGTTTGGTTTTTCAGTCCACGCAAGGTGGGCGCTGATTGTGTTCGAGCTTGATGTTCACCAATTTAACACCAAAACCTGGGGTCGAAGCCGGGTCAACGGGCTTCAAAAGCAGCTGGCAGTTTCCCGGACTGGTGCCACTTTCTGCGCCATTTCCTACGTCATTCGCATGGCCTTGAAGGCAAAGGGTGCGGGTTGACCGTCAAACCAGCGCACAACGTCTGCGGCGCAACTGTCGGCGCTGCGGGCGGTGGTGTCGATCATCAGGTCATAGGTTTTGTCGGTGTGGATGGACGGGAATTGCCGCGCGGCCAGCCCAATTTGGCGGTCGCCCCGGGCGTGTTCGCGGCGCAGCAGCTCGCCAGACTGGCAGGTCACGCCAATCAGGTAGACGGGCAGGTCGGCTAGGTCGTGCAGCAAATGCCGCCAAGCCACGGGGTTGGACAGCACGGTGTCAAAAATAATGTGCTGGCCATGCAGAGCGTATTCGCGCAGCGCGGCGTTCATGGCGTGGCACAAGGCGGCATGTTGTCGGTCTGACGCGGCCGTGCCTTGCTCTTGCCAGCCGTCCCAGTAGCCGGTGGGTTCCATGCTGCGAAAGGCGTCCAGCTGCAAATGGTGATGCGGTTGGCGAAGTTGGGTCTGAAGCGCCCGGGCCAACGAGGTTTTGCCAGAGCTGGACGAGCCGTTCAGGATCAGGATGTGGCCTGGGTCGCCACCGTGCGATTCACGTCGCATCATGGGCAATGCCTTGGCGTTGCAAGATGCAGGGGCAAGGAGGTGCTTTGGGAGTTCAAGGGTCACACAATGGATAAAAGGGTCAAAACAAGTCAAAGCGAGTCAAATTTACCACATTTGTGGTAAAGCAGGCTCAAAATGATGTCAAAAGTCGATTTTAACCCAAATTATGAATTAAATAAGCCTCTAGCTCTCTAATAATATACATAGTTTGCTATATAAAATATAGCATTTTGATCGGTCATCAGGCGACTGTTCAGGTAACTCGAATCGCCGATTTAGGTCGAAACGCCTTGCAAACAGCGTCGTTCGTTTCCAGGTAAGGGCCGCCAATCAGGTCAATGCAGTACGGCACGGCGGCAAAAATGCCGGGCATGACGCTTGCGCCGTTCGCATCGCGCAGGCCTTCCAGCGTCTCCTGAATCGACTTGGGCTGGCCGGGCAGGTTGATGATCAGGCTTTGGTCGCGCACCACCGCGCATTGGCGCGAGAGGATGGCCGTGGGCACAAACTTCAGGCTGATTTGGCGCATTTGCTCGCCAAAACCGGGCATTTCTTTGTGGGCGACGGCCAGGGTGGCTTCTGGCGTGACGTCGCGCAACGCGGGGCCGGTGCC
>JANNCN010000163.1:0-1613 GCA_031386665.1 Rhodoferax sp. | reverse complement strand
GCCGTGTATTCAATGATGTCGCCAATGATGCGCATGCTGGGCGCGGGCGGGTAGATGTAGGTGTTGCGCACCATGAACTCTTTAAGAATGTCGTTCTGTATCGTGCCCGAAAGCTGCGCCTGCGACACGCCCTGCTCCTCTGCCGCCACGATGTAGCCCGCCAGCACCGGCAGCACCGCGCCGTTCATCGTCATGCTCACGCTTACTTTGTCCAGCGGTATCTGGTCGAACAAAATCTTCATGTCTTCCACGCTGTCAACGGCTACGCCCGCCTTGCCCACATCGCCCGTCACACGCGGGTGGTCGCTGTCGTAGCCACGGTGCGTGGCCAGGTCAAACGCCACGCTCACGCCTTGCCCGCCCGCCGCCAAGGCCTTACGGTAAAACGCATTCGACTCTTCAGCGGTAGAAAACCCCGCGTATTGCCGAATCGTCCACGGCCGCACCGCATACATCGTGGCCTGCGGGCCGCGCAGGTAGGGCTCAAAGCCCGGCAGCGTGTGGGTGTGCGGCAGGTCCTTCACATCGTCCGCTGTGTACAGCGGCTTCACAGCAATGCCATCGGGCGTGTGCCAGTTAAGCGCATCTACATTGCCACCGGGGGCAGATTTGGCAGCGGCCTTGGCCCAGTCGGCCAGCGTCGCGGTTTTGAAGTTGTCAGGTGCAGAGCTGGCGGGCTCGGATTTGGCAGGCTTAGCGGTATCAGTCATGCAGCAATTTTACCCATAATTTCATCTGTAATTATGAATTCAAAATTCAGTTTCGTGTAAACTTAAGATCAATGAACGCCCCCCTGCCCCACAGCCGCCTAAAGCCCCGCCCCCTCTACGAAGAGGTAGCCGAGCTCCTGCGCCAGCGCATCTTTGCAGGCAAGGCCAGCGACATGGAACCCGGCGCTTGGATAGACGAGCTGAAGTTAGCCCAAGAGTACGGCATCAGCCGCACCCCCCTGCGCGAGGCCATCAAAGTGCTGGCCACCGAGGGCCTTGTCACCATGAAACTGCGGCGCGGTGCCTACGTGACCGAGGTGAACGACAAAGACCTGCGCGACGTGTTCCACCTCATGGCCGTGCTAGAGGCCGACGCAGCGGGCACCGTGGCCAGCACCGCCACCGCAGCGCAACTGCAAGCGCTAGAGGCCCTGCACCAGCAGCTAGAAAAAGCCGCCCGAGACCGCAAAGATCACCTCAAATTCTTCCAGCTCAACGAAGCCTTCCACGTCAAACTGCTAGAAGTAGCCAACAACCGCTGGGCAGGCCAAATGGTGGCCGACCTGCGCAAAGTGATGAAGCTCAACCGCGCGCAGTCGCTGCTCAAGGCCGGGCGGATTGAAGAGTCACTGGCTGAGCATGCGGACATCATGGCGGCGCTCAAAAAGCGCGATGTGGCGGCCGCGCAGGAGGCGATGCGCTCGCATATTGAGAGTGGGCAGGAGGCGGCAGGTTAAAGCGTCTGCCATGTGGTTTCAGCTGCTAACGGTGCAATAGGTAGCAAAGAGCGAGGGAATTTTGTACAATACAGCTTTTAAAAAGCCATTTAGTACAAATGAAACCTGCAAACCCTTTCGTTCCCAGAGCCGCTTGGCAGACTGTGGTTCGCTTGGCAGCGAGCTT
>JANNCN010000153.1:0-4712 GCA_031386665.1 Rhodoferax sp. | reverse complement strand
TCGCGACAGCCCTGCTCGGTGTGGAACCAATCCAGGTACTGGCCCCAATTCACTGGGTAATCGACGCCTCCTTTGGGCTGCTTCTTTGGCTTGCTCATCAGCCGATTCTGACACCAGTGGAGCTAAGGGGATAGCCCACCTTGCAGGTTCTTTTTTTGTTTTTAAGGTGTTTTTAGTCCACCCAAGTGCTCAGGCAGCTGCAACGCGCTCCACCCCAAATCGCCAGCTTACTTCAACACCCCAAACACCTTCTTCAACAATGCGCTGCCCGTGCCAATCGGGTCTTGGCGAATCTTCTTTTCCTCTTCGCCAATCATGAAATACAGGCCATCCAGCGCCTTGCCTGTCACAAACTGCTGAATGCTGGCGTCTTCGCGCTTCATCAAGCCAAAATCCACGGCCTTACCAGCGATCTCGTTGTATTGGATGGCGAGGCCCACTTTTTCAGTCGCTTTGCTCACCACGGGCAAAAACTTCATGTTCAGCGTGGCGCGGGTTTTGTCGGCAAAAAAGCTGGTCACCGACGTCTCGCCGCCTGAGAGTATGTTTTTGGCATCGTTCACATTCATGTTTTTGACGGCACCCACCAGCATGTCCCGCGCCTGGGGGACCGCCGTTTCGGCAGCCCGGTTCATGGACGTGACCAACTCGTCAATGCGCCCGCCTTGGCCCAAGGTTCTGAGCAGGTTGGAGGCGGTTTCCAGAAACCCCGGCAAAGGAATGCGAACTTTGTCGTTCAGCAAGAATCCATCAGGCTTGCCTAACAAGCCAATGGCCGCCAACGCGCCTTTTTCCAGCGCCAGTTTGAGCCCGGACGACGCCTCGGCGTTGGTCAAATCACCCAAAGTCAGCGCCAAAGCCCGCCGATGGGTCAGGGCAATGAGCCCCGCGAATGGGAAAATGGCACTTGAACTGAAAACACGACGATCCATGAGAACACCTTTTTTGAAACGGCCTGCCATCTATCTTGCCGCACTGTCAGCCCTTCTTGCCACGGGTGCCGCAATATACTTGAATCCAGGTGTCACAGTGGCCCCGCCCGCCACCTTTGTACTGCTGGACGGGTCGCGCAAAACGACAGCGGATTTAAAGGGTCGGGTGACTTTGGTCAATTTTTGGGCGACAAGCTGCGTCACTTGCGTGGCCGAAATGCCCAAAATCATCGCCACCTATGACAAATACCACGCCAAAGGCTTCGACACCATTGCCGTGGCGATGAGTTACGACTTTCCGAGCTATGTGGTCAACTTCGCCGAAACCCGCAAATTACCGTTTGGTGTGGCAATCGACAACACCGGCAGCGTGGCCAAAGCCTGGGGGGACGTGCAACTGACGCCTACCACCTACCTTGTCAACCAACAAGGTGAAATCGTCAAGCGCTACGTGGGCGAACCCAACTTCGCCGATCTGCATCGGCTGATTGAGTCACTCTTGGCGAAATCCTAGCGCTAACTTAGTCTTTGCGGAAGGCGTCGTGGCAAGCTTTGCAGGTGCCGCCGGTTGCGCCCACGGCAGCCTTGATAGCGTCCAGATTGCCGGTGCGAGCCGCAGCGGCCAACTTCACCATTTCAGCCTGCATCTTGTCGCCTGATTCTTTGAATTTGGCGTTATCAGTCCAAATTTCAGGCTTGGCTTTGGTGTCGCCTTTGTCGGTGCCTTCTGCAAAACCGGCCCACGGCAGTTTGGATATGGACTCGGCAATGCTGGCATTGTCTGCTGCCACCTTGGCATCGAACGGAATTCGCCCGGCAGCCATGCCAGCAACCCGCCCAAAGTGCGTTCCCATGACGGTGAGCGCTGACTTACGGTATTTGATGGCATCTTCAGGTTTGGCAAACTGCGCTGCTGCGGGCAAACACAGAGAGGCGGTGATGGCCAATGCGGCCATGGAAATGATGGTTTTCAAAAGTAAGCTCCTTCGTGGGTCATTGATAAAAGTCGGTCATTGGCTTGTGCCTGTCGCTCAAGCCCGTTTGTTCCTTGTTGTTGGCCAAACCGCCTTTGACTGAACCCCAAACGATCAACCGATCAACCGACAGGCGATAGAGCCAAGCCTTGTCTGAAAAGTTCGTTCAACCTTAGAAAAATTAGGGAAAATACTGAACAAGTTCTAAAGCCTCTGAAAACACGGAACAAAACAAGCCCGGGTGGCTCAGACAATTTTGCCCTTGGGTCTTGATTTCATCCGTTTTTGGTGTCGGTCGTGTGACGATACAAACAGGGCCTGAACCCCGAGCTTTCACCGTCAACTTGCCACGCCATCTGGATTATTTATGCAGCACACCGTCAGAGTTTGGGATCTGCCCACCCGCGTTTTTCATTGGGCATTGCTGTTTTTTGTGCTGGGCTTGGTCAAAACCGGATTGACGGGTGGCGAAGACATGGTTTGGCACTTTCGCTGCGGCTATGCGGTGCTGAGCCTGCTGCTGTTTCGCATCGTTTGGGGGTTGGTGGGTGGGCATTGGTCGCGCTTTTCATCATTCATTTACGCGCCGTCCACGGTGGTGAACTATGTCAAGGGGCGCTCCAACCCTTTGCATTCTGTGGGCCACAACCCCATGGGCGCGGGCTCGGTGTTTGCCATGCTGTTTTTTCTGCTGGCGCAGGTGGGCACTGGTTTGTTCAGCGACGACGATATTGCGTCCAGCGGGCCATTGTCCAAATTTGTCGCCAATTCCACCGTGAGCTTGCTGACCAATTACCACAAAAACATTGGCAAATTTGTACTGCTGGCGCTGGTGGTGCTGCACATTGCCGCGATTGTTTTTTACCTGGTCAAGAAACGCGAAAACCTGGTCAAACCCATGCTTCAGGGCGACAAGGTGCTTGCCATTGCCGCTGTGAGCGCCAAAGACACTGCGGCCAGTCGCAGCTTCGCCGCTGTCGTGTACCTGGCCTGCGCCGGGCTGGTCGCGCTGATAGTTAAACTGGCGGGCTAACTCCTATTTCAAATCGTTGAAGAGCCGCCCTGCCGTTAAAGTCGCTGCGCCGTCCTTGCCAGAGGATCTGGCGGGCCTGCGCGAGATATTTGCCGATTACGCCAAGTCACTCAGCGTTGATTTGTGTTTTCAGAATTTTGACGCTGAACTGGCTGGCCTGCCGGGCGACTACAGCGCGCCGCGCGGCGCACTTCTATTGGCCTGGGTCAATGGCGCTTTGGCCGGTTGCTGCGCCATGCGGCCTTTGGATGCTGTTGATTACATCGGCGCCTGCGAAATGAAGCGCCTTTACGTGCGGCCGGCTTTTCGGGGCCTGGGGCTGGGCCGCCAATTGGTGGAGGCCTTGCTAGACATCGCTCGCCAGGCGGGTTACGCCTGCGTGCTGCTGGACACTTTAAGCGACATGGAAGCCGCCAGGGCCTTGTACGAAGACCTCAACTTTGTCGAGGTGCCACCCTATTACCACAACCCGATTCCAGGGGCGCATTACCTTAAAGTGCAACTGTGACGGCCCCCGAGGTTGATAGCCTCGGGGTTCCAGCGTTCAGCTTGCGGTCGTTCAGGCCTTGGCCTGGGTCAACATGGTTGACGCGTCACTCACATCAAACTTACCCGGTGCTTCCACGTTCAAAGACGCCACTTTGCCGTCCTTGACCAGCATCGAGTAGCGATTGCTGCGCAAACCCATGCCGCGCGAGGTCAAGTCTAAGGTAAGGCCAGTCGCTTGCGAAAACGCTGCGCTGCCATCGGCCAGCATGCGAACCTTGCCGTCTGATTTTTGATCACGCGCCCAAGCGCCCATGACAAACGCATCGTTCACGCTGACGCACCAGATTTCATCCACGCCAGCGGCCTTAAGTTCGTTGAAATGCTCAACGTAGCCGGGAACGTGTTTGGCGGAGCAGGTTGGGGTGAAGGCACCTGGCAGCGCGAAAAGCGCGATTGTTTTGCCCGCGCTGGCTTTGACCACATCCACGGCATTTGGACCGATGCTGCAACCGTTGCCTTCAACTTCCGAGAACTCCATCAGCGTTGCTGCGGGGAGGGAATCGCCTACTTTGATCATTGAATACTCCTGAGTGTGGTGAGAAGATTTTCGGGGCAACCTGCGCGGGACGGCTTGGGTTGCCTCAGAGCGGGGCACCAAGTGCCTGCTCCTAAAACGAAAATGGCCCACATTGTGAGCCGATTTCGGGAGACTTTGCAGTCCGCAAGCCTGAAAGACTTAAACGGCGGCAGCCTTTTCAACCAAACGGGTTGCAACCCAGTTCTTGGTTTTGGAGATTGGACGGCTTTCAGTGATCTCGATGGTGTCACCCATCTTGAATTCACCTTTCTCGTCATGGGCATGGTATTTGCTGGACTTGCCAACAATCTTGCCGTAGAGCTCATGCTTGACACGGCGCTCAATCAAAACCGTCACGGTTTTGGCTCGTTTGTCGCTGACTACCTTGCCGACCAAGGTGCGCTTGAGGGATTTTTTAGCTTCCGTCATAGTGTTCCTTATTTGGCGGGCTTGGCAGCGACAGTCGCTACGGCTTGCGTTTCGACCAAAATGGTCTTGGCGCGGGCAATGTCACGACGCGCAGAGCGCAGCGTGGCGGTGTTGCTGAGTTGTTGCGTCGCCTTTTGCATGCGCAGACCGAAATGGGCCTTTTGCAACGCTTTAACTTCGTCTTTCAAACCAGCAACGTCTTTTTGACGCAGTTCAGTGGTGTTCATATCAATTCCTTCTGATTACTGGCCAATCATGCGGGCCACAAAGGTGGTGCG
>JANNCN010000126.1:0-9291 GCA_031386665.1 Rhodoferax sp. | reverse complement strand
ATCAGCGTCATGGACCGGGGCTTCATCTTTGGCGACGGTGTGTATGAAGTCGTACCCGTCTACGCGGGCCAGCCGTTTCGCTTTGCCCACCACATGGCCCGGCTGGACCGCAGTCTGGCTGAATTGCGCATTGCCAACCCGTTAACCCATGCCCAATGGCAAGAGATCATTGCCAAGCTGGTGGCCAGTTTCGCCGACTCAACCCAGTCCAAAGCGTCAGATATTGACCAACTCATCTACATCCAGATCACCCGCGGTGTCGCCCTGCGCGACCACGTCATGCCCGAGCACATCACCCCCACCGTGTTTGTCATGAGCAACGTCATGAAGCCGCCCACCGCCGCGCAGCGCAACCAGGGCGTGGCCTGCGTCACCGCAGACGACTTTCGGTGGGCCAAAGCCCACATCAAGAGCACCAGCCTGCTGGGCGCGGTGTTTGCGCGTCAAATCAGTTTTGACGCAGGCGCGGTCGAAACCGTCATGTTCCGCGACGGCTACTTGTCTGAGGCCGCCGCCAGCAACGTCTGGGTTGTGAAAAACGGCAAAGTGCTGGGCACCCCCAAAGACCATCTGGTCCTGGAAGGCATTCGCTATGGTCTGTTTGAAGAAATTTGCCACGACCAAGGCTTGAGTTTCGAGCTGCGCCGCATCAGCCGCGATGAAGTTTTGAATGCCGACGAACTGCTTTTGTCCAGCGCCACCAAAGAAGTGCTGGCGATCACGTCGCTGGACGGCAAGCCCGTGGGCCACGGCGCCACGCAGGGCGTGCCCGGCCCGGTGTGCGCCAAATTGCATGCAGGCTACCAAGCGGCCAAGGCGCAAACGGCATCGGTGAGTAACCACCTTTGAGATTCAGCCGCCCTTCAGCCAAGTTCAGCCAATCCTGCCATGACAACCCCATCCACCCCCCAACCGCCAGCCGCCCCCGCCCCGGCTGCGCCCAATGGCGCTGAGGCCCCCGCGCCCCAGGCGTCACTGATTCAATACCCATCCCTTTTCCCCATCAAAGTCATGGGCCTGCGGGTGGATGGCCTGGTGCATGCCATCACCCACATCGCCCACCAGTTCGACCCCACGTTTGACGCCACCACCGTTGAACTGCGCGAAAGCAAAGGCGGCAAATACTTGGGCGTGACCATCACCGTCACCGCCACCAGCCGCGAACAGTTGGATGAGCTGTACCGCACGCTGTCGACTCACCCGATGGTCAAGGTGGTACTGTAAGTTTATACAGCTTCTTATTCCAAAATCTTTAATAAGAATTAATTTGAAGAGTTTTATTAAAGAAAAATAGATTATTTTTTAATAAAGATAGAATCATGGAGCTTTAATTAAAGTTTCCATGGCAAATCCACCCGTTAACCTTGCCTACCGCGCGGGTCGTGTCGTCGCGCAATCCACCGGCTACAAGGCGTTCATTCCTGAGCCTTTGCCACCGAAGCCCGATGTGGAGTTCGACGGCGAAATGCGCACCTTGCTGTCCACCGCAGACAGGGATATCGCTCGTCTGGATGCTATCGCTGCGCTGCTGCCCAACCCAGATCTTTTTGTCGCCATGTATGTGCGCCACGAGGCCGTGCTGTCATCTCAAATCGAAGGCACCCAAAGCACCCTAGAAGATGTGCTGGCCTTTGAGGCCGATGCCTCGCAACCCGACACGCCCAGAGACGTGGAAGAAGTCGTGAACTATGTGCGGGCGATGAACCACGGACTCAAGCGCCTGGGCGAGGACTTTCCGTTAAGTCTGCGCCTGATTCGTGAAATTCATGGCGAGCTGATGCAAAAAGTGCGCGGTGGTGACAAGTCACCCGGCGAGTTTCGAACCTCACAAAACTGGATTGGCGGGGCTGGCAGCAGCCTGAGCACAGCCCTGTTCGTGCCGCCGCCGCCCCAAGAGTTGATGCCTGCGCTCGGCGCGTTTGAACGTTTTCTGCACGATGGCAAAAGAGATGTTCCCTTGCTGATCCGCTGCGGCCTGGCCCACGCCCAGTTCGAGACCATTCACCCGTTTCTGGACGGCAACGGCCGGGTCGGGCGTTTATTGATTACGCTCATGCTTTGCGAGGATCAAGCGTTGACCAGGCCCTTGCTGTACCTGTCGTTCTATCTCAAAGCCCACCGCGCCGAATACTATGACCGGCTCACCGCCATCCGCCAGCAGGGTCACTGGGAGCCATGGCTCAAGTTCTTCCTGCGAGGCATCAGCATCACCGCCCGTGCGGCCACGCGCACCGCGCATGACATCGTGGGCTTGCGTGAAAATCACCGCAGTGCCGTCATCAAAAGCCCCAAAGCCCTCAAGCTGCTGGACCACCTCTACCAGCAACCTTTGGTGTCGCCCAAGCGCATCGCCGCATTGCTGGGCTGCACCGCACCCACTGCGCTCAAGTTGGTCGGTGATTTGCAACAACGCGGCTGGCTAGAGGAAACGACTGGACAAGAGCGCAACCGCCTGTACCGCTACCAGCCCTACCTAGAGCTTTTCCACCGCGAAACGGTGGAGGCGGCTTTTTAAGCGCACACCCCCTGAGCCACCAGCCGAAACGACAAAACACCCATGCCCACCCTAGACTGGCTCAACCGCGCCAACGCCTTCACCATCGCCAACAAAGTGCCCTACCGCCTGCTGGAGCAAGTCTCCACCCACGGCGCGCCCGCCACTGATAACCTGCTGATCCAGGGCGACAACCTTGAAGCCCTTAAAGCCCTGCTGCCGTTCTACCGGGGGCAGGTGAAGTGCATCTTCATCGACCCACCCTACAACACCAAAAGCGCGTTTGAGCATTACGACGACAACCTGGAGCACGCTCAGTGGCTCAGCATGATGCTGCCGCGCCTGCAACTGCTGCGTGAGCTGCTGCGGGAGGACGGAAGCATCTGGGTGACGATTGACGACAACGAAGGGCATTACCTCAAGGTGCTGATGGACGAGGTGTTTGGGCGGGGGAATTTCATTGCCAACGTAGTTTGGCAAAAGGCGTATGGGCCGAGAAGCAACGCATTTTTGCTCTCAGATTCCCACGATCATGTACTTGTATACGGAAGGAAGAAGGAGGTGCAAAGCTTTGGATTGCTCTCTCGCTCTGACGCGCAGACTGCGAAATACAAGAACTTGGACGGAGACTCCAGAGGCCCGTGGAAGCCAGAAAACGCATCCATCAGCCTGCTATCAGGACAGCGAGGCAAGCAGTACGCCAAGACAGGGAAAAGTGAAAATGTGTTTGAGATTTTTTCCCCTACTGGTATCAGACACATGCCGCCCAAAAACAGATGCTGGGCATTCTCACCGAAACGCTACGCAGAACTTGTCGCAGACGGTCGAATAGGTTTTGGTACCGACGGTTCAGGACGCCCATCGATTAAAAAGTTCCTCGCGGAGATTTCGCAGGGAGTCATCCCTCAGTCGGTATGGCTCCATGACGAGGTCGGACATAACCAGGAATCCAGTCGAGAGATCCGGGAATTGTTTGACGAATCACCTTTCGCCACGCCAAAGCCCGAACGGTTGATATCCCGCATTTTGCATCTGGCTTCCGGTACGGGCGACCTAATCCTCGACAGCTTCCTAGGCTCTGGCACCACAGCCGCCGTCGCCCACAAAATGGGCCGCCGCTGGATCGGCATCGAGATGGGCGAGCACGCCGCCACGCACTGCCTGCCGCGCCTGCAAAAGGTGATTGACGGCGAGCAGGGCGGCATCAGCAAAGCTGTCGGTTGGGGTGAATCGACTCTGCTGAAAGCCTGGAACGGCGGCGGTTTTCGCTTCATGCGGCTGGGCGAGACGGTGTTTGACGACGCAGGCCGCATCAACCCGGCGGTGCGCTTCAATACGCTGGCCGCCTTCATCTGGCAGCAAGAAACCAACACGGCGTTCGATGCCACGGCGGCCCAAGCTGGAACGCCCTACCTCGGTACGTGCTATGAAATAAATAGCGAACTATTGAATAAATCCGAGAGCCAGGTGCCAATTTTGCCAATAGATGGGCCAAAAACTGCTTCTGGTACCCTCAATATACCCAAAATGAGTATTTACTTGCTGTTCAACGGCATTTTGGGCGACAAACGCCCCGCCAGCGGCAACGTGCTGACCCGCGACGTGCTGACCGCGCTGCTGAACCTGCATGCCCAGCTCGCCCCCGCCAACACGCCCCTCATCGTCTACGGCGAGTCTGTGCGCGTCGGCCCCGCGCGGCTGGCAGCGGCGCAGGTGACGTTCAAGCAGATTCCGTATGACGTGAGGGCGCGGTGATGGCAAATTCCATGACCGCAGCGCAATTGCAGACCTGGCTGAGGACAAACTACCCGGTTGAGAACGAACGCCACGAGTGGAAAGAGTGGCGCAGCCTGAAATCGAATATTTCAGGCCGCAAAGGTGAAGACTTGGTGTCGTATGTCTCGGCGATGGCAAATATGGAGGGCGGGTGTATCGTCGTTGGCGTGGAGGATAAAACGCTGGCGGTCACAGGCATTTCAGATTTTGCGGATTACACGGTGGAAAACGTCGTTCACCGTATCTTGGGCAAAACACCGCAGTTGCCGTCCATGGGGCTTCGTGTGGAGGAACTGCGGGCGAGTGATACAGGAGCCGTCGTCTGGCTGGTTCATGTGCCCCGCCACGCGTCAAGGCAACCCGTGCAGGCGCATGACAAGGCGTGGCAGCGTGACCGCGACAGTCTGGTGGAGTTGCGCCCCGACCGCCTGCGCGGCATTTTGACGGAGTTGATCGCGGGATTGGACGGGAGTGCCGAGATTGTGCCGCGCGCTACCCTGGCCGACCTTGACCCCCTGGCGATTGCCAAAGCCCGGGAAAAGTACGCTGCAAAACATAGCCAGGAGCGCTGGGCATCAGAAATCCCTGGCTGGAGCACGGAAGAGTTTCTAGATCGCGCCAAGATCACGTTGCACGGGCAAATCACCCGCACGGCCTTGTTGTTGCTGGGCCTACCCCAAAGCGTGGGGCTGTTGCCCAACAGTACCGCAGAGATCATCTGGAAAGTGCCTGAAGAGCGTATCGCCAAGCTCTTCGGCCCGCCGTTTTTGCTGACCACCACGGAGGTGGGGCAACACATCCGTAACCCGAATATCAAACTTTTCCCGGCGACGGAGCTGTTGGCGATTGAGTTACCACGGTACGACATCAAAGTAATTCTGGAGGGTTTGCACAATTGCCTGGCGCATCAGGACTACGAGCAGGCGGGGCGCGTCGTGGTGCTGGAGACGATGGGGCGGCTGCGGCTGACCAATCTGGGTGGGTTTGTCGATGGCAAACCGGAGGACTACTACACAGGTGAGCGTACTCCCAGCGTGTACCGCAACCCGTGGCTGGCAGTTGCTATGAACAACATCGGCATGATCGACAAGGGCGGCTACGGCATTCGCGACATGGTTGCCAGCCAGCGAAAGCGCTACTTGCCGCTGCCAGACTACGAGGGCTCCACGCCTGTCGAGACGGCATTCAATGTTTACGGCCAGCAAATTGATGAAAACTACAGCAAGCTCTTGATTGAGCGGTCAGACTTACCGCTGGAACAGGTGATTTGGCTGGATCGGGTGCAGAAGAAGTACCGAATTGCAGACGACCAGTCTGTTCTGTTGCGAAAGGCGAAGTTAATTGAGGGGCGCAAGCCGAACTTTTTTGTGTCGGCCCATGTTGCGGATGCGACAAATACCCGGGCTGAATACACCCGAAACAAGGGGTTGGACGACCACTTCTACAAGACGTTTGTGCTCCAACATATCCAGAGGTTCAAATTGGTGCCTGCAACCGAGGTTCGCGCCCTTTTACTTGGCAAGCTGCCTGACTCGCTCACGGAGGAACAAAAACGGTCCAAGATCAAAAACTTATTGACCGCACTGCGGACGGTCGGCTTAGACGGGCAAAAAATCGTTGCTACAAGCCCTGGCAAAGGCGCGCGATGGAGCATTTTGAAACCCTAGGTTTTCGGCTAGTGGGCCTAGGATTTTTCAGAGTTAGCCGAAAAATTAACCGAAAATCACACAAAAATCCAACCAAATCAACAGCTTACCTTGAATAAATTGATTAACCTTTTGTTAATTTTAGTCAAACCGAAAACCAATAGATGACGTCATTCGCCCTCAAAACCTACCAACAATCCGCCCTGGCAGCGCTGGCGCTTTTCCTGCGCCAAGCCAGCACCATGGGGCTGGAGGCGGCCTGGTCGCATGCGATGGCGCGGGATGGCGGTGGGCAAAAGGGCGGCAAAGCGGGTGCGCCTTACCGTGCGGATGAGCTGGGGCAGACGCCTTGCGTGTGCCTGCGCATCCCCACGGGTGGCGGCAAAACGCTGATGGCATCGCATGCCATTCCTTTGATTGCGCAGGCATGGACGCATCGCGACTTCCCTGTTGCGCTTTGGCTTGTGCCCAGCGACACCATTCGCAGCCAGACGCTGGCCGCGCTGCAAACGCCTGGCCACGCCTACCGCGCGGCGCTGCAAGACGCCTATGGCGAGCGCTTTCAGGTGTGTGAGCTAGATGCGCTGCACACGCTGCCGCCGCAAAGCTTTGGCCAGCAGGCGGTCATTGTCGTGGCGACCATTCAGAGTTTTCGTGTGGCCAACAAGGCGGGGCGGCGCGTTTACGCGATGAGCGAGGCCTGGGAGACGCATTTCAAGAGCTTGAACCTATCGCCACAGCAAGCTGCCGAGCGCGGGTTGACTTGTGTAGAGCAAGCGGATTTGGACGCTGAAGGTCAAGCCGTGCTGACTGCCAAAGACATCGGCCGCGTGAAGTGTTCATTGGCCAATTGGCTGGCATGGCAGCAACCCATCGTGATTGTGGACGAGGCGCACAACGCTAAAACGCCTTTGTCACTCACCATGCTGCAAGGTATTCGCCCGAGTTGCGTGTTGGATTTAACCGCCACGCCCGTGCCTGCCAAAACAAATGTGCTGTACAGCGTGTCGGCCCGCGAGTTGGAGGCTGAAGACATGATCAAGCTACCGATCATGCTGGCCGAGCATGAGACTGGCTGGCAAGATGCCGTGCGCGACGCGCTGTTGCGCCGCACGCACCTGGAGGTCGAAGCCGCGCACGAGCCGCAATATGTGCGGCCCATCGTGCTGTTTCAGGCGCAGGACAAGGGCGGGGAGGCGACGGTGGAAGTCGTCAAGCAGCACCTGATGGAAAGCCATCACATCGAAGAACGCGAAATTGCTGTGGCCACGGGTACCCAGCGCGACCTGGACGGTGTGAATCTGTTTGACCCGGCATGCCAAGTGCGCTACGTCATCACCGTGGATGCCCTGCGAGAGGGGTGGGACTGCTCGTTTGCGTATGTGTTGTGCTCGCTGCAAAACCTGCGCAGCAACCAGGCCGTGGAACAGCTCTTGGGCCGCGTGCTGCGCATGCCTTACGCGCAAAAGCGCAAGAGCCCGGCATTGAACAAGGCCTACGTTCACGTGATTGCCCGCAGCTTTTCAGAGGCCGCCAATTCGCTGGTGGACAGCCTGACGCAAGGCATGGGCTTTGATGCATTGAGTGCGGCCGGTGTGCTGCTGCCGGATGAGCATGATTTGTTTGGTGCAGCGCAGGGCAACTTGCCCGCAGGCCGCAATGCCGAAAAGATCTTGATGCTGGAGTTGGAGCTGACAGCGCTGGACGCTGGCGCAGTGGCCCTTGCCCTGCAATTGCAGCCTGACGTGCAGGTGGTGCCCGGCGCCGCGGTTGGCGACCCAGTGCGTTTGCGCGTCACTGGGCCAGTTTCAGAGGCGACCCGAAATGCAATTTTGGCGATTGCCAAGCCTGTGGACAGGGTTAAAGCCACCGCGCAGTTTGACCAACACAACGCACGCTTGCAGGCGTTGCGTGCCCCGGCCGAGCGGGGCGTTCTTTTTGCGGCAATTCCCCAGCTTTGCATTCGGGTGCAGGGCACCTTGGAACTGATCGAGCGTGAGACCCTGGGCGAACTGATTGAATTTGACCTGCTGCGCGCGGATGCCAGGCCCGAGCTGCCAGGGTTTGATTTGGTTCAGCAAAGCGATTTGTTTGAGATCTATGTGGAAGGTGAGCGAGTTCGCTTGAAACAAGCCGATGCGGCGCAACTGTCGCTTGACGCAGTGCCGACCGATGCCACCGAACTTGACTTGCTGATGGCGCTAGAACGCCAGGTGCATCGCGCAGGGTTGACGCAGACTGAAACCTTGGCCTACGTGCAAAAACTGGTGTCGCACTTGCTGGTAGAGCGCGGCTTTGCCCTTACCGGCTTGGTGCGCTCACGCTTTCAGCTGGGACAAATGATTTCAAAGCGCATCGACAGTGTGGTGGCAGCTGCCCGCAATCAGGGTTTTCAGAATTTGCTTTTTGGACGAACTGATGCAGTTCTAGCTCACAGCGAGGCATGGACTTTTCAGTTCTTAAAAGGCAGGTACCCGGCTCGCCACCCCTATGTTGGGCGCTGGGATTTCAAAAAGCACTTCCACAGCGATATTGCGGACCTTAAATCGACAGGTGAAGAGTTTGATTGCGCTGTGGCGCTTGACGCGGAACCTGCCGTTAAACATTGGGTGCGCAACTTGGTTCAATTGCCTGATTTCGCGTTTTGGTTGCCCACCGCGACGGATTATTTTTACCCTGACTTTGTCGCTGAATTGCTCGATGGGCGATTGCTGGTGGTCGAGTACAAGGGCGAGGGTTACGTGAACAACGATGATTCGCGGGAAAAGCGCATGGTAGGCGAACGTTGGGCGCAAACCACGGGCCAGCGTTTTGTGATGGTGGAGAAGACCCTAAACGGCATGCACATGGCGGCTCAAATCCGGGCCGCCTTGAAGTGACGCGGGTCTCTCACTTGGGACAAGTCGCCTACATCCCCACCTATGCCGCCATGCAGGCCTTTACCGCCGCGCGCGATGCTGCCACGCAAGACGCGCTGTGGATTTGTGAGCACCCGCCGGTTTACACGCAAGGCCTAGCTGGCAAGGCGGAGCATGTGTTAACCCTGGGCGACATCCCGATCGTGCAAACCAACCGGGGCGGGCAAGTCACCTACCATGGCCCAGGCCAAGTGATCGCCTATCCGATGATCGATTTAAAGCGGGTGGGCTATTTTGTGAAGGAATACGTTTACAAAATAGAAGAAGCGGTGATTCGCACGCTGATGCATTTTGGCGTGACCGGGCACCGGGTGACGGGGGCACCGGGGATTTATGTGCGGGTGGACGATCCGGGTTCGCATGCGGGGCTGGGCCGGGGCGAAGGCCAAATTGGGGTCAGATCCCGATCTACAGAGCCTGACACTGGCGTGTCGGACTCCGGTAATTGGGATCTGAC
>JANNCN010000004.1:0-20512 GCA_031386665.1 Rhodoferax sp. | reverse complement strand
ATGGTGCGCGGGGGGGGACTCGAACCCCCACAGTGTTGCCACCGTCAGGACCTAAACCTGGTGCGTCTACCAATTTCGCCACCCGCGCTGAAATAATTCAGGGTGGATCAGGCTTGATCCGCCCCATAAATTGGTCAGCCTGCTATTTTAACCTGCCTGCTGGGGGGCCGGAAGCAAGTAGCAACCCGGCGCTGGGGCTGGTATTCCCGGATACCATTCGCATGCTTCAAATTCCCGTACGCTAATGCTTGATGCCAGATGTTAGGCATCTCCCCACGACCGGCTTTCACGCAATGCAAGCAGAACCTTCCGACGCCACCGTTGGCCATTACGAAAACTTTCCTGTGGCCTCTTGGCTCTGCCCGGCTCATTTGCGCGCGCCGATTGCTGCAATTTACGGTTTTGCCCGCACGGCAGACGACATTGCCGACGAAGGCCAAGCCCCCGCGTCCCAGCGACTTGACGACTTAGCCGCGATTCGCACTGACCTGGTGGCCGTGCACAGCGGGCAGGCACACAGCGGACGCTGGCCTGCTGTTTTTACCCCGCTGGGTGCCATGATCGCCCAATATCGGTTGCCGATTGGCTTACTGACGGACTTGCTGGACGCGTTTGTGCAAGATGTGGTCAAGTCGCGGGATGGCGCAGGCTATGCCACGCAGGGGGAGTTGCTGGATTACTGCCGCCTGTCGGCCAACCCGGTGGGGCGTCTGGTGCTTCATTTGTATGGTGTTGCCGACAGCCTGGCTTTGCAAAACAGCGACGATATTTGCACCGCGCTGCAATTGATCAATTTTTGGCAAGATTTGGGGTTGGACATCAAGCGCGGGCGGTTTTACCTGCCCTTTGAAGATTGCGCCCGCCACGGCGTTTTGCCGACTCACCTGAGGTCTCTGCGGCAAACGTCCGAGGTGACGGCCTTGATCACCGAGCAAGTGGGCCGGGCCAAAGCCACCATGCTCAGGGGCTCGGGCCTGGTGAAGCGGGTGCCAGGGCGGGCCGGTTGGGAATTGCGCTTGGTGGTGCAAGGCGGGTTGCGCATTTTGGAAAAAATTGAAGACCTTCAATTTGCGACCTTGCAACATCGCCCCAAACTGACGCCCTGGGACATTGCAGTCATGGGGTACCGGGCATTGTGGATGTAGTCGACTTGCCTGGCTTTTAACTGCTTGGTCGTGTGTCGGGCAGGCTACTTCGAAAGCGGTCTAGTCCGACCTGTCATGCCCTGTACCAAAGTGCTATTGCTGGTACTTCTGGCTGGGCGCAAACTCGATTTCTGTCACACATGCCAAATCTTGAAAGGTAAATTCAAGCAGGCCACCCGGTTCAACGCATTGGCGCCAGGTGGTAGGCTTGTAGTTTTTCCGACCCTTGCCTGAACCCCGCCATGCCGCAAGCTTTCCATCAGCCAGCCATTGATCGGGCTTAGCCGTGGCCATCAACTTGTTGCTTGCGCTGGGTCTGGGATCGGCTGAAGAGGCCGATGACCCGGCCATGCAAAACAGCATTCGGGCTCGTCAATGGCAGGAGTTGGTGTCCAAACTGCCGTCGGTATTTGGCGGCCAACTGGTCGCTGGCACCACTTTTTTGGCCTTGGCCCATAGCAGTATTGCTGCCAAACCGCTGGGCTTGTGGTTGCTGTGTTTTGTCCTGAGCATCGCGTCCAACTTGTGGTGGTACATGCGCCACAGCCGCCTGCCGCTGCCAAATCCAGACGGGCAAAGGGAATCGATATTCATCAGCGCGTGCATTGTTTTGCAAGCGGCCGTTTGGGGCGTGGGCCTGGCCATGATGCTGCCTGCCAATTCGATGCTACAACTTCAGTCCCTGGTGCTGCTGATTGCCGTTCTCAGCGGGTCACCGTTTGCGCTGTCTTCACATTTTCCAACCCTGGTGGGTTTCTCGGTGATGCTGATCCTGCCCATGGGCGTTCACTTTATGGGAAGCACCGATCCGCAAATTCGCATTTTGGGTGTGGCCAGTGTCCCTTGCTTGCTGATGTTTCTGCTGGCGGGCCGCGCGCTGAACCGTCACTTGATCGATTCCTACCGGACATTGGAGCAAGTCCAAGGGCTGGTGCTTGACCTGGAGCACGAGAAAATTGTGATTCGAGATGCGTTGGGTCAGGCCGAAAAAGCCAACAGCGCCAAATCACGCTTTCTGGCTGGGGCAAGCCACGACCTGCGCCAACCGCTTCAGGCCATTGGCTTGACGGTTTCGTCGCTGCGCCGTGAGCCATTGGCAGAAAAGCGCGGCGTTTTGTTCGAAAACCTGAGCCGCTCTGTCGATCGACTAGACCGGCTGTTCAACCGCCTTTTGGACATTTCACGGCTGGACGCAGGCAAAGTGCAGGCCAATCCCGTCTGGGTTTCTAGCGGTGAGGTGCTTGAGTCACTGCAAGAGCAATTCAGCGCTATTGCAGAGCAGCGCCACCTTGATTTGCGATTTTTTGATGCCGCGCGGTGCATGGTCCATACCGACCCCGACCTGTTGGAACAGCTGCTGGGCAATTTGATCTCCAATGCTCTGCGCTACACCGTCGCGGGCGGTGTTTTGGTCGGCACGCGCCGCCTGCAGGGCAATTTGCTGTTTCAGGTTTGGGACACCGGCGTCGGGATCGAGGCGACGCGCCACGACACAATTTTTGAAGAATTTGTTCAACTGGACAACTCAAACCATACGCAGACCCGGGGTTTGGGTCTGGGCTTGGCGATCTCAAGGCGCATCAGCCTGGTTTTAGGCGCCGGTTTGACGGTCCGTGCCCGGCCAATGAAGGGCTCGGTTTTCGAACTTGCCATGCAAGGCGCAACCGAGCTGGACCCGCAAAAACTCGCCCGTCCGCAAGCAGGAGTGCCCAGCGTGCAAGACGCTGTCAGCAGCGAATTGGCCGGAGCGAACCTGTTGGTGGTCGATGACGAGCCCGATATATTGACGGGCTTGTCGGCTACTTTGAGCGCCAGCGGCTGCTACGTCAACACGATGGAGAATTTGGCCCAAACTCAGCTTTGGCTCAGTGAAACCGAGCGCCTGCCAGACGCGCTGATTGTTGATTTCCGGCTGGCCAACGGCGAAACAGCATGGGACATTGTGGACGCCACCTCGAGCGCCTGTGACCACCTGTTGGCCGTTGTCATTTGCAGCGGCGAAATCAACGCAACCCTTGAAGCGCGAGCCCATCAGTTGGGCTTCAGGCTGCTGCGCAAGCCCGTGAGCGCCACGGTGCTAGAGGCCGAATTGGCGTCCGCCCTGAAAACGCTGAATCTACAGCGGCTGAATCGGCAGCTTGAGCCCGGTACGGGCCAATAGCAAAATCGCCTGCGAGCGGTTGGTCACCCGCATTTGCCGCAGAATCGAGCTGACATGCAGCTTGACGGTGGATTCTGCAATGTTCAATCGGTCCGCAATCAGCTTGTTGGGCATACCATCCACCAGCAAAGTCGCCACCTCGATTTGCCGCGCCGTCAGGCCCCAAGCCTGGTTTCGATCAGGGTTGTCGGGCAAGCGGGCAGACCGCGAAAGCTGCGCAATGGCGCCGTCTGGCGCGAACATGCCGCCTTGCAGCACTTGCGCGATGGCTTTTTCAATTTGCGCGGCTGAAAGGCTTTTGGGAATGAAAGCGCGGGCGCCCATTTGCAGGCAGCGCATGACCACTGCGGCATCGTCTTCGCCCGACATGACGGCAATTGGCGTACCCAGCAATTCGCTTCGAAAAGCCTCCAGCGCCTGAAATCCACTGACATCCGGCAAGCGCAGGTCCAAAAAAACTTGCTGAAACCGGGTGGTTTTGCACAGTGCCAGCGCTTCCTGAAAGGTGCTGCGCTGGTGAATTTGCGCCTCTGGAACCAAGGATCGAACGATGCTGGCAACGCCGTCGCTGATCATCGGGTGGTCTTCAACTATCAAAACGGAGAAATTGGCTTGCATTCGGACTGATTCTGGCACATCTGCGTGCTATCAAAAATAGTAGCAAACTATCTATATTATTCGGGAGCTAGAGGCCAATTTTATCAATAAACCATCAAAAATGCCCGCAACATACCCAAATTGGGTATTAAAAATCCAAAAACGATCCTAACCACAGTCACCCTTCCCTTCCTTAGCGCCTTGGCAGCGCCCCTGCCGATTGTGTCTAAACTACCCGGTCAATGACGCCTCAAGACTACGTTCAACAAAAGGCAGCTGCGTCTGGCAGCAGTTTCTACTACGCATTTCTGTTTTTGCCCAAGCCAAGGCGGGCCGCTATCACGGCCTTTTATGCTTTTTGCCGCGAGGTGGACGATGTGGTCGATGACGCCATCGACCCCAGTGTCGCGGCGACCAAACTGGCCTGGTGGCAGGCCGAAGTGGCCAGCGCCTACGCGGGCAAGCCCACCCACCCCGTCATGCATGCACTGATGCCACTGGTTGCCGACTACCAAATCGGGCAGCCCCATTTGCAGGCCATTATTCAAGGTTGCCAAATGGATTTGGCGCAAACCCGTTACCTGGACTATGTGGGCCTGCAGCAGTATTGCCACCTTGTGGCAGGAGTTGTGGGTGAAGTGGCAGCGCATATTTTTGGCCAAACCCAGACCGACACCACGGCCTATGCCCACAAATTGGGTCAAGCCCTGCAATTGACCAACATCATTCGCGACGTCGGTGAAGACGCCTTGCGCGGGCGCATTTACCTGCCTGTCAATGAGTTACAGCAGTTTGGGGTAAAGGCCCACGAAGTTTTGAAGCAAAGCTATTCAGACAACTTCAGCCAGCTCATGAAATTTCAGGCCCAGCGGGCGCACATCCTGTACGACGAAGCCTTTGCACTGCTGCCAGACACCGACCGCCGCGCCCAAAAACCGGGCTTGATGATGGCCAGCATTTACCGCACCTTGCTGCGCGAAATTGAGCGGGACAATTTTCAGGTGCTGCACCAGCGCGTCACCCTGACGCCGCTGCGCAAATTCTGGCTGGCCTGGAAGGTGCAAGCCCTGGGCAGCGTCTAGATGAAAATTGCAATCCTGGGCGCGGGCTGGGCCGGCATGGCGGCGGCCGTCAGGGCGACTGAGCTGGGGGCTGCGGTCACACTGTTTGAAGCCTCGCGCAGCCTGGGGGGACGCGCGCGCGCGGTTGACGCGACCTTGCCGGATGGCAGCCCAGTGCTTTTGGACAACGGCCAGCATCTTCTGATTGGAGCCTACAGCGAGACGCTGGGTCTGATGCGTCAAGTCGGCGTGGACCCAGAACTGGCGCTGCTGCGGCTGCCGTTGACTTTGAAATTTCCTGACGGACATGGCTTGCAACTGCCAACTTGGCCCGCTCCGTGGAACGCCTTGGCAGGCATCGCATCGGCCAAAGGCTGGGGCCTGCGCGACAAAGCGTCGCTGGTGCGAGCGGCGCTGGGTTGGCAAATGCGCAGCTTTCAATGCCCCACAAGCGCCACAGTGGCCGAGCTTTGCCGCAAGATCTCGGCGCGGGTGATGCAAGAGCTGATCGAGCCTCTTTGTGTGTCGGCACTCAACACCCCAACGGATCGCGCCAGCGGCCAAGTTTTTTTGCGGGTTATGCAAGACTCGCTGTTTGGCGTGGCGGGCAGTTCAGACTTGCTGTTGCCACGGGTGGACTTGTCAGCGCTGTTTCCGCAGACGGCGGCACACTGGTTGCACGCGCGCGGTGCGAGGGTGAAGGTGAGGGTGCGGGTTGAAAGTCTTCAGGCCTTGAATCGGGAACACGGTTGGCAACTTGAGGGCGAGGCCTTCGATCAGGTGATCGTCGCCACCTCCGCTTCGAACGTGGCGTCAGCGTTGACTGAACTCGCTACAAGTCACGCTTACGTGCAAAACTGGTTGCAACTGTCCCAAGCTCTGCAATATGAAGCCATCACCACGGTTTACGCCTGGGCAGCGGGCGCTCAATTGTCAGCGCCCATGCTGTCGCTGCGCAGCCATGCTCTGCAAAATGCCCCTGCCCAGTTTGTCTTTGACCGCGCCCAGTTGGGTGGCCCGCCAGGGCTGCTGGCCTTTGTGGTCAGCGCCAGTTCAGACGACCGCGCCACTCTGCAAGCGCAGGTAATACAGCAGGCCAAAGACCAACTGGGCTTGAACTTGCAAGCGGTTTTAACCGTTGTCGAAAAACGCGCCACCTTCGCCTGCACGCCGGGCCTGCAACGCCCACCGATGGACATTGCCCCTGGCCTGCTGGCCTGCGGCGACTATGTGGATGGCCCCTACCCGGCCACGCTAGAAGGTGCCGTTCGCAGTGGCATTCAGGCAGCCAATCAGGCCACTCATCAGTCCGCCAAGGCCAGTAAATTGCACAACTCGCCAAGGTCAGCCACCGTGACGTGAGCCTGGCTGTCGTGCGGCCATGCCGCGCCCTCACGGTTCACCCAAACTGTTTGCATGCCCGCGTCCAGAGCGCCCAGCACGTCCAGCCCCGCGTCGTCGCCCACGTGCAGCACCGCCTGGGCAGGCACATTGGCCGCTGCAGCCGCCGCTTGAAAAATTCGAACATCCGGCTTGGCAATGCCGAACTCGTGCGCGCTGACACTGGCATGAAAATACTCAGCCAGACCCACCCTGGCCACGTCGGCATTGCCGTTAGACAGCGCCACGATAGGGTATTTCGCCGACAAACGGGACAAGGCAGGCAGCACGTCGGCGAACAGGTCAACCTTCATGCGCTCCGCAAAAAAGACTTCAAAGCCAGCCTCTGCCAAGCCAGTGTCTTCACCACCTTGGGCCAAACCGTGGCGAATGACCTCAAGACGCAAAGCGCTCATGTTGTGGGCCAGATCAGGCCGCGCCGCCACCACCCGGTTGCGCAACACCAGACGGGCTGGGGCGTTTTCAAACAACATCGCTGTCAGGGGTGCTTGGGGTCGCAGCCAGGCAACCAAGGCCGCCTCGGCCCGCGCGATAGTGGGCCAAATGGGCCAAAGCGTATCGTCCAAGTCGAGGGTGATGGCTTGAATACTTGAGAGGTTCAGCATGAATGAAGCGGTGCGGCCAAGGCAAGAGGCCAAATTACGAGAGAATAGCGCATGCCATCACTTTTGCGCTCCAATTTCCAGTTAGAACCCCCTTTCACCCATGGCAGCGCCCCCAGCACAGCAATCTTGTTTTGCAATTTGGGCACGCCCGACGCGCCCACGCCCAAGGCGGTGCGCCGATTTTTAAGCGAGTTTTTAAGCGACCCCAGGGTGGTTGAAATCCCTCGGCTGCTGTGGTTGATGATCCTTCACGGCATCATTTTGCGAGTTCGCCCAGCCCAGTCCGCCGCCAAATATGCCGCCATCTGGACGCCCGAAGGCTCGCCTTTGAAAGTCTGGACCGAAAAGCAAGCGCTGCTGTTGCAAGGCTGGCTGGCCCAGCGCGGGCACAACATCAAAGTCCTTTACGCCATGCGCTACGGCAGCACGTCAATTGCATTGCAGATGGACGCTTTGAAGGCCCAAGGCGTCAGCCGGGTTTTGATCTTGCCCGCCTACCCGCAGTATTCAGCCACCACCACTGCGTCGATTTTTGATTCCGTTTACGCATGGGCCGCAACCACCCGGCTCATTCCGGAACTGCGCTTTGTCAACCGGTACCATGACAACGCCGCGTACATCAACGCGCTGGCAAGCAGTGTTAAAAAGAACTGGCTTCTGAATGGCCACCCCGAAAAATCTTACCAACTGGTGATGAGCTTTCACGGCGTGCCTGAGCGCACCTTGCATTTGGGCGACCCCTATCACTGTGAATGCTTTAAAACGGCCCGTCTGCTGGCGCAGGCCCTGGGTCTTGGCAAAGACCAGTACAAAGTGACATTCCAGTCGCGCCTGGGCCGGGCCAAATGGCTGGAACCGTACACCGAGCCCAGTTTGATTGCCATGGGCCGGGCGGGCATCGAGCGGGTCGACGTGATTTGCCCCGGATTCAATTGCGACGGTCTTGAGACCCTTGAAGAGATTGACCTGGAGGCCCGCGCCGCATTTTTGGCAGCTGGGGGTAAAACCTTTCACTTCATCCCCGGGCTGAACGACAACCCGGACTGGATCACCGCCCTGTGCTATGTCAGCCTGCAACACCTGGCGGGCTGGCCAACCTTGGCGCCCACCGACAGCAGCGTCGCCAAAGCCAACGTGCAGGCATTGGCTGATTCGCGAACAGCCGCGTTGGCCTTGGGCGCTACCGATTAACCGGCAGCGCCAATAAAATCTGCGACCCGCTGCAACTGGTTTTGAACGTTGAGCGCTGGCGCATGGCCGCAGCCGGCAATTTCAACCAAGTTGGTCAAACCCAGCAAACCCGGCCCTCGCTGCAACATCTGCGCCGTGGTCGCTTGCAAAACCAGATCTGAATGCTCGCCGCGCAGGGACAGCACAGGCAGCTCAAGCGCGTCGTAGTGGTTCCAAATCAAATAGTCGTCAGGGTGGCAGGTGAATTGGCGCACCATGGCGGGGTCGTAATGCGGCGTCACCGAGCCATTGGGCAAACGGCGAGTTGAGGTTTCGGTCAGTCGGCGCCACTGGGCATCGGTCAGGTCGCCAAACGGTTTGTAGACCTGGCGAAAAAAGGCTTCCAGCTCTTGCACAGTGGCAAACGCAGGCGGGTTGCCTGCATACGCGCGAATGCGGGCAATGGCGGCATCAGCCACTTGCGGCGCGGTGTCGTTCAGCGTCAAGCTCTGTATTTTTGACTTCATGCTGGGCTGAAACAGGCCCGATGCGCAAACCATTCCCAAAGCGCCGCCCATCGAGGTGCCAACCCAGTGGGTTTTGTCAATATTCAATTGCGCCAACAAATCAGCGGCAATTTGGGCGTAAAAGGCCAGGCAATATTCCACGTCGGGGTTCGGGCTCCACTGGCTTAAACCGCGACCTATCGTGTCGGGGCAGATAACCCGGTAGCCACGGGCACTTAAAAACTCGGCCAACTCGTCCATGTCGCGGCCTGTGCGGGCCAAACCATGCCAAGCAATGACGCATTGAGTGTGCTGGCTGCCCCATTCTGTGTAGTGAATCTCGCGCCCAGCGCAGGACAGGTAGTTGGAGCTGAAAGACGCTTTGCCAGTCATGGTTTGGCCTGCAAACGGTTGGCTGCGCCCAAGCGCAATCGCCCCACCACACCCGTTGGAAAGTAATAAACCGACAACACAAACAGCACACCAAGCCATAGCAGCCAGCGGTCGGGCGACAACAAGGCGGCCAGCCACGGCAAACTGGCCGCAGACTCGCTGCCCAGCCTGAGCAAGTCTTGCAAATAACTTTGCGCCACCAAAAACAAAGCGGCGCCCAAAGCCGCACCATACACGGTGCCCATGCCGCCAATCACCACAATCAACAGCACGTCCATCATGATCTCAAACGACAGCGAGGTGTCAGGCCCGTTGTAGCGCAGCCAAAGCGCCAGCATCGCGCCTGCCATGCAAGCGAATAGCGCGGACAAAATACTGGACGTAGTGCGGTAAACCACCACCCGGTAACCAATCGCCTCGGCACGGAATTCATTTTCTCGGATGGCTTGCAATACACGTCCAAACGGGGAATTCACGATGCGAAGCAGTGCGAGAAACAAAATCAAGGCGGTGAAAAAAAGCAGGTAATAGCACAGCAGCTTTCCGTCCAGGGTGACGCCTAAAAAGGGCGCTTCAGCAAACTCATGGCTTGATGACAGCAAATCAGGCAGCTTGAAGGTCAACCCATCTTCGCCCCCCGTCAAATCTGACAACTGCGAAGCCAGGGTTTGAAACGCCGAAGCGACGGCCAGCGTGATCATGGCAAAAAATATGGCCCGCACCCGCAATGAAAACAAGCCAATCGTCAAAGACAGCACGAACGACACTGCCAGCGCCGCCGCCAAGCCTGTTGCCAAAGCAGCCCAGCCCGCGCCCATGCGCGTGCTCGCAATCGCAATGCCATAAGCCCCAATGCCAAAGAACATGGTGTGCGCAAAACTGACGATGCCAGTGAAGCCCAAAAGCAGGTCAAAACTGGCCACCAGCACCAAAAAAATCAGCACTTTGGCCGCCACATCAAGCGCCTTGACACCGGGGAAGATGAAAGGCGCGAACGCCAAACCAACCAGCAGGCCGATCAGCAAAACCGTCAACACGCGGCTGCGCGGAAGGTCGTTAGAGAGAAGTCGTTGCAACATAAATGCACCTCAATTCAGGACTGACCCAAGCCAGGAATGCCGTGGAACCGGCTCTGCCGGGCCACTGGCATTGCCCAAAAGCCGGGTGAGCTCAAGGGGGAAAACGGCCACACACGAAGTGGGCAAGCCGGGGGGTGTTCATCGGTTAGCCACCGGGTAGACGCCCTGGGGACGCCATAGCAATATGGCCACCATCAGCGCGATGTTGGAAAACAGCGCCATTTTTGGCAATAAAAAGCCGGTGTAATTGACCATTAGGCCCACCAGCAAAGCGCCGATCAAAGCACCGCCCGTTGAGCCCAAGCCGCCAATGATGATGACGATAAAAATCAGCACGTTCACCTGCCCGCCCATTTGCGGCACCAAGTTTTGCTGAAACAGGCCCCACATCACCCCACCCAGCCCCGCGAGCGCACTGCCCGCCACAAAAACGCCAATGAACAAACGGCGAATTCGGTAACCCAGCGCTTCGACCATTTCGCCGTTTTGCACGCCCGCGCGAATCAGCAGCCCAATTTTGGTCCGCGCCAAAGTCCAGCTCAAAACACCAAATACCACCAAGCCAACCGCGACGGACAAAAGGCGGTATTTTTCAATGGCGGACTCGCCCACCAGCAAAGCGCCACGCAGCCCTTCAGGCAGAGGCAAGGGAATTTGCTGCGCACCCCAAATCACCTTGATCAGTTCCTCGCCAATGATCATGCCGCCCATGGTGATCAAGATTTGCTTCAAGTGCTGGCCATAAACCGGGCGAACAATAAACCGCTCAAACGCCAGACCGACCGCACCTGCGACCGCCATGGCGACCAGCATAGCGGGCAGCACCGCCAGCATGTTGAGCAACCAATTGCCAGAGCCCGTCCAGTCGCCCATCAAGCCCAGTACTGACGCGGCCACATACGCACCCAAGGCGATGAACACGCCGTGGCCAAAATTCAACACGTCCATCAAACCAAACACGAGGGTCAGGCCCGAGGCAATGATGAAAATAATCATGCCCATGGCCAGGCCCGCTACTGTCAGGGTCAGCCAGGTCGAGCCCGAGCCAATGAAGGGGAAGACAACCAGCGCCAACACGGGCACCAAGGCCAATGGCTTCAAATCGAGGTCTGTCTTCATAGCGCCAAACCCAATAGCGAGTGCTGCAGCGCCTCGTCTTCAGCCAGTGCCTGCATAGAGCCCGCGTGCACGACCCGACCGTTGTCCATCACCGCAACCGAGTCGCCCAGCCGCTTGGCGAAGTTGATGTTTTGTTCGACCAGCAAAATCGTGCATCCGCTGGCTTTCAATTGGGCAAATGCGTCAATCATGTTGTTGATGATGGCGGGGGCCAAGCCCTTGCTGGGCTCATCGACGATCAGCAGTTCTCGCGGCTCCACAATGGCGCGCGCGACCGCCAGCATTTGCTTTTGACCGCCTGACAATTTGCCAGCCGGATGGTTCCAAAACTTTTCAACTGCTGGGAAAAGCGAAAAAATCCACTTCAGGCGCACCTCGTCCATTTGGCTGGCCCGTTTGGCACTGCGGGCTGCCAACAGCATGTTTTCTTTGACGGTCAGGTCTGAAAAGATGCCCATGTTTTCAGGCACATAGGCAATGTTGAGGCTAGCGATGTCTGGCGTCGTCATGGCGGTGATGTTGCGCTGTCTGAATGTGACGCTGCCCTGCGAGGCATGCCACAAGCCCATGATGGTTCTGAGCGTGGTGGTTTTGCCGGCGCCGTTGCGCCCTAGAAGCATCGTGAGTTGCCCTTGGGGCACCACAAGATCAACCCCATGCAAGATGTGGTACGCCCCAATGTGGGTGTGCACGCCATTCAGTTCAAGCAAATTGGCATTCTTGCCAGCGGTTGGTTGGGCGGTCATGCAGTGACTCCTGATGCGGCTGCCACACCCAAATAAGCCTCTTGCACCACGGGCGAGGCGATCACGTCAGCAGGGTCACCGTCTGCCACCAAACTGCCGTTGTGCAGCACGATGATGCGGTCAGCCAGGTCTCGCACCACATCCATTTTGTGTTCGACCAGCAAAATGGTTTTACTTCTGTCTTTTTTCAGCTCACGGATCAGGTTCAGAATGACTGGGGCCTCGGCTGAGTTCATGCCAGCCGTTGGCTCATCGAACATGAATACTTTGGATTCCAGGGCCATCAACAGCGCAACTTCGAGTTTGCGCTGGTCGCCGTGCGGCAAGCTGGCAACGGTTGCCGCACTTTTGTGTTGCAGTGACACGGTTTGCAAAATCTCGATGGCACGGCTGGCAAGCGCGGGGTGATCGCTCCAAATGCTCCACAGGTTCATACCCTTGCGGTGTGCGCCGTCACGCGTGGCCTGCACGGCCAAACGCACATTCTCAAGCACGCTCAAATTCGGGAACAGGTTGGTCAGTTGAAAGGCTCGCCCCAAACCGGCCAGCGTTCTTTTGGACACCGCCATGTGGGTCAAGTCAACGCCGCCCAATGTCACGCGCCCGCTGCTGGGCGGAATTTGACCAGAAATCAAATTGAAATAGGTGGTTTTGCCTGCGCCATTGGGGCCGACGATGGCCGTCAAGGTGCCGGGCTCGAACGAGCAAGTGACGGCGTTAACCGCCACGTGCCCGCCAAAGCGAACCGTCAAGGCGTAGGTCGCCAAAACACTCATGGGCAGGTGCCGATCACGTAGTAATTGGTGCCGGTTTTCTTCAGGGTGGTGGTCACGTAAATGTTCCACAAACCCATGCTCTGGTTGGACCCGTTGGCATAAGTGATGCCAAAGTAGGCGTAGGCACGTCCAGCCAGCGTGTGCGCATAGTTCGATGCTGTGGTGCAGGTCACGGCCGACGGCGGGGACCCGGTGGTGGTGCCCAAAGCCGCGGCTGATGCCGAGCTTTCAAGTGCATTGGCGTCCACAGCCTTGAGGGTCCAGCTGTATTGCGTGGCGCTTGTCAGGCCCGTGTCGGTGTAGGCGGTATTTGTGACGGGCAGCGCATTGACCTTGTTGGCGTTGCGATAAACGTTGTAGCTGGCAGCCCCCGACACGGCGGCCCAGTTGACCACCATGCTGTTGGCAGTAGCCCCCGACGTGATAACACCCGTGGGTGCAGGCAAGGTTGGCGGTGGTGGCGGCGGCGCACTACCGCCCGAGATTTGATCCACCATGGCTTTGATCGCGACCATTTGCGGGCCAGATTTTTTGGCGTAGTTTTCGTTGTCGTAACCCCACCAGTCCCAGCAGCTGTTGGTGGCGGCGGTGCTGGTTTGTGGGTAGAGCATCACGATGTTGTTGCTGTCGCCCCAGCGGTTGTAGCCTGTGTCTTTGACATACTTTTGCTGTACGTCGGTTTCATTTTGTTTGCAGCCATGCAACACCACATGCAAGCGGCATTGGCTGCCGGTGCTGCAAGCAAAGGGAATGTAGGCCCAGCCCGCGGTGGCCATCCCGTGGCCCGTGATGAACTGGCTTTGGTTGAATTGCACAAAATTGCCGCTGGGCAACGCATTGCCATTGCGCGGGTTCATGGAGCCATAAAGCTGCGCAAGAATCGCCCCCGCCAGGTCAAAATTGCAGTCGTTGATGTAGGGTGCAGCCTTGGTGGAGCATGAGCTGCCGAAGTCGTCGGTCACCATGGCGTGCTCCGCGGCCAGGTCTTTTTTGTAGACCACATTGGCTGTTGGCACGAAGCTGTTGTAGTAAGTTTTGAGCGCGTCCACCACCCCCGGTTTGACGGCGCTGTCCAAGGTGCCCGAGAACAGGTAGAGCTTGGAGCTTTGCAAATTGGCAACCGGGTCAATCAAGCCCTGACTGGCCCATGTGTTGGTGTTGGCGACCAGGGCGCTCACCGAAATGCCCGCCGGGCTGGCCATGCAAGCCCCAGTCGCCGTAATGACCGACCCTTGAGCGCAGTAAAACGGCCCACCAGCCACCACACCTGCCCCTTTTTTAAACGTCGCCGAATAAGCCACATGCAGTTGCACGGCCATGTAGCCGCCCGCTGAAAGGCCCGACACCGTGGTTTGCGTGGTGTCAATATTTAGTGATGGCAAATTGACCGCAGCCCCCGCCAAACCGCTTGATGCTGCGCCGACAACAGCCAACACCAGCGCTTGCGCCGCAACCAGCCTGCGAATTGAAGAGAAAGTCACAGTGCATGTCTCCTGACGTAGTTTTTTAACAAAACACAACCCCGCTCGCGTTCTGTGCGGGAGTTTTCAGCGATCTACCTGAACTTGCGTTGATGCGCCCGAAAAAGGCGGGAGCGGCGTAGCGAGCGGACGTCAGGCTAGGCGCACGGCGCGCAGGAACCGGAACGTACTCAGGTACGTTAGGATTCCGAGCACCGGGCAACGACGCATGCCGTTCGCTCGGTAGCCAAGCACGACTTTTTAGCGTTTGTTGCGGATGGGGATGTTCATCTCCTCCGCCTTGATCTCTCGCACCAACTCAGGCACGCCCCAGGCAAACGCCGGGTCAACCTTGATCTTGAAGTGGTACATGCTTTGCATGGCTTGATGGTCTTCTTTGCGGAAGGTCATTTTGCCCTTGGGGGTGTCAAAACTCATGCCTTCCATGGTTTTGATCAGGGTGTTGGCTGATGCATCACCATTGCTCTTTTTCAGGGCAGTAACCACTGCCATGGCCGACGCAAAACCGCCTGCCGTGAAGAAGTCTGGCGGCGACTTGAACTGGCTGTAATGGCGCGACACCAGGGCTTCGTTCACCGGGTTTTTAGGGATGCCAAAGTAATAATAGGTCGAGCCTTCCATACCAGGGAAGTTTTTGTAGGCGGCCATGGCGGGCAAAATGTTGCCGCCCGTGGCGATTTCAATGCCATAGCGCTTCAAATCCAGATCGGCGATTTTGAAAGGGTTGCCGCCGCCGCCCGCCCAAATGATCCAGATGACCTTTCGGCCCGGCTTGTCTTTGAGCTTGTCAATCAGGCGCTGCGCACCGGCGGTGAAATCGGTGGTGGTAGTGGGCAAGTACTCTTCGTGCACAATTTTGGCGTTCTTGATCGCGTCTTTGTAGGCCTTCACACCGTCGCGACCAAAGGCGTAGTCTTGCGCCAAAGTCGCAATGCTGGTGCCCACCTGGTCTTGCGCTACCGCATTGGAGATCGCGTCTTGAGAGCTGTTGCGCCCAGTGCGAAAGATGTACTTGTTCCACTTTTCGCCAGTGATCGAGTCGGCTACCGCGGGCTCGACCAGCAAAATCTTTTTGTATTCTTCTGCCACGGGCAGCATGGCCAGCGCCACGCCGCTGGAGGTTGGGCCGACTGCCAAATCGGCTTTGTCGTCGGCATAAGCGGTGGCCAGCAAAGATTTACCCAGGTCAGGCTTACCTTGATCGTCTTTTTCGATCACAACAATTTTTTTGCCTGCTACCATCATGGTGCCGCCGGTGGCGTAGTCTAGGCCCATCAAAAAGCCGGTTGAGGTTTGTTTGCCGTACGCTTCTAGCGGCCCGGTTTTGCTGTGAATGTGGGCAATGCGAATTTCCTTGCTGTCTTTGGCCTGCGCTAACACAGCGGCGGGGGCCAATGCGGCCGAAATCAGCAGGGCTTGGGCACTTAATGCTGCCAAAGTGAAAAGTTGACGGTGTTGCATGGGGGAAGCTCCTCTTAGGTTGACTGAATATTGCACAGAGCGTGCCAAGCTGCAAACCTATGATTTCATTGAAAATTATTTCAGGCACATCATCGAATGCATAATTTTCAGGCAATTGAATTGTCTAAATTATAGACATTTGTATTCATTTCAAGCAGGGTTTTCCAGACGTTCGTACAGCGTTGCCCGCGAAATACCCAAAAGCCGCGACGTGGCCAATTTGTTGCCTTGCGTGGCCGCCATGGCGGCAGATATGGCGCGACGCTCCAGTTCGGCGATTTGTTCGCTCAAAGGGCGCAGCAACTGTTTATCTTGATCAGGCGCCTGGTTCAATTTGCCTTCAGCCCCATTTAAAGCACCATCGTCCGAGGCGCGGGCGATGGTTTGCACGCCCGCTTCCTTCAGCAAAAGCTCCAGCAGCTGCGCATCTATGGTTTGCGAATCGGTGCGCATGGCGGCCTGTTCCAGCACATTGCGCAGCTCGCGAATGTTGCCGCGCCAGGTTTGAGCGGCCAGCAGCGCCAAAGCCTCAGGCTCCAGCTCGGGCTGTGGCGTGCCGTGTTGCAACGCCATCTCCTCGCTCAACACTTCCACCAGCGCGGCCATGTCGGCACGCCGCTCTCGCAGGGGCGGCACGCGCAGGGGCAACACATTGAGGCGATAAAACAGATCTTCACGAAACTGGCCGCTGCGTACCAGCGCGTTCAGGTCGCGTGACGTCGCTGCAATCACCCGGGCGTCAAACCGAATCAGCGTGTTGGAACCCAGCGGTTCGATTTCGCCTTCTTGCAAGGCCCGCAGCAGCTTGGTTTGCAGGGGCAGCGGCATGTCGCCGATTTCGTCCAAAAACAAGGTGCCACCGTGGGCCAGTTTGAATTTGCCATCGCGCCCTTTGGCCTGAGCACCCGTGTAGGCACCGGGCGCCACGCCAAAAAATTCAGCTTCCAGCAGGGTGTCGGGAACTGCCGCAATGTTGATGCTGACAAGTGGCCCGGCCGCGCGGCTGGACGCAGCGTGAATGGCATGCGCCAGCAGCTCTTTGCCAGTGCCGGTTTCGCCCAGCAACAGCACGGGGCTGTTGGACTGTGCAGCGCGGCGGGCTTGGCGTTTGATCTCGATGGCGGCGGGGCTGGTGCCAATGAAGCTGGCAAAGCTGTGTTTGGCGCGGCGCTGGCCATTGCTGCCGCTGTACAGCGCGTTAAACAGCGGGTTGTTGCGCTGGCTAGCCAACTCTCGCCGCGCGTCGTCCAGGTCGCGCTGCAAAAGGGCAAATTTGCTGATGAGCGGCTGCAGTGTGGTTTCAGGGTGGTCAAACAGCACAATGCCAATCGCGCCGATGATGACTTGGCTTTCATCGCGCAAGGGCAACCGACTGACGACAAACGTGCCTGCCTTGTTGGTCAGCAAATCGACCAAAATTGGTTCGCCCGTTTCAAGCACGCGGCGCATTTGGGTGTTGGGAATGACGTCTTCCACCATGTGACCCAAAAACTCATCGACCTTGGAGAACCCAAGTGCGGGTAAAAAGCGCTGGTAGCCTTCATTCAGCCAGACGATACGCCCACTGATGTCGACCAAAAACATGCCTTGGCTGATGCTGGAAAACAAGTGAAACATGGAGCGCGAAGCCAGTTCCAGAATGGCTTGTGCGTCGCGCGGAAGCGAGTCGGTGGGGTGCATGGCTGGATGTTAGCTTGCTACATCAATAATAGCAAACTATGCATATTATTCGAGAGCTAGAGGCCTATTTCATTCAATATTTTGCATTTTGAGCCATTTTGGACTCATTTTGAAAAAAGTGATATCACCGGTGATATGAGATTTAAAAACGCTCGCACTTTGAGCGTTCTGAGTTTGCGCGATGCAAATGATGTGCCCAATGGCTCGAAAATGACGCGGCTAATGCGTTAGGCCACTTGCGCAAACACCGCTCTGGCCTCTTGCAAGAAGCCCTGCGCCAAGCTCAAACGCGGCCCGTGCGTGCTCCACACCAGGCCAACGCGGCGCTCGGGGGCCCGTTCGGGCAGGGCAATGCGGACAATGTCCATGCCAATGCGCCACATCGGCGCCCAGTCTGGCACCAGCGCCACACCCAAGTCTTGATTGACCAGTGCGGCAATGGCCATAAGACTGTCAATCTCCAGACGCGGGCGCGGTCGAATGCCCTGGTCGCGCAAGTAGCGATCCGCCAGTTGGCCGCCCAGCACATTGCGGTCGTAGCGAATAAACGGCTCAGTGCGCAGCAAGTCATGCGCCAAACGTCCCGCCAGCCGCTCTGGTGCCACAACCACCAGCGGCTCAGACACCAGCGACTGCCATTCGCAGCCTTTGGCAATCGCAAATTGCGGCTCCACCACGATGGCTGCGTCCAGCGCACCGGCACCCACCTGACGACACAGTTCAACCGACGAACTGGGCGACACAAACACCGTGAGATCAGGAAACCGGGCGTACAAGCGCTTTAACACGGGCGGCAGCACGCTGCTCATGGCCGACTGAAACACGCCCAGCCGCAATTCGCCCAGGCTGGCGCTGTCACTGGCCAGCGCGCGCAGGTCACGCACATCGCGCAGCACTGCGCGGGCAGGTTCCAGAATTTTGATGCCCGCTTCGGTGGCTTTGACGCTGCGCCCTGCCCGTTTGATCAGGCCTGCGCCCAATTCGGCTTCAAGCGCCTTGATGCGGGCGGCCACGGCAGCAGGCGTCAGGTCCAGCCTGCGGGCAGCTTCCGCCAATGAGCCGTGGTCCACCACCGTGACAAAGCTTTGCAGATAACGCAGGTCCATGCGAGTGCCTCCAGAAAATGGGTAGTGCAATTGACACTTGAAAGGCGACAGAAAGTCAGACCCTACAGCATAAATATTTTATGGTTTGAAAACTGTCACCGCTACTTTCATTTAACTCCCAAAACTTCAATACTGCATTTCTCGACCCTCAAGTTGTGCCTACGGCGTCAGACTGGGGTGAACCTTGCCGAGCCACATTCAGGAGCCACCATGTCAACCCATGCCTTCAAGCTAAACGCAACCTCAAGCTCAAGCTCAAGCTCAAGCTCAAGCTCAACTTCAGGCCACCGCCGCGTGTTGCTTCGCGCCGGCTTGGCTGCGGGTCTGGCGCTCTGGGCCACCCTGGCGCTGGCCTACCCCGACAAACCCATCAAACTGGTTGTGCCCTACCCGCCTGGCGGTGCCACCGACATCATTGGTCGGGTGGTGGCGCAGCGTTTGGGCGAAGTACTGGGGCAACAGGTTCTGGTGGACAACAAAGGCGGCGCGGGCGGCAATATTGGGGCCGAATTCGCAGCCAAAGCAGCACCCGACGGGTACACGCTGCTGATGGGCGCGCTCACCTCGCACAGCACCATTGCGACTCTGGAGAAAGGCAAACTGCGCTACGACATCATCAAAGACTTTGTGCCCATCATGGTGGTGGGTGCCGTGCCGCTGGTCGTGGTGGTCAACCCCAAACTGCCGGTCAAAACCTTTCAAGAACTGATTGCCTATGGCAAAGCCAACCCCGACAAGTTGAACTTTGCGTCCTCGGGTGCGGGTGCGCCCCAGCGCCTGGCGGCTGAGATTTTCATTGACGAAACAGCCATCACAATGGTGCATGTGCCCTACAAAGGCAGCGGCCCTGCCATGACCGACTTGGTGGGCGGCCAAGTCAACCTGATGTTTGAAACCGTGCCCGCAGCCCAAGGCTTTATCAAGTCAGGCCAACTGCGCGCCTTGGCTGTCACCACGGCCAACCGCATTTCCATGCTGCCGGATGTGCCCACCACAGCCGAAGCGGGTCTGGCCGCCATTGAGATCAGTTCCACCTTTGGCGTCTTGGCCCCAGCCGGTACTCCCGTCGCGATTGTCAATTTGCTCAACGCAGCGATGGCCAAAATTCTGGAATCTGCCGAGGTCAAAGAGCAACTTCTCAAGCAAGGCGTTTACGCGGCCGCCCCCACCACGCCCGCCCGCGCGGCTGAACGGTTGGCGGCCGAAGTTGCGCGCTGGGAAAAGCTGATCAAGAAGGCAGACATCAAAGCGGATTGACACTGCGGCTGCCAAAATAGCCTGTCACCCCAAAATCGCTGAACACTTCAGCACCTCAAAGCACCTCGCAACAAATGCCACCTATGCCCAAAGACATCAGCAACAGCCCCAATGAAGATCAAAAAAAGGGCATGCAAAAAGGCCTGACCAGCTACGGCGACGCCGGGTTTTCGCTCTTTTTGCGCAAAGCCTTCATTAAAGGCGCAGGCTACACCGACCGGGCTCTAGACCGCCCGGTGATCGGCATCACCAACACCGGCAGCAGCTACAACCCCTGCCATGGCAACATGCCGCAACTCATCGAGGCCGTGAAGCGCGGCATCTTGTTGGCCGGTGGCTTGCCGATGGATTTCCCCACCATCAGCATCCACGAGAGTTTTGCCGCGCCAACCAGCATGTTTCTGCGCAATTTGATGTCGATGGATACCGAAGAGATGCTCAAGGCGCAGCCGATGGACGCGGTGGTGCTGATTGGCGGCTGCGACAAAACCGTTCCCGCGCAGTTGATGGGCGCCGCTTCGGCTGGCCTGCCTGCCATCCAGCTCATCACCGGCTCCATGCTCACTGGCTCGCACCGCAGCGAACGCGTGGGTGCCTGTACCGACTGCCGCCGCTATTGGGCGAAATTCCGCGCCGAGGAGATTGACGCCGACGAGATTGCCGACGTTAACAACCAGCTGGTGGCCAGCGTTGGCACCTGTTCGGTAATGGGCACGGCCAGCACCATGGCGTGTATTGCCGAAGCGCTGGGCATGACGGTGCCCGGTG